>JALVPN010000143.1 GCA_027031765.1 Promethearchaeota archaeon | reverse complement strand
TGCGGGTGCTCACCGATTAAAACCGAACGTGAGCTGGGTTTAGACCGTTGCGAGACAGGTTGGTTTCTATCTATTGGCGCTGTCGGGTGTCTGAGGGCAAGATGTAGCCGGTACGAGAGGAACGCTTCGTCGCGGCCTATGGTGTACCGATTGTCCGGAAGGGCACTGTCGGGTAGCTAAGCCGTAACGGATAAGCGCTGAATGCATCTAAGCGCGAAGCCGGACCCGAAAATAGACACCCACTTTGCAGACGTTCCCGAGAGGGACGACGGGGTTGGTGACAGCAACGTCGAGTCTGTGAACGAGGGCTCTCGTAGAAGACGAGGTGAATAGGGCGGGGGTGTAAGCACCAAGCCTCCGGGCGAGGTGTTCAGCTCACCGCTACTAATGCCCGAGGCGTGCGGACAGAAAGTGTGGCTCGCGCAGTACCTAGAGTTGCTCAAGGAGTCGCGTGTCGTGCCATCGTCCTCTGCAGACCACCTCTATGAAACGATGAATTCAGTATCTTCTGACTCGGATTGTTGCAAACGTTGGCTTATCGACGCCCTGCTGACTGTCACTCACGAGTGAAGTCCCAGTGCTCCTCGGATTTCCTTTCGAAAGAGTCCGCCCAATAGGCCGCTGACAAGGACAACAGCAGCACCAAGCCCGGGGTGGACTATATAGGCGACTACAGTGACGGAAATGAGTAGAACGACAATTGCGAGGAGGGTTGCCATGCCTCTATGCGACCAGCCGCTAGAGGACGATTGTACTGACATCTCCAGTGCTCCCCGTGACATTGGCACTGGATGTGCATCATCGACTTTTTCGACTTTTCTCTCCCTTGTGATCTTCACATGTACTTCGCGGGGGACTTCCCGGGCACGAATACAGCTGACAACTAGATGAAACACGCCAGTTTCTGGAAACGGATATCGGCGACGACAGTATATTTCGCGTTCCGCTGCGAGGAGCGCATGATCATCCAAGAGCCAGTTGTCGTCCACATCACCATCACGAAGGATGAAGACATCGAAGTCGTAACCGTCCAGCTCCCAGACGGCCACCGTAATAGTATCCCCCTTCTGTGCCTCAAACGAAATGTCCCAGAAGTCACCAGCGTCGATGTCCACGGTCTCGTCGACTATGGTTTCGGCGCCTGACCCCACAATCAATCACCTGGAAACAGATGATTGCGAATCTTCCTTGACAGATGACCTGCTGTCATTGACCTGACTACAAAGGCCCAATGGTCGTGTCACAACAAGCCGTGGCAACTCATGGGTTTTCTGTTGTGCAATGCTCCGCGAAGCATTGGGCATAGATGCGCTTGAGCCCTCTTGTGAAGCACCCTCTTTAGTGTATTGAAGTCAATCTTGCGTAGACTCGTGGTGCGATGCTTCACGGGGCCACCTGATAATGTACGACCAGCGTCAACACATCTGTCAAACAGGTCACTGATGTTCGCCGCGACCCTGAAACATCCTCGGCTCCTGCAACAATGGCCTCCCTACAGTCATTGGTATCGTGGCTGCTGGACGCGTCCAGTCAGTAGACATGCGACTGTGTCCCACCTCCATATGGTGTGATGGCCCGCCCGAACTCACCTTCAAGCTCCGCGGCCTTCTCCTCAAACCCGTACTTGCGCCATGCACACACCGCTGTCGTCATGACTCCCTGTGCTTCATTGAGGATGTCCTCGTCACCAAGTCGTTTCCATGCATTTACCAGGAAGTGCAGGTATGGGTATGCCATCACGGCCACTTCGTAGTCATACTTGGCGGGATTCTGCACAGCCACCCGGTTCAGCATGCACACAATGTCCACAACCTCCCGCAGCCTGGATTCCTCGAAGCCGTCAACGGCCTCGGCTGCAAGGTACGTCGCACTCATAATGTCGTCACGGATTACAATGCCTATGGTGACGAAGAAACAGTGCGTCTTCAGGATGTCCCATACTGCCCTGCTGAGCACACGGTCGCGTGTGTCACCCCTCAACACTTTTGCTGAGAGTGATGCCGTGGTAACGAGCGTGTTTGCAAAGTTCGTGGCGAACGAACGTGGGTCGAGGAGGCGTTGGGCATCAATGTCTCTTACGCTCTGGTGCCCGATGGCTGTGAGGACCAGTCGCACTTCGGCATGGTGGAGTTCTCCAGCCATCGTCAGGACGGGGCTCACAGCAGTGGTGATGACACCGAGCGACAGCTGCTCTCCAATGTGTGGTGCTCCATGTTTCACAAGCGAGTATATGCTCTGGAGGAAGTCGGCCATGTCCGCCAGTATCAAGTCACGTCCCTCGCCTGTTGTCAGGTGGTAGTACTCTGCCATTGCCACCGCCATGCTCTGGAAGACGCTGTTGACCGTGAAAGTGAACAGCGGCAGGTCAACGTCTAGCAGCGGCCTGAAGTACTGCCTGTAGGTCTTGATGACATTGGCAAGCGTCCGTTTCCTCTCAGCTGCCGACAACACAGGTGACTCTGCCATTGCAGTCATCAGTGTGATGTAGTTCTGCAGATGCAGTGTCCCCATGAGTGCTGGCACCCGTGCCCGACCCGACGTGTCACCTGAGGCGACGACATCAAGGGCGCTCTCAATGCGTCCGATGGCTGTTGTGACTTGGGCACGGCGACGTTCAAGCTCCTCCCTGAACCCGTCATAGCTCGTAATCGAGTACACAATCTCATTGAAGAGCCTATTCCTGTCCACCGCAGCCGTGATGGACTCGGCAACAATCTCCATGTTGTGTGTCCTGAAGAACTCAACCAGTCGTGAGGCGAACTCCGGGACTCTGGCAGCATACGTACTTGCAAGCAGGAGGGCATCGAGGACATTCCCCCCCTCACTGTGGAACTGGAAGTTCTCCGCAGCATACCGGTATGAATGTGCATAGTCAATCGGGGCGGTCTTCCCTGTCAGGCGTCCGACTGCCGCACGTGCCAGGTCATCAAGTGGGCTATCGTCGTCCAGCGAGTCGAGCAGTCCGTCCAGTACCTCGACTGGGGGTGTGGCAGTCTTTGTCATGTTGCGGGCCAGCAGTCCGGCTCCTATTGCCGCCCTGACCCATCGTCCTCCCAAGGACATACAGGCTGCGCATGTCTTCTCGAACTGCCCCGTCCGCGCATATGCGACAGCGTGTTCTATTGAGGCAACACAGTCATGCACTACCTGTTCCCAGTGCTCAGTACTCTCCTCCTGTGTATTGTCATGCCCACTCAGATGCGCCGAGTACGTGGGGTGGTGCTGCAGCGCCGACACGAGTGGCTCATATACCTCGCGCATCACGCTCTCCAGGGTGCTGTCAATCTCGTAGACCACGTATGTGTCCAATATCTGTCCGACGATGGCCTTGTGTTCGTCAGAAACACAGCCATCCGCTACTGCAATTGGCGATGCGTCAATCCTCTCAGCTATGACCCGTAGTAGTGTGTCAACATAGTCCTCTGCCCTGTCAACGAGGGCGGCAACACAGTAGCCCTTCTTGCACTCTGATACGAGCAGCTTCTTGTTACGAAAGTCGAGCTTCAGGATCTCCTCTGCAACGACGACCGTACTGAGTGCGCGCGCCGCCTCTATGAGTGCCCCCAACAGTGCCACACCTCCCCCCTTGTCCCCCCTGCACTCCACTGCTACGCCCCCCGTTGACAGGACACCAATGAGATGTATCATGAGCACCACTGCCAACGTCTGAGATGTGGCAATGTTGTCTGGGGACGCATTCCAGCATATCACTGGTCTGTCAGGCGGCTCCCATCTGACATTCCACACTAGAGCCAGTGTGACCGTGCCAAGATATGCATTGTGGCATACCCCGTCCGGTACATCACGGGGCACAGGTACGCGTTGCCGGATTGCTGCCACCACAACATTGCCAATAGACTGTTCACCTCTCGTCTGTCGAACCGGGCCTATCGGATCATGGCCGATGTCATGGGGGCATGCAACTGTTCGGCTGCTTTTGTCCCGTCTTTCTACTGCCGCTCCTCTTCTCCGAGCATGTGTCCGTGCGAGAGGCCCAGACGCAGGACGTAGATGAGAGCCCCGGTCATCCCTGTCAGTATGCATGTTTCACACGACGGGGACAGTCAAGGGCCCCAGCATCGGGTCCGACAGCCGTGTATAGAATGGCATCGTGTCTGGGTAGGGGAACGAGTCGAGGAACACATGCGAGTAACTGCCCAGCAGGGACAAGACGAACGTCCGCCTTCGAGATGTACACTGCCGCATACTGAACAGCTCCATGAGTGGTGTTGGCACCGGCCCGCTTGCAATGATGCGCAGTGTGCACACGAGCGTCATCAGAGTCGCCCCAAGATACGTATGAAGTGGTCCGTGGAGGGGTGCGCTGAAGCCCGACATGATTGTCCGTAGCGGCTCGACATCCACAACTACACTTGCGAGCATCACTGCTGCAATGTCCACATGGGGGGACAGCAACATGGCGATGGATCGTGCTGGGCCGAGGTGGTAGGGCGTGTGAATGGCACCTTGTAATACCACCTCAAGAGACCGTACCTGCACGCAGTCGGCGTGGCCCTCTGGTCATCCTTCTCCTCTTCCACCGTCTTCTCGGGTCGCCGCAGATGGGGCGGGCAAATCCGGCCCGCGTACATACTGTTCTAGATCGCGACGCAGGTCTCAGTACGTGCTATACCTTCGACCGCATGCACCGCCTCCGTTATCCTCCGCAGCTCCTCTGTCGAGTCGAGCTCGGCATACACGACTATGTCATACGGTCCCGTCACGACCTGAGCCCTCTGTACCCCCTCTATCTTCTTGATAGCGTCGCATGCCTCCCAGACACTGCCTGGCCTCACACGAATCAGCATCGTAATGGCAACCATCTTTGGCGCGCCTCCCAGTACTGACTGTACCTTCCTCTCCTGCCGATAAAAGGGTTCCGCGGTGTCCATGACCGAATACTCACAGTTGTGGTTGTGGTGCACCTGTCATCATGTGGCCTGTAGTATGACATGTGTTCCCCCAGTCGTGCAGCTGGTCGTACTTGAGATACTCCACTCCCTGCGGTCACGTCGAAACCCTCATTATCCGCGAGCGCCCTCTGTACCCACCATGTCGCACTTCGAACTGCTCCGGTCAGTCCTCCTCGGCAACCTCGAAGAGACCGTGCCGGTCTCGGTCTGGCGGCACCACCCCGAGAAGGACCGCACGCCCCATGGTCTGGCCGCCGCTGAGACCGCTTTCCACCGACTGCTAGGTCATGACCTCATCAAGGTGTCGTTCCACGGGAGGTACCCTGTTGTTGACTGGGGCTGTACAGTTTACTATGACGGTTCGATAACGGGTTCCACCAAGTGCAAGACCTGTGCCGTCCAGTGTGCGCATGACTGGGAAGTGCTTGAGCCCATTGATGTCAGCGCTGGAGAGTTTGGACGGCAGGTCGATGCAGTGCGCCTTGTACACGAGTACGCAGAAGGTCACATACCGGTGATGGCCACAATCTTTGATGCTCCAATGGTGGCAGACAAGCTCTGCGATGTGCCACTCACAGAACACCTCGACCAGTGTCCTGATGTCATGGGCTCGGTTCTCATGATGATTAACAGCGTGATGATTGACTTTGCACGGGCAGTCCTTGAGGCTGGCGCTGATGGGCTGTTCATTGCCTCACAGCACTCGACCATGTCCTCCGTGTCGGACGAACAGTACGACCGGTTCGTACTCCCCCACGACCTGAAGCTTGTGTCCGCCCTGCGCGGGAAAGCAGACTTCATCGTGATGCACCTGCATGCAAATGCACCGGGGGACGAGGTCAGGTTCAACAGGATTGCACACACACCCGGTATTGATGTCCTGAACTGGGAGGCCCATGACACGACGCCATCGCTCAAAGACGGAAAGCGCATCTCACGGAAAGCGGTTCTCGGTGGGATTGACCACTCCGGCACACTGCGGACTGGTGACCCTGATGCTGTCAGGGAGCAGGTGCTGGAGGCAGTCCGTATGGCAGGCCTGCGTCGCCTGATTGTTGGGCCCGGCTGTGTCATTACCACTGACACCCCTATGGACAACATCAGGGCTGCAGTGGAGGCGGTGCACAGCATCTCACCTTGGGACAGAGAGTGGGAGGCATACGCTTGAAGAACCACGAGGTCGCAGCCGCGTTCAGGGAGATTGCGACACTCCTCGACATTGAGGGCAAGGACAGGTTCAAGCCCCAGGCATACCGCCGTGCTGCCCGCGCCATCGAGGGCCTCGGAGAAGACGTCGAGTCGATTGCGGCAAGGGATGCCCTCACAGAAATCCCGGGCATTGGCAAGTCGATTGCGGAGAAGATTAAGGCCTATCTTGAGACCGGTCACATAGAGTTGCTAGACCGGCTCCGTGCACGCATTCCTGTGAAGGTCATGGAACTGGAAGCAATCCCTGGTGTCGGTCCCAAGACCATACGGCTGGTATACAAGGAACTTGGAGTCACTGACCTCGAGTCATTGGAACGGGCTGCCCGTTCGGGCAAGCTTGCAGCACTGCATGGCCTTGGTAAGAAGACCGAGCAGGCAATCATTGAGGGGATTTCACTTGTCCGTGCAGGCATGGAGCGGGTGCTGCTGTCGGACGCACTCGCTACCGCGGAGCCCCTGCGTGACTGGCTGGCCTCAATACCCGGAGTCCGCCAGGTGACCCTTGCCGGCTCCATCCGCCGTCGGCGCGAGACCGTACGTGACATCGACATCATTGTCGATGCGGAGGAGCCGGGACAGGTCTCCGCAGCACTTGTGGCCCGTGATGACATTGAGGCGGTGATTGCACGTGGCCCTACAAAGACATCTGTCCGGCTCACCAATGGTATGCAGGTGGACGTACGGTTCATCCCTAGCGAGAGCTTTGGGGCTGGCACTCAGTACTTCACCGGGAGTCGCAGTCACAATATCCGCCTCCGCGACATTGCTAAGAGGCGTGGGCTGCGCCTCAACGAGTACGGCCTGTTCCGGAACGGGGAGCGACTGGCCGGTGCTGAGGAGTCGGGAGTCTATGAGGCGCTGGGCATGCCACTCATCCCGCCCGAACTGCGAGAGGACCAGGGTGAGGTGGAAGCGGCCCTGAAGGGCTCTCTCCCCCCTCTCGTCACAACTGATGATATCCGTGGCGACCTCCACAGTCACACCGATGCTTCTGATGGTGTGGACTCGCTGGAGGCAATGGTTGCCGCGGCTGATGCCCGTGGTTATGAGTACCTGTGTATTTCTGACCATTCCAAGAGCCTCTCGATTGCAAATGGCCTCGACGAAGAGCGCCTCCTCCAACAGGTGGACGCCATCCGTGAGATCAACAGTTCTGGCAGGTGGCGCGTCCGCATCCTGACCGGCATTGAAGTGGACATCCTGCCCAATGGGGAGCTCGACCTCTCAGACGATGTCCTTGCACAGCTTGATGTCGTGATAGCCTCTGTCCACTCGCGCCTGAAGGACGACCGGGAAACAATGACCGGACGGATATGCAGTGCCCTCCAGAACAGACATGTGGATGTGCTCGGACATCCCACAGGTCGGCTCCTGCTGCGACGGCCAGCCTATGATGTCGACCTCGATGCAGTGTTCGAGACCGCACGTGAGAACAACGTGGCCATGGAACTCAATGCTCTCCCGCGTCGCCTCGACCTTAACGCTGGCAATCTGCGTGCGGCGGTGAGGGCCGGCCTCCGCATCGCCGTCAACACAGATGCACACCGCACATCCGAGCTCGACAACATGCGGTTCGGCGTCTTCCAGGCCCGGCGCGGCTGGCTCACGTGTGGTGATGTACTCAACACCCTTCCACTGGACGAGCTCCTCCGTGTGCTGCACAAGTGAGGTGTGAGTGTCATGGTAGTCACAACTTGTGACTCCATGTCGTGTTTCTGTCCTGCGACCCCACACTGTGGTTCCACTATATAGTGCCAGTCTGAGCACTCCCCCTGTAGACAGATGTCGTCTGGCAATGAACTGCTGACCGCGGTCGCAGACCGAAATGAGGCCCCTGTGGACCGCGGTGTCGCACTCCGGCCTGTGCGGGCCTGTCCACAGAAACTGTTCGAAAGGTGAAGAAGACATGGCACTGATGAAGAACGCTCGTCGTGACAAGCGGAAGACCCGGTCCCGCAGGATTGTCATCGATGCGATTGCACCTGCATACTTTGGCAGGTGAGGCAGCCTTGTACTGGCGCAGGGTAATACCATCCTTGAGCCGAGCCCAGTCAGTCGGAGCCCCGGTCACAAGCACAGGGTGGTCATGCTGCCCGTCTCGCCGCTTGTTTTGGGGTGGGGATGTGAGGTCGCTCCCTACCTCCCGTCCTTTTCTTGCATCTAGTCTCCTCTTCTTTCTCACCATTGTCCCCGCCTCCAACAAGTGGGTGGTGCCGAGGGGGAGATTTGAACTCCCGAACTCCTACGAGAGCGGATGTCTCATGGAGTCCTCTTTGGATCTTGAGTCCGCCGCCGTTGACCGCTTGGCTACCTCGGCATCCACCGTTTCCGTCATGCCCATGACATATAGGGGTTTCTATGTCCCGCTAATCCTGCCCGGGCCGCCATTTCAGATGTCCCCGGGCCGTAGCATCCTCGTCCTGGCCTGGAATATGGGCCCCACTATGCCCATGACAAAGCGCACCATCCCCTCATACTCCGAGGTCATCCCGATGACATCAGAGTCCCTGGTCGCAGCCGGCGCGAGCAGTACTTCCTCGCTGTCACGTACGCAGGCATACACATCCTTCTCGGCCCTGACCCTCACCCTGATGTTGCCCCGGCCTACCAGTGGCTTCACGGCTGTCTCAAGGTTGCCGCCCTCGGTGACTACGAGCTCCACGCCGATGCTCGACTTCAACTCAGCAAGCGTCTGTGTGGGCACGTCCCGCGGGTCTGGGACTATCAGTGTGACCTTGGACTTGGCACGTCTGACCATGTCCTCGATGTGTGACAGTACGGCCTTGCGCGTGACGACAGTCCATGTGTGCTTTGCGCCGGGGAAGTCGGTGGCCGCAAGTCTGTCCCACACTTTCGAGAGGACTGTTGCTACATCCATGCCCGCCAGCTCGCCCACCTCGGTCTCCTTGAGGGCCGTCTTGACAGTCTCCTCGGTGACACCGAGCATCGGGGTGCCCTCAAGGTCGCTGATGTGCTCTTCCAGACTGCTGGTCAACGAGTCGAGAGTCTGCCTGATGGAGTCATATGTACTGCCAATGCGTCCTCGTGCATCATTCGCGAACTTCTCCAGTGCGCCCAGGACCTTCTTGGAGGTGGCTGTACTGATCCTTGTAACTATCTCCTTGCACTCGCTGCCAGCCGTCGTCACGGCACCCTTCAGGTCGGTCTTGACCTTTTCGAGGCGTGTCGTTGCAGTCTTTACGGCAGCCTCCATCTGTGTCGTGCTCTGTCCCGTGTCCGCCTCGACCTTGTCCTGGAACACCGACACTGCAGAGTCGATGCTCTTTACCATGGAGTCACAGTGGTCTGCGAGTCTTGACCCGACCTGTTCCAGGGCTGTGGCAATGTTGCTGCTGATGGTGCCACGTGTTTCATCGAGTCCCTGTATGGCTCCGTCTATGGCCTCTGCCGTGCCCTGTGCAGCACCTGCAATGGCCATTCTGGCCTGCTCCCCTGCACCACTCAGTGCTCCCCCGACCCTCTCCTGGACCGAGGAGCCCTCAGTACGCAGGCGTGCTACCACATCGGGTACGGCCTTGCCCATGTGTTCCGATGCACCATGCAAGACCCGGTTGACATCCTCCTGGACCCTGTCCCGGTCTGCCTTGGTCTTCTCAGTCAGCGTCTGCACGAGCTCGTCCACACGGCCTTGGAGCGTGCTCCCAGCCTCGCCAGCTGTCCGCTTGAACTGTTCGACGACAACAGCCGCCTTGTTCCGAGTGTTGTCAACAGCATCTTGGATTGCAGTCGCTAGGCTGGTCACGACCTCCGTCGTTTCCTCTCTCATCGTCTTAATCGTCTGGATCGTGTCTGCTGTAGTCCCTGAGAGCACGGTCTCGACACGTCCCACCGTTTCGCGGCGTACACTGTCTGCCTTCCTGTCAACGTGTCCCTTCAGCTCGTCCACTTTTGAGAGGACCGAACCAATCGCCTCGTCATGGAGTGTGACCTGTCTGTCGGTCTCCTCTGCAATTGTCCCGGCAAGTGTGTCATGTCCCTCCTGCACCTTTGAGCTGAGGTCGTTGACCTTCTCCTCAAACTCATTCCGAAGGGCCTCGTGTTGCTGTTCAAGCATGGCCACGACCGCCGTGTTGATGGCATGGATTTCCTGCGTTGTACTTGCAACCGTAGTGTCGATTGACTGTTTCAGCGTATCCGCAAGACGGGCCAGCTGCTGCTGCGTTTCTCTCGTGAGCTTCTCCATTTCCTGTCTGGTCTGCTGCACGATTGCGGCCATCTGTTCGACCACTGTGGTCCTCGTCGTGTCAAGCAGTCCCCTGCTGCTCTCCAGCATCCGGTCGTTGAGCGTGATGAACGAGTCCCGTATCTGGTGGACAGTGTTCTCAAGTTCGGTCTTCTTGGTGTTCAGCAGCCCCCGTGTTTCTTCGGAGAACAGCTGTGTCATCTCGACAGTGCTGTCATACATACCCTGTACAGCTGCCACAGAGTTGTCCTTCATGGACTGCATCGCACTGTTCAGGGCCGCTTCACTGTGTCCTGCTGCGCTGTCTAGCTGTTCTCGGATTGACGTGATGCTGCTATTACTGACTTCTACGAGGTGATCCAGCGCCTGTCCGGTCGTCAGCTTGAACGACTCCGCAGCCTCGGACTGGCGTTGGACGAATGCCTCCACATCCGCCTTCACTGCACCCCTGTGTTCGTCGAGCATCTGTGTTTCTCGTGTCCCCGCTTCTTCCATCACTGTCCCAATGTCCGCAGCAACGCTGTCTAGTCCCTCCTGTACCTCCGTCGTGAGTCTGCTCATCGCCTGCTCTATGTCTTGGAGTGCCGTGTCCATCGCTCCCGTGGCCTCCCTGGCGAGTTGCCGCCCGGTGTTCTCCGCATTGCTGCCGAGTTCCTGCAACGTGGTATCTGTTGCTGCCCTCTGCTCTTCCAGAGCCGCCTTGAGCGTGTCAATCTCTCGCTGGATGCCCTCCTTAGCGCTGTCCCCTTGGGCCTTGAGCCCAGCTGCAGCACCATCCCTGAACCGCATCACTGCACTGCTCAGGTCTTCACGGACCCGTCCAGCAGACTCCTTGGCACTGCCCCTCAGCTCCTCCACTCGCGCCCTGATGTCACTCCATGTGCTCGACACGGCCTCTTGGGTCTGCCCTATCTCGGTCTCCACCAGTGTACCCGCCTCGTCGCTCCACTTCTGGAGGGTCGTTTCCAACTCAGCAGCCTCATGCATCAGTGCATCCCCGTACTCCTTCTTCGCCCTGTCAGCCAGCTCACTCACTGCCCCTGTGGCCTCCGAACGGGCTGCATCGAGGGCCGAGCCCTGTTGCTTGAGGTCTGCATGGTGTCCCTTGGCCAGCTCCAAGAGGGCGTCCCTTACACTGCGTGCAGACGTCTCGATGCTCTTGCGTAGCTGCTCCCGCACTTCGTCAATCTTCTTGACAACGGTACCAATCTCTTCTGCAAGTCCCTCGAACGGCGGCACCGCCTGGTACCTCGTAACAATACCCGGTAGCTTGACAACCATACGTCGTTCTTCGAGCTTCGAGATGATTTCCTCCGCCTGTTCGACACTAAAGCCCTGTAGCAGGACCAGGTCGCCGAGAGTCACGTTTCCAAGGGCCAGTACCAGTGAGTAAGACTGCAGCTCCTCCTCAGATAGCTGCACCACATCCAGTACTTCCTCTACTTCCTCAGACATTTGAACGCATCTCCGGGACAACAATTGAGCTCATCACCGCATCCAGACTTAATACTCTGCCGGGCAACCTACGTTTCCCCGGACTGCGAAACATGTGGTGTGTCAACCATCAGTAGCCCACCCGACACCACTGGCTGCGGCCAGTCACTACAGCCTCTCTAAGAATGGCCTGACGGCTGTGTAAAACTCCATCAGTATCTTTGTCATCTCAAGTTCCGACTCCAACACGAAGAGCCGTATCTGCTTTCCGACCCTGATCTCCTTGACGATACCGATTTCCACCAGTGGCTGGAGGACCCTGTGCACGGTTGAGTGGGCAAGCCCTGTTTCTTTCGCTATCCTGCTCAGGTTGAAAAAGTCCTTCGGCCGGTCGAGAAAGTGCTGTACGACCCGAGTCTGTGCCCGAGAGGCGAATATCTTCTCGAGCAGTCGTGTGCTCTTTGGTCTGGGCCTACTGGCACTGTCGTGTGTCATGTACTATAACGCTCCCGACCGGTTCTCCTGCCAGTGCACGCCGGACGTTGTCCGGGTCGCGTCCATCGAATATCAGGGTCTTAATCCGTGACCGTCCCACTATCCTGATTGCTACCGAGTCGAACAGCTTGTACTCGCCTGCACGCGCACCGCTGCCCGCCAGTATTGACTCAAGCTCGTCGACGGTCACCCGCTCCAACAGCCTGGCCCCGGGCTCTCCCGGGTCTCTATCGTAGACCCCCTCGACATTTGTGGCGTTCAGCAGCACATCCGCGTTAATGGTCTCAGCAGCCATGGCTGCAACGGCGTTTGTGGACTGTCCGGGGACCAGGCCTCCCATGAGGACGACCCGCCCTGTCAGCACAGCAGTCCCCAACTGCTTGAGGTTCTCGACGACCCGCGGATACGCAGTATCACCAAGTGCTGCGACCAGCAGCTCAGCATTGTCCCGTGCCAGCCTGATGCCAAGCCAGTCGCATAGCGCCTCACTGCCGCCTAGTGTCCGGGCCGCTGCAATGAACTCTCTTGCAGCCCGCCCCCCACCAACGACGGTCACTATGTTGTTCCCACTGTCCACTGCTCCCCTTATGATGTCTGCATACTCGCGTATCCTCTCAACACGTATCCGTCCGTCCTCATCGTATAGGAGTGACCCGCCGAGCTTCAGGACAGTCCTCATGTCGTGGCCTCTTGTGGTTCTGCAGACCCGTCCACAGTCTGCGCTCCTAAAGAAACTTTCCTGAATAGGCGGGCCGTTCGAAAATTCGACCGCACGCCTGGCACACGGGACAAACGTAGGGACCGGGTGGATGTCCAGCCTGTGGTGGCGATACCAACCAGCCGGGTGGCAGCCGACAGTCCTCCGCCAGCTCCTTTATATTGCAAGCAGCAGACTCCTGTCCAGATAGGTGATGCCTATTGAGGAGTCGTGCCTTGCCCGTACTGATCTTTATCATCGTAGTGGCCTTCATCCCCACACCCGCCGGTGCACAGCTGGTTGGAAACGTATACTATTTCACGGGAACCTTTCTCGAACAGACTTACCAGCAGGACACAGCCCCCACTTTCAAATCACTTGTGACCGGAGAGTTCTCAATCACTGTCCTGGATGTGACGACAGCGGGCGGTGATGACGTAATCCGGTATCACTACCGTGGCTTCAATGCGCAGGGCGTGCCCGTGCCTGAGGACTACAATGGCACAAGTAGGTTCCAGTCCAACAAGGTCTATTGGTCACTCACAACACTGGATCCTGACCATGACAACCGCTCATCGGCCACGAGTCTCAGGGTCTACCCAGAATCTGTGCCACGCTATCCCGGGCGTTCCTTCTTTGTCAACCCCTCATGGGCAACTCATGATGACGACTGGAGCAATGCGGTCAACGAAACGGTGCACAACCCGATGGTCCACGACACGGCATTCTCTGCAGATGAGGGCACCTTTGCATTCAGGTTCATAGTGGATGTGGAGGACCCGCCCACCAATGCGACTGGCACCCTTGAGTACTCCTTCTCTGCATCATACGACGAGGACGGCGTGCTCTCCACATACGAACTCACAGCGACCGCGCGGCTGTACCGGGCTGACCTCACCATCTACTACGTGAGGTCTACAAAGTTTACACGTACCAGTGGTACGAGCGCCCTTGGGGGTTCCCTGCTGACCACTCTGACACCTGCCCTCATAGCGCTACCCGTGGGCATTGTCCTTGGACTGGCAGTGGGTAAGAAAGTGTGGGACTAGCGGGACACGCGGCGCCAGGGGGGGATGTGTGGCCGCCTCCCCACACTGTCCACTCCCTGGCCAACTGTTATTGTCCACAATGCTTTTAGGCCCGACACATTGTCCCAGTCCGCTGACACCCTTGTTGACTTCAAGGAGTATGCGTCCTTTTGTCCCCATTCAAACCAAAGATACAATCAAAACGGTGGAAACCGCAGGACGAAGAGGCCCTGCTCGAGACCTGGGTTACCGAGGACACTTACAAGTTCGACCCCTCCACTGACAGGGAGATCTACACGGTCGACACCCCGCCCCCATATCTGTCGGGACCAATGCATGTCGGTCAGGTGATACACTACTGCCAGATTGATATGATTGCCCGGTACAGACGTATGCAGGGCTGGGTGGTAAACTTCCCACTTGGTATCGACCGCAATGGTCTCCCCGTAGAGGTGCGTGTCGAGAAGGAGCTCGGTCTGAACATGCACGAGACCCCACGTGAGGTGTTCATCCAGAAGTGTAAGGAGCTCTTGGATGCGGACGAGGAGGTCGCAATCGAGGGTTTCAAGAGGCTTGGGATTGGTTTCAACACCTATGAGCGGGAGGGCAGTTATCGTACTGACAGTCCAGAGTACAGGGCCGTGACACAGGCCACCTTCATACATCTGTGGAACGAGGGCCTCGTATACAGCGACTACCGTCCGAACAACTGGTGTTTCGAATGTGGCACCACCATCGCGGACGCCGAGGTGGAGTACGCGGAGCGGAAGACCACGCTGAACTACCTCTACTTCCCTGTCGAGGGCATGGAACCAATACACATTGCCACGACGAGGCCAGAACTCCTCTGTGCCTGTGGGGCTGTGTTCGTACACCCTGACGACGAGCGGTACAAGGAGTACCGTGGTAAGAAGGCACGTGTGCCCCTCTTTGACTTCGAGGTGCCCATCATTGAGAGCCCAACGGCCCAGATGGAGTTCGGGACGGGCGCCCTGATGGTGTGTAGCTACGGTGACCAGGCCGACGTGATGGCGTTCCGTGACTATGGCCTCAAGCCCGTTGCGGCGGTGTCGCCGGACGGCACCATGACGGAGGCTGCTGGAAAGTATGCCGGGTTGAGGATTGAGGAGGCCCGCAGACGCATCATCGAGGACCTGAAAGCGGAGGGCATCCTATACAAACAGGAGGAGACCATGCAGCGGGTGCCCCTCTGCTGGCGCAGTCACACACCAATCGAGTTCATAGCCATGGACGAGTACTATGTCCGTCAGAAGGAGTTCATCGATGACCTACACGAGATTGCACAGGAAATGACCTTTTACCCGCCCTTCCACCGCCAGATACTCATCGACTGGCTGAACCGTGTGACGGTGGACTGGCCAATCAGTCGGCGCAGGTACTATGGCACCGAGATCCCGGTCTGGTACTGTAACGCGTGTGGGGAAGCTGTGGTACCCGAGATTGGGTCAGAGCTCCGCTACTACCGTCCTTGGTGCGAGGACCCGCCGTTCACAAAGTGTCCCAAGTGCGGTGCTGAGGAGGGTTTCAGGGGCGAAGAGCGCACCTTCGACACATGGATGGACTCCTCAATCAGTGGCCTGCAGGTCGTCGGCTACCTCCGGGACGAAGAGCTGTTCAAGAAGGCCTTCGGCAATGTCCTCCGGCCACAGGGCAAGGACATCGTCCGCACTTGGCTGTACTACTCACTGCTCAGGACCTATCAGCTCACTGGCAAGCCGGCCTTCAGAGAAGTGTGGGTCTCGGGCCATGTTGTGGACGAGAAGGGCGAGGCCATGAGCAAGAGCAAGGGCAACTCTCCTCCGCCCATGCCCCTTGTCAAGAAGTACGGTGCAGATGCAATCCGGCTGTTCGGCGTCCTTGAGGCTGGCCTTGGCAGTGACATCCGTTTCTCCGAGGAACGCCTGGCTGGAGTCGCCAAGTTCATGACCAAGCTGTGGAACATCGCCCGCTTTGTGTCGATGTTCCCGGTTCCCGACCCGATACCCTTTGACGACCTGACAGCGGTGGACCAGTGGATCCTCGCGGAGACCAACAGCTTGGTCGGACGAATCCTCCCGGAGTGTGACCAGCTCGACTTCCACAAGCCCGCAATTGAGATACGCGGTTTCACGTGGAACTTCTTTGCAGACCATGTCCTTGAGATGTTGAAGGGACGCTGTTTCAACAACGAGAATGCGTTCACCGAACACGAGCAGCAGTCCGGGTGGTTCGCCCTCCATGAGACACTGAGGACAGTCCTCTTGGCGTTGGCGCCAATCTCACCGTTCATCACTGACCGCATATACCGCGAGCTATACGACGCCCATGGGATTCACAGTCAGTCCTATCCCACTGTCCGTGAGGAGTGGCAATCTCCATTGACTGAACACACAGCCCTTCTCCTCATGGTCAACAGTGGTTTCTGGAAGTTCAAACGTGAGGCAGGCCTGTCCCTCAGGCAGGGCGTGGCTGAGGCATACATACCGCAGTGTCTGGAGCCGTGGGCGCGAGACCTCCAGGCAATGCATGGGGTCGAGTCGCTACGCTTTGGCGTACCCGATGACGCAGCCGGGTTCGTCAGGGTTGCGCTCCCCGACTCCAACGAGGCCATCTACGTCCGCCAGTGAGCCGATGGCCTGCTGGGACGGGTCCTGACAGGGGCCAAGGGGGCGGTTGTCCTGACCACCTTGCTCACACTCCAGTCCAGTGGTCTGGTAGCAGGTGGGCGGTCAACGGCGGGCCCGGGGTTGTGAGCTCTCTGGCCCGCCATCGAGTCCTTGATGTCATCTTGTGGGCTGTTCACTCGACAATGACGCTGTCCTCGTGAACGGTCTCGCACTTCATGCTGTTCGTCACAAGGCAGTACTTACCGGTCAACTCAAGGGCGCGCATCGCCTTGGCACGTAGCTCCTCTGAGGCCACAACGACGGTGGACCTCATGATGAGCTTTGTGAACTGGAACCCCTTGTCCACGCGTTCAAGGATGCCGGTCCCCTCACAGGTCAGCGACTTGAACTCAAAACGCATCTTCCTCGCAAATGCCACGAATGTGGTCATGTGACAGGCCGTGGCGGCAGCCACGAAGAGGTCTTCCGGCGTGATCACACCTTCTGGTCCCCTGAACTCCGGGGGTGGGCCGATTGTGACTTTTGGCTTCCCCTCGATGCTCATCTCACCGATTGCTCCCTCGGACCAGTCAACGCGGACATGGTACTCGTAACTGTCTTCCATGTCTGTTCTCACCGTCCTGCGGTCTGGCAGACCTCCCGAAAAACAGTTTGGTATGTATCTCATGCGCCTCTATCCACTACGACCTCGTGTTCGTAGTGTGTCGGGCACTTCATGCTGTTTGCCACGAAACAATACTTCGCACCCAGTTCGAGGGCGCGCCGCACCCGCTCCACCGGGGTGTCTGGCCCGATGACCACGCGGAAGTGCGACTCGACCCGTGTTATCTCGAAGCTTCTGTCCACCTGTCCCAACACTCCCACAGCCCGCACCTCGATGCTCCGGAATTCAATCCGCATCTTCTTCATGAAGTAGACAAAGGAGTTCACAAAGCAGGCCGTCCCTGCTGCGACAAACAGGTCCTCAGGTGTGTATGACCCATTCTCTGATATTGCCTCTGCCTGCCGGGCTATGTGTATCTCAGGTCGTCCCTCTGCTGACACTGATGCCTGTCCCTGACCGGTGGCCCGGGCCACTGTTGTGAAGCGTTTCTCTTCTCCCGTCATGACACCGCCTCACAGCACACCTGTTTCACCACCCCTCTCATGTCCTCATGCCACCCCGGTGCCCTTGCAGGCCCGGAAGACCATGAAGACCGGCACTCTCCTCTCGCGTTCGAAAAACTCGTCGTCGGTGTCCGGCACGGGCTCCTCGATGTCCGTAACGATAAGACCCGACGACCGGAACGCGCTAAAGTACGTGGAGACCGTCCTGTGGAAGAACACTATTGGGCGGGGGAACTGTTCACCAGCCCGCGTCCGCCAGTACCTCTCATATCCCTTCTCGTCAAAGTAGTTGTCCATCCTGAAGAACAGCCCTCTCCTCCTCCCCGTCTTGTAGTCCTTCTCCCCCACCTCCCATCGTCCCGGCCCATAGAGGTTGAATGCCGGGTGGACGACGGACGCCACAAGGACGCCGTGTCCCCTGAGGACTCGGGCCAGCTCCTGCACGGCTGCGTCCAAGCACGGGATATTCAGCAGCACGAGGTTGCACAGTACCAGGTCGAAATGGTCGTCGGGCACGCCTCTCAAGTCGCATATGTCCCCTACACGGTGGTCGATATCGAGTCCCTCTACGACAGCGCGTTCCTTGCCTATCTGTATCATCTCTCCCGACACATCAATCCCCGTGACAACTGCACCCCTGCGGGCGTAGTACCTTGAGAGGTAGCCCTCCCCACAGCCGGCATCGAGCAGTCTTTTCCCTCTGACATCGCCCAACAGGCGCTCAACACACGGGTTCAGTATGTGTCGGTGGTGAGGGGTGCCCCTGTTGTTGATAAGGCTGGCATAGGCCCTGGCATTGGCCTCCCAGTAGTCGTACAACTGGTCTTCCATGTGTGGGTGTCTACCAACGTTGCCTTCTGAAGGTTCCGCAGGGGCAATGCAGAGAAGTTGAGAGTGGTGGACCGGGCGAGATTTGAACTCGCGACCTCCTGAATGCGAATCAGACGATCTGCCAGGCTGATCTACCGGCCCACACTTGATATCTGTGGCACCCGTGTGCCCTAGTTGTCCTCTCCACGGTCACGTTAAAAGACTTACGCGATGGCCGTCCGACCACATGTCACCCCTGTGTGGTCTCAGACCTGCCCGTTACATGTCCTCTGTCCGGTCACGCATGTGTGTCACGACCTCGACGCGCCTGTTTCACACCCACACAATTATTAATCGCCAAACAGTCGGCTCGCACCGTCATCGGAGCGGACCGAAGAATGGCGCAAAAGACACCAAGACCCGTCGTCATCATCGGTGCTGGTATTGCAGGGATGCGCGCTGCTCTCGACCTCGCAGAAATGGGTGCAAAGGTGTACTTGGTCGAGCGGAACCCCTCCATTGGTGGACACATGTCACAGCTTGACAAGACTTTTCCGACCCTTGACTGTAGCATGTGTATCCAGGGCCCCTGGATGGTCGACTGCTCGCGCCAACCTAATATTGAGGTCATGGCCTACTCCGAGGTTGTAGAGGTCTCGGGCTCGCGTGGTGACTTCAAGGTAAAGGTGCTCAAGCACACGCGCCGTGTTGACCCGTCCAAGTGCACCGGGTGCGGTGACTGTCAGAGGATCTGTCCAATCGAGGTGCCCAACGAGTACGACCTTGGCCTGAAGATGCGGAAGGCCGCATACATACCCTTCCCCCAGGCCGTGCCCAACGTGGCTACGATTGACATCGATAACTGCATCCAGTGCATGATGTGCGCGAAGACCTGCAAGGCCGGTGCGGTCAACTTCGATATCCATGACGAGACAGTCGAGCTCAGTGCCGGTGCGATAGTCCTTGCGACCGGCTACGAACTGCTCGACCTGTCCGAGCTCCCAGAGTATGGCTATGGACGCCTCTCTAATGTTGTGAGCGCACTTGAGTACGAGCGGATGGTCTCTGCAAGTGGGCCCACCGGTGGTGTCCTCATGCGCCCCTCCGATGGTCGTGAGCCACACAGGATTGCGTTCGTACAGTGTGTTGGTTCGCGCGATGTGAACCACTGCGCCTACTGTTCACGGATATGTTGCACTTACGCCACAAAGGAGGCAATCATCACAAAAGAGCACATGCCAGAGGTCGAGATTGTAGTCTTGTACAATGACCTCCGTGCATTCGGGAAAGGGTTCGAGGAGTTCCTAGTGCGTGCTGAGAGGGAGTACGGGGTGCAATACGTCAAGGGGCTCCCGAGTGAGATTGTCGAGGACCCCACCACTTGCGACCTGATTGTCCGTCACAGTGATACGGGGGGGCACAGAGTCCTGTCGGAACGGTATGACCTTGTAGTCCTCTGTCCTGCTATGGTGCCCACTTCGAACGCACGGCTCTTGGCACAGCTCGGTGTCAAGGCCGACGAGTACGGTTTCCTGCACGGTGCCGGTGGACAGCTCACGAAGACCGAGACCGGAGTGCCCGGCGTATACATGTGTGGTGCCTGTGAGGCCCCCAAGGACATCCCGGACTCGGTGGCGCAGGGCAGTGCAGCGGCAGCCCTTGCAGCCCTTGACATTGTGGTCGAGAAGACCCCGACAACCCCTCCCCTCCAAGAGTCGGATCTACAGGTCGTGGTCGACGAGCCCCGGATTGGTGTGATTGTGTGTTCGTGTGGCATCAACATCGCTGGCACGGTCGATGTGAAGGAGGTCACTGAATATGCTGCCTCCCTGCCGGATGTTGTGTATGCTGAGAACCTGCTCTACTCCTGTTCGTCAGACTCGCAGGAGGTGATAAAGGAGGCAATCCGGGAGCACAGGCTCAACCGTGTGGTCATAGCGTCATGTACTCCGAGGACGCACGAACCGCTGTTCAGGGCTACCCTCGATGAGGCAGGCCTCAACAAGTACCTCTTTGAGATGGCGAACATCCGGGAACACTGTGCATGGGTGCACCAGACCGCCCGAGATGAGGCAACAGAAAAAGCAAAGGACCTTGTAAGAATGGCCGTTGCCCGTGCACGCATACTTGAGCCGCAGGAAGAGGCCATGACGGAGATTGAGCCCTCTGCTCTGGTCATTGGGGCCGGCCCAGCCGGTATGGCCGCTGCTGATGTCATCGCATCGAAAGGGTACAAGGTCTACCTTGTGGAGCGCGAGGGGCAGGTAGGTGGCTTCCTGCGACGACTGCACTCTGTGAATTTCGAGGACACCCCGACCTCACAGGTCATAGCTGGACTTGAGGGCCGCATCAGGTCGAATCCGGACATTGAACTCATGTTGGAGTCGGAAGTGACCGTGGCCAGCGGCTCGATTGGGGACTTCCAGGTCACCGTCCGGACACCTCAGGGCGACCGTGAGCTCAAGGTGGGTGTGGTCGTTATTGCCACCGGCGCTACTGTCCTTGAGGAGAAGGGCCTCTATGGCCTAGGCGAGCTGCCCGGGGTCATGACCGAGTTCGAGTTCAACAGGCGCCTTGATACTGGCGAGGGGCTGGCTGATGGTGAGACCTTTGTCGTAATCCACTGCGCCGGCTCACGGGAGGACACTACGAAGGGCGGCCACAGGACATGGTGCTCCAGCATCTGTTGCACAGTGGCACTTGAACACTCGTTGCACCTCCTTGACAAGTACCCGTCATCCCGCGTTGTGCACCTGTACCGCGACCTGCGTGTGTCCTATGATGTCGAGGCACGGTACCGGGAGGCCCGGAAACGGGGTGTGCTCTTCGTCCGCTTTGATAAGGACGCCCCACCAGTGGTCAAGAAGGGCTCAAAGAAGGCACTGCATGTCGAGGTACGGGACCAGGTGCTTGGTGCGGGCCTCGTCTTCGATGCCGACCATGTTGTCTTGGCTACGGCGATGGTGCCCCATGAGTCAAACAAGGCCCTTTCCGAGCTCTTCAAGGTGCCCCTGGATCAGTCTGGCTTCTTCATGGAGGCGCACCCAAAGCTGCGTCCTGTCGACTTCCAGACCGATGGCGTGTATGTTGCAGGGACTGCCACAGCACCCAAGTCGATTGCTGACGCCATTGCCCAGGGTCAGGGTGCTGCCGCCAGGGCCCTTGTACCACTCATCAGCGGGGTCAGGCGTGCCGAGGCCATAGTGTCGGTTGTCGACCCTGAGGTCTGTGTGGGCTGTGGCACCTGTGAGATCAACTGTTCCTACAGTGCGATTGCTGTGGTACCGGGTGACGGCGGGCACGACTATGCAGTGAGCAACCCCGTGCTCTGCCAGGGCTGCGGGAAGTGTGCTGCCGGTTGTCCTGCAGGCGCAATAACCATGAAGCACTTCACCGACGACCAGATACTCTCACAGATCCGCGCAGCCCTTGAGGACATCCCACCAGCACAGCTGCGCATCCTCACAATCATTTGTAACTGGTGTACCTATGCAGGGGCAGACCAGGCTGGCGTTGCGAGGCTCCAGCAGCCCACGACAGTCCGCGACATCAGGGTGATGTGTACGGGACGTGTGAGCGTCATGCACATCCTTGAGGCGTTCCGGATGGGTGCAGACATGGTCTGGATATCAGGGTGTCATGTGGGCGACTGCCACTATGTCGATGGGAACATTGCCTTTGAGCGCAGGTATGCAGTTGCCAAGAAGATAATCGAGAAGGCGGGTCTGGAGCCCGAACGGCTACAGTTCACACATATCAGTGCCAGTGAGGGGGCAGTCTGGGCTGAGAAGACGAAGGAGCTGACGGAACTTGTTGAACGTCTTGGCCCAAGCCCACTGAGGCGGATGGGGTGATGACAGTGGCAGGGTCGTGGGGTAAGTTCGACTCGTTTGAAGGGCGCAAGTTCGATGTACTGGACGCCGAGTTCACACATGCTGTGACGGAGCTGCTCGGTGGCCAGGACCTCACAGCATGTTTTCAGTGTGCCAAGTGTAGTGCGGGGTGTCCCGTCAGTGATAAGGTGAACATCCAGGTTCACGAGGTCATGAGGATGCTGGTGCTCGGCATCCGGGATGTCCTCCAGACCGACATGATCTGGCTGTGCACCACCTGCTATACATGCCAGGAGCGGTGCCCACAGGGTATCAGCATCACCGACATCCTGTTTGGCCTCAAGAACATGGCCTTCAGGAATGGCATCGCCCCACCGGGCTATGTTGCTGCAAGACAGACGCTATATGAACGGGGGCGCCTGTATGAACCTACAGACTGGGAACGCGAAGACTTGGAGCTCGAAAATGTCCCTGAGCTCGACGTCGATGAGACAAGGGGGCTGTTGGAACGACTGGGCCTGATGTGTCTACAGGAGGACGAGTAGATGACCATGAGATACGAAGTGTTCCTCGGCTGCGCAATCCCAAACCGCTTCAACAACTACGAGTCGTCCATGCGTGCAGTGGCAGAGCACCTGGGGATTGAACTGCTGGACTTTGAGGGCGCCTCCTGTTGTGGCACCGTGGTCCTCAAGTCTATAGACGAGATGAGCTGGCTCGGCCTCTCTGGACGCAACATTGCACTGGCAGAGAAGCGCGGGCATGACATCGTGACACCTTGCAATGGGTGCTTCGGCAGCCTCAAAGATGTCGACCACGTCCTCCACGACAGTGAGGAGTTCCGTGAGAAGGTCAACGAGGCCCTCGCGCCTCTGGGTCTCCGGTACACCGGCAAGGTGCGCATCCGCCACTTTGTCGAAGTCCTCTATGACCTCCGCGAAGAGATCCGCAGACGGATTGTCAGGCCACTCGATGGCCTCAAGATTGCCTTCCATCCGGGCTGTCACCTCATCCGTCCCTCCAGTGTTGCGGGCTTTGACGACCCTGAACTGCCACACAAGGTCGACGAGCTGCTCGAACTCACAGGTGCAAGGAGTATACCATGGCCCCTGAAGCTGAGGTGCTGTGGTTCGCCACTCCTCATTGCCAGCGAAGATGTAGCGACACGGATTCTGCAGGAGAAGATGCGGTCGGCAATAGACGCCGGTGCTGACTGTATTGTGACTAACTGTCCCGCCTGCCACATGCAGTTCGACGTACAGGTACTGGGCCTCAAGGACGAGGACGGCTCGTCACTCGAGCTCCCGGCCCTGTTCGTGACCCAGGTGCTGGGCATTGCAATGGGCCTTGACCACGACCGGCTGGCCCTTGAGACGAACCGTGTGTCCCTCGACCCGATTGCAGAAGTCCTCGGCCTCTAGTCGTCTAGATGGGGAGGTCTGGCAGCGGCTCCCTGCGGCGCACCCACTCACCCGGGATGTCCTCCCACCCCACATGCGCCGCGACAATGCCCCCGACAATGGCACAGTTGGTGTCGATATCTCCGCGTCCACTGACGGTCTGCCAGAGTGCCCCTTCAAAGTCGTCGAGGTTGCTGGCCGCGCACCAGACCGCAAATGGGACTGTGTCCTGTACCATGACGTCACCCCCATTTCCAAGGACGGACACGGCCTCCTCCACTGTCGTATCGGGTTCCAGCGACGCTGCCAGCACGAGTCCGTCATATGTGGCCCCCTCTGGCGTGTGGGCGAGGATGCCATCTATGAACTCCTGTGGTGTAGGCGTTGCTTCGCCGCTCGACTGCCATGCCAGTGCAGTGGCCACGGCAACTGCAATCGCGCCGGCCGCCGCCTCAGGGTGCCAGTGTGTCACCTGTGCCGAACGTCTGGCGTTCTCTACCACCAGTGAGAGGTCGTCTGCAAAGTAGGCCCCGACCGGTGCCACCCTCATGGCTGCACCGTTGCCACACGAACCCTCACCACCGAACAACGAGCTGAACACCGCCCGCCATGGGGCCCCGCCGATGACCCGCGGAAATGCATGGTACATCGCAGCGCCATACCCTCGCGTCGGGTCAAAGTTGCGGGTGAAGCTCTCTGCGAGCCTGTCCTGGTCTATCGTGCCGTCTGTGAGGAGCACCGATGCCACTGACAGGGCCATCTGTGTGTCATCTGTGTACGTCCACATCCCCGGCGGGAGCAGCCTCCTCTCGACCCACCGGTCACGGATGCTGTCCGGGTCGAAGAAGCACTCTCCAAATGCATCTCCTATTGACAGTCCCTCCAGTGACAGCATCATCCGCGTGACCCGTGTCTCTCCGCTGTCCATAATGTGTCCCTCCTGTTGGGTACACATTCCGGCGATTGGGCACATGGCCTTGTCAAACTTTCGGAGCGCACACTTCTGTGCTGTCGGGAGTGTACTACTGCGGTTCGTCCTCTGCGCCTTGATGTGGCCGTGACCCACGCTGTGTCTCGCTGCCATAGAACAGCTCGCCAAGCCTCCGCATTGCCACCCTGACATGTTCTTTCTTTCCGCTGACCTGGAGGTGTCTGTCGCCATCGAGCGTGATCAACACCCGGCACTCCTCCGCCAGTTCGCCGACGACTTCCACGGGTATCTCTTCCGGCAGCCTGATCCTGAAGAAGCCCGTACCCTTTTCTCTGGGCAGGTCGCTGATTGGCGTCCGTGAGGGCTCGCCGTGTGGTATCTCAGTGCGCTCGTGCACGGCGTCGTCGAACCTCTGCTCCCAGTCCCGTCGGTAGGCCCTTCCGCCGGCGTCTTCAGCCCAGACCAGCATTGTGTCCCGCAGGCTGATTATCTTTGTTTCCATCTCATCACGGAGCCGTGCGTCGGCGCCATTGAGTTCATGGATGTCCCTGTCAAACTCACGGAGGTACTCAAGGACCATCTTGGAGTTCCTGAGGTCCGCGTATGTCAGATCCGGGATGAACACGCCTCGCCGACTGAGGTCGCCCATCAGTTCGTTGAGCACCATCCACCCTGCATAGAGGCCCTGGAGTGTCACCATAGGCGTCTACTCCCTCAGCATCTCCTCGATCTGTTCGAGGAAGCTCTTCTCGCGCCACCAGCGCAGGTCGCGTGCTCCAGTGGGACATATGGCACAGCAGGCCCCACACCCCTCGCACCTCATCTCATCGGTGACGCTCTTCTTGACACCCGGCCTGACCTCGACCATCGATATCGCATCATATGGACATATCTCGGAGTAGTTGCACAGGTCGCACCCAACGCAGAGTTCCTGGTCCACCTCAGCTGTCAGCAGTTCGATTTCCACGGTCCCCAGTGTCAGGGGCACCGCCGCCTCACTGGCCGCACCACGGGCCTGGTTGATTGAGTCAGCTATGTTCTTCGCATAGGTGACCCCGAGGAAGATGCCTGGCACGGTGGTCTCCACCGGTCTGAACTTCATGTGCATCTCTGCAAGGAACCCGTCCTGTCCACGGTTGATGCCAAGTGCACGCACCAGCTCATCGACATCGTGGGGTGCCTCAAGGCCGACAGCCAGCACGACCATGTTGGAGCGGATGCGGAACTCCTGTTGTGAGAGCGTGTCGTAGACAGTGACGATAGCCTCATCACTGTCAGGTGCCCTCTCCACAGTGACGGGCCTCTCCCTGACCCACCGGAGGTACGTAACACCCTTCTGACGGTTCTCCCTCCACATCTCCTCCATGCCGGACCCGAACGGCCTGATGTGTTCCTTGTAGGCGGAGAATATCCTGATATCCGGGAACATCTCACGGAGCTCGTGCTGCATGGTCAACACTGCCGAGCAACAGACGCGAGAACAGTACCTGTTCCCCTCACCCGGGTTCTGACGGGAGCCCACACAGTGTATGAACACCGGGTTCTTTGGCGGTTCGGTGACCTCCCCTGCCCTGAGTTTCTTCTCAAGGTCGAGGGTCGTGATCACACATGGGGCCTCTCCCCAACCATACTCGCCATGCTTGGGCTCGTACGTATCGGTACCAACAGTGACTACCATGGTGCCAATCCGGTGGACAGAGCGCTCACCCGTCTTCAGGTCTTCCACTGTGATGTCATAGTTGCCATATGAGCCATCCCGGCCAACGACCTTGGAGTTGAGGAGCACCCGAACCCTCTTCTCCTTCTTCACACGCGACACAAGGTCGTCCACTATGTCCCGTGCACTCTCCATCTTTGGGAATACCCTGTAGAGGTCATTGAGCCGTCCGCCCAGTCGGTCCTGCTTCTCCACAAGGACCACATCGAACCCTTTCCTTGCAATGTCAAGGGCTGCGGTCATGCCTGACACACCGCCACCGACAACCATCGCAACACGGGTCACCTCGACCGACTTCACAGGTACGACCTCGTTGTTGATGGCCTTTGCCACTGCGCTGCGGATCATGTCCTGCGCCTTCTCTTGGCGCACCTCGGGCGGTGCGTGTGCGTTCACCAGTGCCAGTTGCTCCCTGAGCCCGACGGGGCCCACCAAGTAGTACCGTGACAGCCCGGCCGCCTCAAGGGCTCCCCTGAAGGTTTCCTGGTGCTGCAGCGGCGAACAGGAGCCGATGACAACCCTGTTCAGTCTGTGCTCCTTGATTGCCTCGGTCACCAGGTGCTGTCCCGGGTCGCTGCACATGAAGATGTAGTCGGTGCTGTAGACCACATTGGGCAGGTCAGCCGCCCAGCGTGCAAGGCCTGGTGAGTCTATCACATTGCCAATAATCCCACCACAGTGACAGATGAAGACGCCCACCCGCGGCTCCTCCGGGACATCAAGGGGTGGCACCTCGGGTGGTGGTGACGGTGTGGGGATGGGCAGTATCGAGTGGGCTGCCATTGCAGCGCCCTTGCCCTCGTTCACAGTGTCTGTACCATCCCTTGGCCCATGGGCGCAGCCCGCCACGAATATCCCGGGGCGGTTGGTCTCAAGTGCCCCTGTGTTGGGGTGCCGTTCCTTTATCCACCCCTCTTCTGACAGGTCTATCTTCAGCACCTTCGCGAGTCTGGCGGTCTCCTCGTGAGGTCTGAAACTCGCGTTCAGCACCACCATCGATATCTTGTCAAGTTCCTTTATCTCGCCGGTCTCGGTGTCTTCAAGCTTCACGAACAGGTCGTGGGTGTCAGGGTCCTCCTGTATCTCAGCCACACGTCCCCGGATGAACTTGATGCCGTGACTGTGTTGCGAGTCCCACAGGAACTCTTCAAGGGCCTTCCCTGCAGTCCTCAGGTCCATGTATGTGTAGATAATCTCACAGTGCTCCTCTGGATAGTGCATCCTTGTGACCTGTGCAAGCTTCAGCCCAAACGAGCAGCAGACCTTGTTGCAGTGTGCACTGTAGCCGCTAATGTTCTCCCTGACATCCCTGCTCCCGACACAGTTGATAAAGAGTACCCGCTCGGGCTCGCGCCCGTCAGAGGGCCGCAGCATGTGTGCATCCGTAGGCCCAGTGGGATGCGTCTGTCTGTCATATTCCAGCGACGTGAGTACGTTTGGGTATATACCGTACCCGTACTCCCCGTAGTCGATGGGCTTGTACTCTTGGAACCCGGTCGCTACGATTATGGCGCCGACCCTCAGGTCATAGACCTTGTCCTCATCGTCGTAAATGATGCAGTCCTGAGGGCAGACACCTGCACAGGTACCACAGCCTATGCATGACTCGCGGTCAATCGTTGCAATCAACGGGATCTGCTGTTTGAAATTGAAGTAGATTGCCTTCCGTAGCGACTGTCCAAAGTCGTACTCCTTTGGTACCTCGACAGGACAGTTTGCCTCGCAGAGCCCACAGCCCGTACACTTGTCGGCATTGACATAGCGTGCCCTCTGCCTTATTGTGACTGTGAAGTCGCCAGCCCTGCCCTTGACGGCCACGACCTCGGACAGGGCATGGATTGTAATATTGGGGTGCTTGCCGACGAAGGATGTCAGTGGCGTCATCACGCACGCTGAGCACTCCAGCGCAGGGAATATCTTGTAGATTGCAACGTAGTTGCCACCAATGTTCACAGTCTTCTCAATCAGGTGGGCGTGGTGGCCCGCCTCTGCAACACCCAGCGCCGCATTGATCCCTGCCATTCCGGCGCCAATCACAAGGACATCGGTAGACTTGCCCTTTCGAGCAGTCCTGGTAGAGGACTCGGCCGTCATCTGCACTGTCACCCTGTCGGAGATGGGCGACCTGTGCGCCGAGAGGTGATATAACCTTTCTGACATGCCACTCTGGGACGCTGGCCTGACCACTTTGTCTACCTATCTGAAGGATTAAATCACGACACATGTGTACCCACGTGCTGGTGCTGGTCTTGGACAAAGGAGAAGACGACACGCGCGACCCGTCCGAAATACGAAAGGCCCTTGATGACGTCGTACGGAAACTGGAGCCGGACGACGAGTCAAGCGGTTCCTGGGGGCATTCTGTGCAGTCACACCGCGAACGTTGGGAGTACCTCAAACGGGAAATCGGCAGGCGACAGAAGGCTCTCAAAGAACTTGTGATGCAGAAGCGTGCAGGTACAATCGGGCCTGATGAGTTTGAGCGCAGGTACAGAGAACTCCAAGACGAGCTCACGGAGCTCGAGTTCGAAGTCTACAACCTGCGTCTGGGGACATCTGTGCGACTGTGACCAGCCAGACCTATACCTGCGCTGCGAGGTCAGTCGTCAGACCTGGCCCGCTGTACTATGAGCGCTGTTTCTATCACCACCACGACGGCGAGCACTACGACCACACCAACGAGTACGATTCCTGTTGTAAATGACACTGCTGTGCCCTGTGAAGTCGAGTCAAGCGCGGATGTCAGCGCTCCGAGGTTAACAGTCATGACCGCGACATAGTCTGCAATGTCTGAGAAGACCGTCTTCCACCATACAAGTGGTACCCCATAGTCTGACGAGAGCTGGTAGGCGAACTCGCCTGTGGTCTGTAGCCTTGCGATGTCCGACCCAACAATGACATTGAGGCTGCCATTGGAGAGTCCCTCCTGTAACGCCATCAGGTCAGACCCCCCGATGAAGACCCCCTCCTCCTGTAGTACGGCCTCGCAATGGATCCCAAAGGCCTCTGCTATGTATGCCTCAGCCGGAAAGACGGCGACAGCATGCAGCGCGGAGAACTGGTAGGTCGCATCAAGTGCTTGGACTGTGCGTTGGAGTGTCTGCACATCCCTGACAAACTCGTCAAGACCCGCATCCCACGTACTGTCCTCACTGGGGAACAGCATGGTCAGGGCCACCCTCGTAGCGTTGGCAATGGCGACTGCATTTGCCGGCAGCATCCACCAGCCGTGTGGGTTTCCACTCTCCGTCCCGTGTCCCCTGCGACCCGGCATTGGCGACAGTGATGCACCATATGTCTCGTACGCCGCGATGCTGCTCCCTTCATCATGGAATGTCACGTAGGGTGTGTCCACCTGTCCCAAGAGCTCTTCCTCCCACGGGAAGTGACCTGTCAGCACCAGCAGGTCTGCCTCCTGCGCCGCGCTCACTGATGATGGTGGGAGCGATGCTGCGTGTGGTTCC
This sequence comes from Promethearchaeota archaeon, assembly GCA_027031765.1. GTDB lineage: Archaea > Asgardarchaeota > Thorarchaeia > Thorarchaeales > Thorarchaeaceae > JALVPN01. The sequence goes on along the minus strand of JALVPN010000143.1, from coordinate 1,817 downwards.
ACACCCTCTGGCAGCAGGACCGAGACGTCCACACTGTCCCCACCTACATCTTTCACAATCCCCGCAAGTGGTGCTATGGATGCTGCCACCCTCACCTGCGTGCCCGTGCCCGTCTGTCCCACCACGACGACTGGGGCGAGCAGAGTCTGTACAAGTACCACTGTCAGCAGTATTCCCTGCACAGTGCCAGTCCGCATGACAACAGTCCCCGATACAAGGAGTTATTAACTTCTCTGTGCATCCTAATAGTGGCTGTTGAGACCGTATAAGGGTTCCGGAGTTGCCAGCAGTCGGCCGGCTGTTCCGGGCCGCACCATATAGCAGGTGACCCGTGTGCCAATCGTTGCAGTGTCAATGCCCGACTCGGACTTGGAATCCCTAGAGCTCCTCCGGGATGAGGGCGGTTTTTCGAGCAGGTCTGAGGTAGTGCGCTACGCACTACGGTCCCTCCTGAGTCTTCACAAGGCCCTTGAAGACCTGGAAGGGGCCATCACGGCAGTGGTGACGGTCACGTATTCTGGTGAGTCGAAGCACAGTGGTGCACACGATGTGCAACACAGGTATGCGCACCTGCTCAGTGCAGTGATGCACTCGCACTCCCATGATGGCTGCTGCATAGATGTGCTGCTGCTGTCAGGTGACGCTGAGGACATGCGTGAGTTCGTGAAGGCACAGAGGAGTCAGCGTCAGGTATTGCGTGTGGACGTGAACATTGTGGGGAGGTGACACTGGTTGGAAGCCCCATCCCTGTTCGAGGCAGAACACCTGACCGTACGCTATCCTACCGGTGAGCTTGCACTGTTCGACCTGACCTTCCGCATTGAGCAGCCCAGCTTCATAGCAATCATTGGCCCGAACGGGTCTGGAAAGAGCACCCTCTTGAAGACGGCCCTCGGTCTGCTACGTCCCACACGCGGGCATGTCCGCCTGTTCGGCTACGACTCGGTGAGGGAGAGCAAGAAGATCAGGAGGCTTGTGCGCTACGTCCCCCAGCGTGACAGGCTTGAGCTCAACATCCCGATGAGGGTCAAGGACATCGTCCTGATGGGCCGGCTGCTCAAGAAACCGCCACCACGTCTTGTTTCGCGACGCGACCGCGAGGTGGCCCTCGAAGCACTACGGATGGTACACATGGCCGAGCTGTGGGACCGCCCGTTCCCGGCACTGTCTGGTGGCCAGCGACAGAGGGTCCTCGTAGCACGCGCCCTGGCAAGCGAGGGCTCCCTCCTGATGCTTGACGAGCCACTTGCGGGGACTGATGCTGAGAGCCAGGACCTGATTGTCAGGGCCCTCGGCAAGTACCACAAGGAGAATGACGTGAGCATCATCATGGTGACCCACGACCTCAACCCAGTCCACACGTATGTTGAGCGTGTGCTGTTGCTGAAGAACCGACTGGTCGGGATTGGCACGCCATGCGATGTGATGGACGCAGAGATCCTGCAACAGGTGTACGGGCCGTCGACGCGAATTGTCGAGTATGCAGGACACAGGTACTGTGTGACAAAGGACTCGGGGCTTGACCGTCATGATTGATATACTCTCTGCTGTCCTGGGCTCGCCGTTCCTTGTGCGAGCACTCATTGGGGCATTCCTAGTAGCACTGGTGGCAGCCAGCAGTGGCACGTTCATGGTGTTCCGGGGCCTGTCGTTCATGACCGCTGGCGTCGCCCATGCGGCCCTGGGTGGTGCTGCCTTGGGCCTTTTTCTCCAAGAGACTGGCATTGCGCCGTGGTTTGACCCGATGCTCGGGTCACTCGTGTTCAGTGTGTTCGTCGCCCTGGTGACGGGGCGGGCTGGTGAGACCGGTGTATCAC
>JALVPN010000142.1 GCA_027031765.1 Promethearchaeota archaeon | reverse complement strand
GTACCTCTACTCCGGGTCTTTGGACGGGACGGTGATGGTGTGGAGGAAGGGCTCCTGGAAAAGGGTCACCACCCTTTGCCACTCGGAGTGTGTAGATGCGATTGCAGTGGATGACCAGTACCTATACTCTGGCTATGAAGATGGAACCGTGGTGGTGTGGCCGAAGGAGCACCGGGAGGTCATCGGGCGTGCCGGACAGGAGGGCTTGGCTGAGGGGACTGGTGAGGGGTTGCTGTTGCTGGGTGCCATGGCCGTGCGTCTGCTGGACCTTCGCAATCTGGGGGCATTGGTTCCCGGTGGAAGTGGTGAGGACGCAACTGGCGGCGGTGCTCGTACTGGGCTGCCGGTGGCTGTGTGTCAGCTGCCACCGTGTGGTACCATGATCCGGCCGGTGTACACTGACGGACGGGGTGGCGTACCGGTCACGGGCCCGGGTATGGTGACGTGGCTGTTGGGGGCCGTGCCTGTTGTGGGCTGTGGCCGTGTCGTCCAGTACCTGGTGGGTGGCATGGCCGCGCTGCGTGTGATGGAGGTGCTCCCTGAGCCTGTGACTGCGGTGGTGGCTGTGGGCAGTGCCCTGGAACAGGTGGTCGTCGGTGGTGCTGGTGGTGGCCTGTACAGTTTCTGGGCTGGTGCAGCGGGCCCTGTTGAGGTGGGACGGGTGCCGGCACCGGTGACGGTGCTGGCGGGGCCAGTGGCGGCACCCACGGCTGCTGGTGGTGCGCCCTGTGTGCTTGTGGGCTGTGCTGACGGGAGAGTGACACTGTGGGATGTGGTCGCACAGGGGGCCGTGTGGCAGCAGCGTGGGCACGGTAAACGTGTGACCAGTGCGTGCGTGGTCGGGGATCATGCAGTCACAGTGGGTGAGGACTCCAAGGTGGTCTGCTGGGACATGGCCGGCGAGATGCTGTGGCGCAGGAAGGTGAAGCACGGTGGCCCCAGGTGTGTGGCCTGGCATCCTGGCGCTGGTGTTCTCCTAGTGGGGACTGCTGAGGGAGTCGTAGTGGTGTTGACGGCGGAGGACGGCCGGATAGTGGACGAGTGCAGGATCTGGGAGCGTGGCACTGCTGTCATGGACATCTCCGTAGGGCCCACAACAGGGGAGGTGGCGGTGCTGGGCAGCACTGGGGATGCTGTGACCTGTCGTATGGACGGTCACAGACTGGTCGTGGGGGAGGCGGTGGCTGGTGGTCATGTCCTGTGGTCGCCACACGGCGACCGGTCGCTGTCAGTCCTTGATGGCCGGGTGCGCCCATCGTGGTCTTCCCGGTACGACCACCTCCTGTTGTCGGTGTTCCAGACCCTGACCGGGGGCGGTGGAGGTGAGGACTTGGACATGGTGGCACAGGGTGCTGGGCTGCTGCGGTGCTACAGTGAGGTCATGGCCCAGGTAGACGACCTCCTTGCCGGTCTTGGCGGTGGCCCGGCCGGGGAACAGATGAGCGCTGTCCACGAGCTGGCAGGTGTGTTGAGGCCCTTGCTGCACCTCCTGGACACTCCCCGGGTGCGTGAAACGATTTCTGCGGTCAGCATTGCAGAGTACGAGGGGCTGCGCGCTGCCTTCGAGGCCCGGACACTGGAGCTTGAGTTCTGGGCCGGGGTCTTTGAGCTGGACAGGCTGTCCGCCAGGGCCGAGCAGGCACGTGATGAGCTGCTGTCGCGGGAGGAGCCGCTGGAGTGGCAGGAGTTCCCCAGATCGTGTGACAGGTTGCTGGACGAGGGTGAGCGCAGGTACGGCGACCTGGTCGCGCTTGCAGAGGGGGTGCCCGGTAAGTCTGCTGCGCTTGTCGCGGTGGCCGGGGACGCAGTGGCGCGTCTGAGGGCTGCGGTGGGTGCTGCCCGGAGCGAGTGGGAAGCGCTGGTCGGTCACATCCATGGTATTCAGGAGGCGCTGGACGCGCTGGCGCAGGCGCTGGCGGCACTTGCTGAGGACAGCGGGCCACTGGACGAGCGGCTGGGGCGTGTGAGGGCCCTGGTGGAGGAGTACCGCGAAATCCTTGAGGACGAGAGAGTGCCGGAGCCGCTGAGGGTGCGTGCAGCTGCGGGTCTGGAGAGGGCGGAGCAGATGGAGGCCAGTGTGCGTGAGGCCCTGGTCAGGCAGGAGCTCCGGCGGCTACAGGACGAGGGGAGGGCTGCAGCAGCACTGCCAGTTGGCGCGCAGTTGTCACGGCTCAGGGACTTGCTCAAGGAGTACGGACGGCTGGAGGGGCTTGCGGACGGTATTTCAGAGGGACTGGGACAGGAGGTGGTGCGCGCGGCCGCGGACCTGCAGCGGCGGGTCAGGGCACTGGAGGCGGCACTGCAGGCGGGGGGTGAGGGTGTGGGCAGTGGCAGCGCTGGCGAGACCCAGGTGCCGGATTGGATGGCACGCCGTGTCGTAGAGTCGGTGATAGCGCGTGTTCGGGAGTGGCTGGCCAGTCCTCCGGCGGACGAGGACAGGTACTGGGAGGAAGCCGAAGAACTCCAGGGTGCGCTGCTGCAGGCCCGGGAGCTGTGTGAGGGTGTGCTAGGAGAGAGCACGGAGGAGGTCGACAGGTTGCTCCGGCGGGTGCGCCGTGAGGACTAGACGTTGTTGCTTCGCCAATATGTCAGCACACTCCCTGGTGTTTCTTGACACTTGGGTCTCAGATGGCTGCTGTCCCCGTCGGGGGCCAGACATGTCTGCTCATACATGAGGTTCTATGCGTGATGTGGCAGTCGGACGGCGGCAACGGTCGTGGTACACCGGGGCATGTGGGGCGGACAATCAGCCCGTCCAGCTGACAGGATGTCCTGACCCCTCCGTAGGCGAGAGGAGCAATGGGGGGTCGACTGTCGTCTTGCAGCCCCGTCACTCATAGGTACGCCGGCACCCTGCAAGTGTAGTGGGCGCCCGAGGGTGTGCGGTAACGTGCGGTTCATGGGAGTCTGTTGCTACGTCCTGTGACAGATTGCACTGCCGCGCAGCAAGTTGCAGCTTCTTGTGATAAGGTGGCCGCGCGCAACGGCCGGTCACGCCCCTGACAGGACGCCGGCACGGCACCAGAGAGTCTGTCACTCCGTCCAGCCAGCTCAGACCACCTCCATATTACCGCCACGCCACCGGTCACAAGAAGAAACACAAGATGTGTCCGCCCGCCGAGTCCCGTCCTTGTCGTCAGGAAGACCTCTACTCTTTCGGCCACATCCTGCGACCGCTAGAGTACAGGGATGGGTCATGAGTGAGGACACGCACACCTCCCCTGTGGGCCATATCTTGCCCCCTCCTGCCTCCAGAGTCCCCTGCCGGGCCTGATATCTTGGGAGCACCCAACTGCCGCCCAGTACCCCACTTCACACCATGGCCTGCCCTGCTCCCAAGGGGCGTTGTGACCCAGTGCTCCAACGTATCCACCCGGTCTGACGCCACCACCTCTAGGGCTCGCGACTTGGACATGCCTGTCGCGACTCTCCTGATGCATCCACTCACTTGCACGATTCTGGGACACGAAAACAATATGTGGACATCGGACGGCCACCACCTGCGAGGGACAACACATGCAGGAGCACCACGATGGACAATACATGCAGGAGCGTCTAGGTGTCATTGTGCACGGCGCGCCACGCCACTCCAAGGGCATTACCGGGATCTGCGTGACGGCACGCTACGTGATCTCTACGTCTGAGGATGGTAACGTGCTCGTCAGGGAGAAGGGGCCGGGACATGTCGTCGCAGTGCTCCACCACGACTCACCAGCCCTGTCAGTCGTCCGGGATGATGAGCACATCTTCGTCGGATGTAGTGACGGCACCATCCATATCTGGGCCCTGGACACATGGGCCGCACTCACTACCCTCAAGGGCCACTCAGACAGTGTTTGGGCGCTTGCAGTGGACGACCAGTTCCTCTACTCCGGGTCTTTGGACAGTACGGTGGTGGTGTGGAGGAAGGGCTCCTGGGAAAAGACCACCACCCTCAAGGGCCACTCGTCCAGCGTTTGGGCGCTTGCAGTGGACGACCAGCTCCTCTACTCCGGGTCTAATGACAGGACGGTGGTGGTGTGGCGTAAGGGCTCCTGGGAAAAGACCACCACCCTCAAGGGCCACTCGGAGGGTGTACGGGCGCTTGCAGTGG
>JALVPN010000141.1:8016-12027 GCA_027031765.1 Promethearchaeota archaeon | reverse complement strand
GTACTGCATGGTGTGGCGGCAAAGCCAGTCCTGCTACCGCCACCCGAGTGACACCGGTTGCCATCCCCCCTGACCCCTCCACCCGTCCGGCTGGCCACGCGTTGCTGACTACCTCCCGGGTGTCACACCTGTGGTGGCGTGCGAAACGTTCATCATCAGACTGACAGTGGGCCCTGTCGGTGAGTGCCAGTGTCCGACGACAAGAAGTCCACGAAGGTGATTGCTGAGATTGTCGTTGTCCCGCTGGGCGTGGGTACGAGTCTGAGCAGGTATGTGAAGGAGTCGGTGAAGGAGCTCGACGCTTTCCCGGGTGTCAGGGTCGTACACACTCCAATGAGCTCCATAGTCGAGGCCGACACTGTGGAACAGGTCCTGGAGGCCACCCGTGTCGCCCACGAGGCCATGTTCCGGGCCGGTGCAGAGAGGGTGTCGACACTACTAAGGATTGACGACCGGCGCGACAGACCACGGCGCATGGAGGACAAGGTGAGGGCGATACAGTAGCGGGCACACCTCTTTCCACCGACGCAGCACCGGTCTGCTCCTAGTCCCTAGCCCAGTGGTTACCCCGTGGATCCCTGTGCCCGTAGGACACAGGTGTCCCACTGGAGTCTGTCCGGGCCTGATGTGGCGGCAGGGTGTGGTGCGCCGACCTCACGACACTCTGGTGTGTGTCACTGTCCGCACGCGCAGGTCGTCCTAGAAGAGACCCAGCGAGTTCCACAGTGGCGGTATGCATAGGACGAGGACTATCATGGCGAGCACGAAGAGTGCTATGCGTCGCTTGTCCACCGGCACCGTATCGTTCAGTGGGCCGGGGTGTGTGCCATTGCCTGATATTGCAAGGATGAGGATGGCCATCAGGAAGTACCCTGCAAGGAACATGATGGCCAGTGCAATCCATCCGATCATCTTGTGGTACCGCGGCCCAACAATCGACCTGAGTGCATGACCACCGTCCAGCTGACTGATTGGAAAGAGGTTGAGTGCTGTGACGAGCATCCCCACCCACGCGGCGAACGCCACCGGGTGCAGGTATAGGGTGCCACCTGGTGGGATGAAGTCGGAGAACAGCAGTTCCATGAGGACGAAGAGGTACGGTACGTCCAGTGAGCCGGTCATGTTCGGATAGGTCGCCTCGATTGCTGTGACCTCCTCTGGTGTCACGGGCACCGACATCAGGAACCCGATGACGAGGACCACGAGTGTGACCGCGAAGCCTGCGAGTGGGCCTGCAACGCCCAGGTCGAACAGGTCCCGTCTGTTCATCGGGGGGCTCTTCTGTTGGATGAACGCACCGAACGTCCCACCAATCCACGGCAGTCCGGGGATGAAGTACGGCGGGGTGGCCTCAATGCCGCGTCTCTTTGCGGTCATATAGTGTCCCATCTCGTGGGTGAAGATGATGCCCATCAGCGCGAGCATGAAGATGCCAGTCGTGAAGACGATGTCCCACACGCTCCACCCACTAGGATAGAACAGTGACAGGAAGACCGGGCTTGTGGCCTGCATGAAGCCGCCCATGGCAATGGTCGCTAGTGTTGCGACGAACAGGGCGTAGTTTATCGTGACATCGGACTTTGAGGCCTGCTGCTCAGGGATGAACCTGATGAAGTAGACCCCCTCGTCCTTGTCATACCACCTGACATATGGCCACACCCGGAGTGGTTCAACACTCTTGGCTAGTGCTGCGAACACCGTGTCCTGCTGCTCTAGGGGTGGGACATCACCAGCGGGCCACCGGAACGTGAATGTGGGCATGCCGTACTCCATGCCGTAGCTCAGCACGTCGAAGGTCTGGCTGAGGATTGAGTGTAGCTCCGAGAATGTCGGATACGTTATCACAGGACTGACGTTCTCATCGTGGAAGGCCAACGGGCAGTGCTCTCCGAAAGTGGGTTGTCACTGGCCCGGCATGACGCCTTATGAATCATGTTGTCCGGATACGTCCTCCACCGGCACCCTCACAGGATGACCTTGAAGTCCTCCTTTATGATCTGGCTGACGGGCGCCTTTGTGACCTTCACCACACCGTCGAGGTTCCCGACCTCACGGATTGCAGCTGCGACCTCTTCCGGTGTGGCACAGCACAGGTGGACCAGCAGGTCGAAGTCGCTGAATATCCCGTACACACACTTTATGCCCACGAGCTGTGAGAGCTTCTTGCCAATCTCCTGGATGTCCGCGCTCGGCTCCAAGTATATCATGAGCCAGAGGTTCTCTGTGAAGCCGAGCTTCTCGCACCTGACCACAGCTGAGAACCCTGTGATGATGCCCTTCTCCATCAGTGCGCTCACGCGCTTGCTGACCGTGGCCACACTGAGGTTGAGGAGGTTTGCTATCTTGTTGAAGGACGCGCGGCCGTCCTGCTGGAGCACAGCGATGATCTTCAGGTCTGTCTCATCGATGCCGTCCGTTGTGCTGACTATTCGCCGTATCTCTTCGGGCGACCTGCGGTACCTCACGGGCGGCTCTGGCATCTCGGCTCCACCAACCACTGGGCAACAGCCCCCACGTCCAATATATCTTTCTCACACGATTGTTCAGTAATGGGGGCGATTGCTAAACACTTATTTGGTGAGGTGGCCCGTCCCCTCATAAACCTTCAGTTGGTGCATGACATGACGAAGTTCACATTCATAATTGCGACGCCGCCCTACGACAAGGTGGGCGCTTTCTCAGGTGCACGGATTGCACTGACAGCACAGATGGACGAACACCCGACCACAGTTATCCTCATGGAGGACGGTGTGTATGCAGCCATGGTCGGCCAGGAGACGTCACAGTTCTTCAAGACCGTGGACGTCCTGAAAGACTTCATGGACCTTGGTGGCAAGGTGCTGGTCTGCGGCCTCTGCCTGAAGGAACGTGGGATACCGTCAGACAAGATCGTGGAGGGCATGGAGGTCATCGACATCCACCGCCTCGTTGCCACAATGGCAGAGTCTGACCAGACAGTGTTCTTCAGTGCATAGACCTGCTCGCGTCACTCAGATATGGATGGTGGACCAGTTGTCCGGGACGGACTTCAAGAGCCCTCCTTTCGTGCGGTCGTTCCGCGGTAAGGAGGACGCGATCACCGGGGCCCTCAAGCGGGCCGGGTTTGATGTCAACACATGCATGCAGTGTGGGCTCTGTACGGCCAGTTGCCTCTCCGGGCGCTGGACAGCCATGCGCACCCGGGACATCATGCGGCGTGCCGCCTTTGGCGACGCGTCAGTCCTGTCCGACCCGGACATCTGGCTCTGCACCACCTGCTACAACTGCTACGACCGCTGCCCACGTGACCTGCGGGTCACCGACGCAATCATCGAGCTCAGGAACCTGGCATCGGCCCGGGGGTTCATCAGTCCCAAGCACCGCAAGACTGTGGACATCCTGCACAGGACAGGACACGCGGTGCCACTGAATGACAAGATAATGAGGATCCGGAAGGAACTGGGCCTCCCCGAGGTACCGCCGACCATAACCCGGTACCCGGAGGAGCTCGCACGGTTCGCGTCGATGCTGTTCCAGCTCCCACCCGAACGCGACGAGGGTGAATGAGAGTTGACTGATGAGTACTCGTTCTTTCTCGGCTGCATAATGCCGAACCGCTACCCGGCCATCGAGGCCACGACACGCTTCGTGCTCCAGCAGCTGGGGATTGGTATCAAGGAGATGGAACGCGCCTCGTGCTGTCCCGCACCCGGCGTGTTCAGGTCGTTCAACAAGCCCGACTGGATGGTCGCGGCAGCAAGGAACCTCGCCATTGCAGAGGCCAACGGTGCCCCACTCCTCACGGTCTGCAATGGCTGTTTTGGCACCCTGTTCGAGGTGGACCACACACTGGCACATGACGAGGAGGTGAAGCGCAAGGTCAACGAGCGCCTCTCAGACCTCGGCTTTCAGGTGCGGGCAGACCAGGAAGTGAAGCACATCGCACAGGTCCTGGGCTTTGACATCGGCCCCTATGGCATCCGGGACTTCATCAAGCGGAAGGTCCGGTTGCGGGCAGCTGTACACTACGGC
>JALVPN010000141.1:0-8006 GCA_027031765.1 Promethearchaeota archaeon | reverse complement strand
ATATCAAACAGATTGACGACCCCGAGGACCCGACCATACTTGAGGACTTCCTCGAGGCCCTCGGAGTGGAGTGTGTGGACTACCGGCGGAAGCACGCCTGCTGCGGTGCTGGTGGCGGCGTCAAGGCAGCTCATGCTGACACGTCAATGAAGATGCTGGGCGAGAAGATGGCCGCAATTGCCGAGAGCGACGCCGAGGCTATCATCGACATTTGCCCCTTCTGTCACCTGCAGTTTGATGGCGGGCAGAAGACACTCAACGAACAGTACGGGACCGACTTCAACATCCCTGTGATCCACATCTCCCAGCTCGTGGCCTTCTGCATGGGGATGGATGATGTCGGTATCAAGTACCAGGTCACAGCAAGTGACTTCAAGCTGGAGGCGGCCCCTCTTGACGAAGACGAAGACGAAGAAGAAGGATAAAAAGGAGAAGGACAGGCAGGAGCAGAGGAGCGAGTCCCACGGGGAGAGCAGTGCGCATGACGTGACCGGTGCACGGCCTGCCGCTGCGGACGGGTCCTCCGAGGAGGCGCGGGTGGGCGTCTTCGTATGCCACTGTGGTGAGAACATCGCCGGTAAGGTGGACGTGGCTGAGGTGGCCCGTTTTGCTAGGGGCCTCCCCAATGTGGAGTACGCCACAGACTACCTGTTCATGTGTTCAAAACAGGGCGTGGAGCTCGTGAAGAGGGCCGTGGAGGAGCACGGCCTGACAGCCACCGTGGTCGCCTCCTGTTCAAGAGAGCAGCACTGGGCGACCTTCGCCACGGCCATTGCCGAGAAGGGCCTCAACCCACACAAGCACGTACAGTGCAACATCCGTGAGTGGGACTCGTGGGTGACAGAGAGCAGGGAGGAGGCTACCCGCAAGGCGAAACGACTGGTGGCAGGTGCCGTTGCCCGAGCCAGACTTGTAGAGCCTGTGGAGACCACCAAGATCCCGGTGACGAAGCGCGTGATGGTGATTGGCGGTGGCGTTGCGGGACTGCGGGCTGCGATGGACGTTGCCGAGCTCGGCATCCCGGTGGTCCTGGTGGAGCGTGAGCCGTCCATTGGCGGTCACATGACCATGCTGAACAAGACGTTCCCCACTGACGAGTGCCCCATGTGTACCATAAGCCCACTGCTCAACGGCGTGATGAACCACCCTGACATCGAGGTGCTCACGCTCAGTGAGGTCACGGATGTGGAGGGCTCGATGGGTAACTTCATAGTGGAGGTCACCACACAGCCGCGGTTCGTCCATGACAACTGCACCTCCTGTGGGCGCTGTGCAGAGGTCTGTCCTGTGGAGCTCCCCAACAAGTGGGACATGGGCTTTGGCCTGCGCAAGGCGGTCTACAAGCCGTTCCCACAGGCCCTGCCATCAGTGTTCACCGTGGACATGCGACACTGTATCGACTGTGGTTCGTGCAGGGCCGTCTGCCCGGTGGAGGCAATCGACTTCTCCATGAAGAAGGAGAAGCGGAAGTTCGAGGTCGGTACGATTATTGTTGCTACGGGCTACGAACAGTACGACCCCACAGAGATCGTGACCTACCACTACGAGTCACCAGACATCATCACTCAGCTCGAGTTCGAGAGGATGATGGCACCGACCACCCTCACTGGCGGCAAGATCATCCGCCCCTCAGACGGCAAGGTGCCCAAGACCGTGGTCGTGGTGCAGTGCGTCGGGTCACGCAACGAGCAGGTGGGCAACGCGTACTGCACGGGCGTCTGCTGCATGTACGGCCTCAAGAACGCCTCGCTGGTGAAGGAGCACCTGCCGGACACCGATGTCTACTTCTGCTACATCGACATCCGGGCCCCGGGGCTCCACTACGAGGAGTACTACAAGAGGGCCCAGGAACGTGGCGTCAGGTTCATCCGGGGGCGGCCGGCAGAGCTCATTCCGGACCCGAGAACGGGGAAGATACTGGTCGAGGTCGAGGACACACTTGCATGCAGGCCGATGACCATCGAGGCTGACCTGGTGCTACTGTCAGCCGGCATGGTCGCACCCAAGGGCTTCGGCAAGCTCGGTGGCAAGCTGCAGCTGCTCCGCGTGAAGGAGGGCTTTGCCAAGGAGTTCCACATCAAGATGGGCCCGGTGCGTTCCAGTCGTGATGGCGTCTACCTTGCGGGCACGGTGCAGGGGCCGAAGGACATCACCCAGACCGTTGCCCATGCCGGTGGTGCTGCCTCAGCCGCTGCACAGCCACTGGTCAAGGGGTACCTTGAGAAGCGGATGGACACCGCTGAGATAGACCCGCAACTGTGCATCAAGTGCATGGCCTGCATGGCCACGTGCACGATTGGTGCAGTCAACATCGGTGAGGACGGCCTCCCAGTGGTCAACGACGCCGCATGCAAGAGCTGCGGTCTGTGTGTGCCAGCGTGCCCCACCGGTGCGATTCAGGTGCGCAACTTCAGGGACTACCAGCTGCGTGCCGAGGTCATCGGGCTGCTGAGCGCCGATGCGGCTGCAACAGGGGGTGATACACAGTGATTGTTGTGTTCATGTGCGAGCACTGTGGCCAGGGGGCTGCGAACACTGCCGGCGTCCTGCGCATGGAGTATGACCCGCGGATAAGTATCGTGCCCGTACCGTGTGCCGGGCGTGTCGGCCCCCGGGAGGTGCTCACGGCCATCAACAACAGTGCAGAGGCCGTGTCGGTGGTGGGCTGCTGCTTTGGTGCCTGTCACTACAGCAACGCGAACATGGTCACGCTGCGGAAGATGAAGATCATGAAGAAGTTCCTCCAAGAGATGGGCTACAGTATGGACTGTGTGACGATGTACACCTCGAGGGCTGCGGAGGGCGACACGGCACTCGGCGACTTCGAAGACGTCGCTGCGAAGGCTGACGGTGAGGACTGTCTGGGGGCTGCAAGGGTTGAGTAGGTCTGTTGCAGTGCTACAGCTTGGCGGCTGTGACCGCTGTGCATTCCAGACGCTCGCAGTCGGTGGCCTCGACGGCTATGAGCTGCGTTCTCACAGCCTGTTGCCCTCCCTGCCAGGGCCCGAGTCGGTGGGCCATGTGGATGTCCTGGTCGTCACCGGTGCTGCCACTACTGACGACATCCAACGTGTGCAGGGTGTTGACTACGACATCCTTGTTGCGTATGGTACGTGTCCAGTGACCGGGGGTGTCTTCGGTCTTGCCCGTCAGAAGGGTGCGGACATCATTGCCCTGGCCGACACCATCGACGTCGACACCGCGGTCTACGGCTGTCCCCCATCAGTGGAGCAACTTGAGGCCGCCCTCGATGGCGGTCCCGGGGAGCGGCGTCCGCTCTGCGAGACCTGCGAGCGCACTATGAAGCCTGAACGGATGGGGCAGATTGTAAGGCCGCTGTCAGTGCCCGCGCCGTCCGAGTGCATGAACAACCAGGGCATCCCGTGTTCTGGCGTTGTGTCCCTCGACTGTGCCCAGCGGTGTGTCGACTTTGGTGCTCCATGCAGGGGCTGCGTGCCTAGTGTTGCAGACCCGTCTGCCAGCATGATTGGCTACTTCGGCTCTCTCGCCGCCGATGTCGATGTCCACACAGAGGCGTCAGAGTGGACCACAGACATGCTGGGCGACGGCCCTGACGGGATTACCGAGGGGCTCGTAGATGTTGTCGGGACGTTCTTCAGGTTCACGCTGGCGACAGCATTCAGGCTCCCCGGCCGGCAGCCCAGCGCAGGCAGCCTCCATGCCGACATCATGGTGGGCCGTCCTATCGAGGAGGCACCACAGCTGGCAGCAACGGTCTACGGGCTGGACGGGATCTCTGTGTGCCTGAACCTTGTCGAGGCCTACGAGTCTGCGGTCGGTATTGAGCCATCACCGGAGACCGTGGCCCTCCGTGGCCGCCTCCGTGAGGTCCAGCGCGTGCTAAGGGAGCTGAGGGGTGCCCCTGACCTTGAACGCTACAGCGAGGCAGTGGCACAGGCCCGTGCCATTGGTGGGAACGACGTGATGTCGAATGTCTTCTTTGGTGGTTTCAGGACGCCCGTCAAGGCCTCTGACGCACCATATGAGGCCTACGCTGTCCCGGGGCCGGTGGAGGTGCGTGCAGTGCGAGGTGAGGCCTCGGACGATTTCACGAAGGTGTCATTCACGACAGACGAGAACGGTCTGATAAGGGAGTGGTCATGTGAGCTTTGAGCTGCTCCATTCACAGGTGATCAGTGCCGGCCTATGCGAGGGCTGTGGCCTCTGCGCCGGTACCTGCAAGTCGATAACCATGGTCGATGGGGTGCCACACCTCACAGGGAGGTGTATCCTGGACCGTGGGGCGAAGCACTGCGGCAGGTGCTTCGAACTGTGCCCACAGGCCCACCCCGAACAGCTGGGCGAAGGACTCCCAGAGGTCAGACAGGCGGTCTCTCTGAGGAGCCGCGACGGGGCGGTTCTCGAACGTGCATCGAACGGTGGCTTTGTCACGACGCTCCTGGGCCACCTGCTACGCTCCGGCACTGTCGGTGCCGTTGTTGCAGTTGCGGGCGAGAAACGCGCGCCGGAGGCGAGGACTGTGACCGACCCGTCCGAGGTGCTCGCCCTCGCCGGCACACGGTACTCACAGTCTGGTGTGATGACGGAGCTGGTCAGTGTCTTGAAGTCCGGGCGCCAGCAAGTGGCTGTCGTGGGACTCCCGTGTGAGCTGCGGGGTGTGTCACGCCTCGAGGACAGGCTGGGAGTGCGCGTCCTGAAAGTCGGCCTGTTCTGTTCCGCGAACACATACACGGACGGGGACGGCAAGGTGCGGAAGATGAAGAGCTGTGAACACTGCACCGACTTTGTTGGCGTACATGCAGACCTCTCGTGTGGCTTTTCCGGCAGCCAGAAGGGCTACACGACGGTGCTGGCACTGACGGAGCGCGGTCAGGAGGTGCTTGCGGAGGCCATCGGTGCCGGTCTCTTCGAGGAAGGTGATGTGGACCTGTCCCGGGTGGAGGCCGCGCAGGCACGCAAGGCCTCACATCGACCCGCTGACATAACACCGGACCTCAGGACGCGCGTCATCGGAGAGCTGCGGTCTGTCGGTGCTGTGACGGCAGACGAGCTGGCCGCAAGGCTGGACGCGCCAACAGGGCAGGTGCTCTATCACCTGCTCGTACTGAGACAGATGGGTATCGTATCATCAGGTGACGACCCGGGGGACCCCTACAGGCTCCTCTGGTCGGCCATACAATGACTCATTGGAGGTACAGACACATGGCTATTGACTACGATGTCGAACTCGATGTGCGTGGACAGGTCTGTCCATACCCAGCGCTCAGGACCAAGAAGGCCCTGATGAAGACGCCGCCGGGCAACATCCTGCGGGTGCTCATAGACCACCCTCCGGCGGTGGAGTCTGTGCAGCGCGAGGTGGCCAAGACCAAGCACAGGTTCATTGCAGTTGAAGACCTCGACGGGGAGTGGGCCCTCTACTTCGAGTCTGTCAAGTAGTTGGACGGACCCGAGCGGCCAAGGGAGGCCTGCTTGTAGTGAGCACCCACCTCCCCTCCCCCGATTTTTTCTATGTGCTGTAGGTTGTCACCCTGTAGGTGGTGGACTGGGGGACTGCTCGGTCGACGCGAAAGGATAAAACTGCCGCCACCACTGGTGAGTTGATGACCGGGGTATCGTTGAGGCCACCGCTGGCCCTGCTCGTACTCTCCTTTATCATACTGTGTGCCATACAACCTGGTGGGGGCAGTGTCCGGTCCTCTCCAGCGGCTACGGCTGCCGGGTGGGCCGACGGACTGGTGCCCCATGCGCCTGTGGTCATCGCTTCGGACGACGAGCTCTCAGCGGGTGGGTGGCCCGGTGATGGGAGCCCGTCCTCTCCGTATCTGATCGAGGGTCTCCTGATCGAGACCAACGGTACCGGCATCTCGGTCTCGGACACAAGCCTGCACCTCAAGGTGCGCGACTGCGTCATTGTGGTCGCGGGTCAGGACACGGGTGCTGGTCTTGCACTGGTCAACGCACAGAATGTCCTTGTCGAGGGCCTGCGTGTGGACGGCGGTCTTGACGGGGTGGTGCTCAGGCGTGCACGCCAGTGTACAGTCCGCGGTCTTGTTGCGAACGGCTCCACGTACGGGGTGCGCATTGTCTCATCCCAGGGCGTGTCCCTCTCAGACATCACGGCCGTGGGCTGTGGCAATGGCGTGTGTTCTCTACGGGCTGTGCCAACTGTGTGCTCGAGGACTCGTCGGTCAGGGACAGCGCCTCTTCAGGGGTCTATGTGCACTCGTCACGTGGGGTGGAAGTGGTCAGGTGTGAGGTGACCGGCAATGGTGCGTCCCCGCCGGCAGGCACGGCATATATGCACTCGGGGGTGTTCCTGACCTCGACACAGGCGTGCCGGGTGCGCGACAGTGTGGTTGTCGGGAACACCGGTACAGGCATCCGGGTTGCGGCATCTGCAGACACCGAGGTGGTCGGAAACAACGTGTCCGCGAACGCGGGGAACGGGGTCTGGCTCCTTGGGAGTACGGGCGTCACCGTGGTCGGGAACACACTCACCAGGAATGGCCTCTATGGGGTCGCTGTTGAAGCAGACAGTACAGGCAACAGTATCTACGACAATGTCTTCGTCTGGAACCAGGCAGGGAATGCACTTGATGCCTGCGGGGACAACAGGTGGGACGACGGCACCCGGACAGGGAACATGTGGGCACCGTACGATGGTCGTGCCAAGTACATCATTCCGGGCCCTGGCCACGCGGTGGACAACTTCCCGAGACCCGCGACACCGGTGTCACCAGTGGCAGCAGCACTGACAGTCTCGGGGTCTGTGGTCGTCCTTGTCGTATTGCCGGTCATGCTGGGTCTGTGGGGACGCAGGGACTCCTAGTAGGGGGACGGACGGCGCTGGTGTGAGGCTGCCCCCCCTGCACTATTCTTCATCAGTCCCCAGCCTGTTGGCCACACGGAACGCGTCGTGCACGCATCCGAGCAGGTCCATAGGCTCGGTAACAGAACCAATCGGTGTGACGTCGATGCCCCTGTCCCTCAGTGCGTCCAGGAGCCTGTCGCGTGGCTGTGGCGGGTGCGCGAGGACAACGGAGTCTGCCGGGAAGAGCGACGCGTTGCCCTCCCTGTCCTTCACGGCAACGTACTGGTGCACGATGTAGTCGACCTCTGTGTTCGGGTGGAACTCGACACCACGTCCACGGAGCATCTTGAGGATGACCCAGCGGGAAGTGCGGCCGAGTCCTGCGCCGAACATTGCAGTGGGCTCAAAGATGTGCACAGCCTTGGCCCTCCGTGCAAGGAACAGGGCCGCGTAGCAGCCAAGGGCCCCGCCACCAACGACGGCGGTGATGCCGAGGTCGGAGGCCCCACTGCGGAGTGCCTCCTGTACGGTGGTGACGTGGGGCAACTCGACACCGTCAATGGGTGGCGCCGTTGGAACAGTCCCTGCAGCATATACCACATGGTCGAACCCACCTCCCTCTATGGTCGCCAGCTGTGCGCACACTCCAGTCCTGAGGTCAACACCGAGGCGTTCCAGCTCCTGCCACATATGTGCCACGTAGGCTGCGAACTCGCCGCGGCCGGGGACCCTTGCCGCAAGGCGCAACGTGCCACCAGGTCGTGTGTGCTCCTCAAAGACCGTGACCTCGAAGCCCCTGAGTGCAAGGACGCGTGCTGCCTCCATGCCTGCCGGGCCCGCTCCGACCACTGCCACACGTCCTCGGCCTGGTGGCCCCAGATGGCGTTCCTCCTCAAAGCCCGCCTGTGGGTTTATCGCGCAGGTGACGGGTCTCATAAGGAACACCCTGTCAAGACATCCCTGGTTACAGGCGATGCATGTCCGCACCTCCCGTCCACGTCCGGTGCGTGCCTTCTCTGGGAGGGCAGGGTCAGCAATGAGGCCGCGTGCCATGCCCACGAGCTGCACCCTGCCGCGTGCCAGCAGTCTCTCAGCGAGCATCACACTGTTTATCCTGTTGCAGGCGACAACGGGCACTTTGACAGCCCCGGCAATCCCTTCTGCGAGGTATGCGAACCCGCCCCGTGGCACATCCATAGTGATCTGTGGG
>JALVPN010000140.1 GCA_027031765.1 Promethearchaeota archaeon | reverse complement strand
CAGCATGACCGTGAGGGCCAGCGTGACCGCCACGCGCACTGCCCTCCTGTTGAGGTGCCGGCCCGACAGCCGTCTGGGGGCACACCGGCACACACCGGTGGGGCGACGGGCCCTGGCGGTGCGGTCAGGCCCCTGTCCCTGTCTGTGGTCGGCACACCACGGGTGGTGCCCGTGAGCTCCCATACGTTGCCTGACACTATCATGCGGCTGACCGCCCCCACAGTGGCCGTGTACCCCTGACGGGCCGGGAGCAGTGGCCGTCCCCTCTCTGTCCTCTCTCAGCGTCCCCATAACACTACTGCGCGGCACTGACACTGGTATCCTACCTCTCCTCTCTCGAGTCTGTGTCTGTCTGTTTCATGGAGGCGTCATCTGTCAGACCCCCATGCGTGGTCCTGCACCCATGCCGGTGCGTGGTACCACGCAACAGACAGACGGATGGATGAGGGTGCCCGGCCCTTGCACAGGGCCGGGGCCGACTTTCCCAAGTGCTACTCGCATGCGCGATAATATAAGGGGCACGCTCACAGTACCGTGCCGAATTCTGGCCCGGAGGGCCTGTCCCGTGCCATTCTGGGGGCCCTGGGACAGACAGGGGACGTCCCGCCCATAGAGGTGTCCCGGAGAGGTATAAAATGGCCCTCTCCGCTTAACATCTGGCCACGTTGCTGGTGCGGCCATGACCACTCGGTCACCTGCTGTCAGGCGCGGCCCCAGTGCAGGGTGTGCCCACAGGCCTGCCGGGAGCCGGTCATCCGGAGGTGGCCGGCCCTGGCCATGCCCTCCCTCCAGATCCAGTAGGTCCGGTACTGCTCGATACGAGTGCGTACCTTGGGGGCGCCCCGGCCATCACAGGGCCGGAAGGCTGAACCCGACCGGATTAGATTGAACCGAACCGAACCGCATTGGACTGAAAGGACTTGAGAATAACACCTAGTGAGTAGCCACTGTTGGATGGGGAGGACAGTCAGCAACAGAACGGACTACTGGCCCCCAACCGGTTCAGAAGGCATCCGGACAGTCCGTGGCACTGCTCTGTGCAGTTTCAAGGGAGCTATCAAGTGTCTTGCTGCTAGGCGAGCGTGTGCCGTCGAACTCCTTTGTCCCTCTGTGTCTGGTGCGTCCGATTCCTCTCTGTCACCACAAGCACCATGTACGGGCCCGGGAGGAGCTCTGCCAACAGTACGTTGTGGTAGCCATCCTGTGGGCCACCTGTACTGGGACTGTCACCCGGACAAGGCCCTGTTCTTCCGGCTTCTCAGCATGAGCCTCAATCTCAGGGAGACCCTTGCGACACCAACCGCTCACCAGCAGGGACACGGCGTCCAAGAACACTCAGTATTCGAGGTGCTACCCAACTGCCACGATAGGTGCCCGTTCTTCCAGCCAAACAGTTATAAGCCCTTACTGCGCATAATAGTCAATTATCACGCATATAACCCTTGAATGTACTGTTACCGCCACCGACCGCCAAGTACTTACCAGGGTCTATCGGGAACACCTCCGGACTTCTGACTGCCCACAGTGCCACCACCACCATGCACCTGCACGCAGGCCCACATGCCCAGCGTGGTGACGGGCCCTCCCGCGACCGGGCGGGGCGACACACTGGACGTGGACGGTGTGACACGCGGGAGCACTACTGTGTCGGATGGACACGGTGGGGCCAGATACGGATGACACTGTGGGCAAAGGGGGAGGGACCGGAGGATCATGAGGGCAGAGGGTGTCCGAGGACTGTCAGTACAGATGGCACCATAGCCTGGACGGACATGGGCTGCAGGAGTCCCGTGGGGTGCACGGAACACAAGGAGTTGCTGCGCAATTATATTAGAAATTATCAGTAAGTGCCATTCTTAAGACCTTGCTAGTAGAATAATTTTATATGCGCTCGCGCTAGGATATACACAGCCATTTGTGTTGTGGAACATAGACGGCTGGCATTATGCGCCCGAGCAGGGGTTGCGAGGAGGGCTTTAATCGTACCATCACTACATGTTCTACCAACACATTGGTCTCCCAGAGAGCAGGTGAGCAAGCACGATGATGGAACGGATAGTCCGGATCGTAGCGTCTTTCAAGGCGCGCAGGATAGACAGAATCCTGAGTAGGCCGGCCGAACACTCGGAGCACCTGTTGAGGGAGCTCCTCCGCCAGAATGCGGGCACGGTGTTCGGCCGAAAACACGGCTTTGCGTCGATAAGGACGCCCGAACAGTACAGTGAGCGGGTGCCGCTACGCACGTATGACGACATGGAGCCGTACTTGAGGGCGGTGTACCAGCGGCCGGCGGGTGGCATACTGACGAACGACCCTGTGTACTGGTACTACATCTCGTCAGGCACGAGCGGTCATGAGAAGAACCTGCCAGTGACCAGGCGTGGCATGGCGCAGGTGGCCGAGGGTGGTAGTGCCATGTATATGAAGTACGTGGACGCCCGGCCGGAGCATGCGCGCATCTTCAGTGGGAAGATGGTGATGCTGGGGGCGTCGGCCATAAGGGGCTACATCAACGGCGTCCCGAAGGGCTACGCCAGCGGCGTCGGGGTGCTCCACCTCAACCGGATACTGAGGAGGTGCATAGTCCCCGGGATGGACATACTGAACATCGAGGACATGCACGAGAAGATGTGGGCCCTGGCACGTCTGACGGCATGTCTGGACGTCACCGCCTTCATGGGTATCAGCCCACTGGTGCTGGCGTTCCTCAAGAAGATGCAGCAGGACTTCGCCCTGAAACTGGCAAAGGTGCTGCCGGCACCGCATGCTGAGAGGATAAGGCGTGCGATACTTGGAGATGGGACGCTGGACCTGCACCAGCTGTGGCCGGGGATGCAGTTGCTGGTGGCCTCGGGTGTCGACCCCGACCCGTACCGCAAGTGGCTGGAGTCGATGTTCCCGGAGATGTTCCTGCTTGAGGTCTACGCCAGTTCTGAGGGCTTCTACGGCAGCCAGTTCTACGACGAGCCGGGTGTCAAGATATTCCCGCACCTGAACTGGATAGAGCTGATCCCCGTGGAGCACATCGACGACCCGGAGCCGGAGACCATCCCGCTGTCTGACGCCAAGAAGAACTTCAGGTACGAGGTCGTCGTCACCAACGTGAACGGCTGGTACAGGTACCGCCTGGGTGACCTTGTGACCGTGGTGGACACTGACCCGATCACTGTGGACGACATCTCACGGCGTGGCCTTGTGGTCAACCTGTCTGGCGAGAAGCTCTCGGACATGCATGTCCGACAGGCGCTGACCGAGGCGACCATGAAGACCAACATATCTGTTGCAGACTACACCGTGGTCGCAGTCAAGGACAGGGACCCACCGTTCTACGCGCTCCTTGTGGTCACTCCATCGGAGGGTGACCTCGGCGAGCTCCAGGCAGCTTTTGAGGAGGCGCTCTATCGGAGCAACAACGAGTTCCGTGTGGTACGCGAGATGGGCGCGGTGGGCCCGACCCGGGTACTGAGGGTGCCGGCACTGACCGAGACCAAGGTGGAGGACACACACCCACAGGCCAAGGTGCAGCCGCTGACACTCGACCCCTCTGAGATAAGGGGACTTCAAGAGTACCTGGAAGGACTGTAAGAACAGGGATATTGCAATGACAGTGCGAGCGGACGAGACCGACAGGGTGACGGGGACGCGCACGCGTGGGGTGGGCAGGCACCATGCCACTGTGCAGCACCACCCGCCGCAAGAGGTGATGGAGCGACACGAGGCACAGCTCAGGGCCCGGCTCAGGGAGTGTCCTGGGAGCGCAGAGCTCTGGACGTACCTCGGGCTCCACCTCAGACGGCAGGGCAGGTTCCAGGAGGCACTCGGGGCACTGGGACGCGCCGTGGAGCTCGACCCACACGACGCCCGTGCATGGGCTGCCCTCGCACTGGTGCGCGGTGACCTGGGTGACGAGGCCGGGCGCAGGGCTGCCATTGAGGACATGCTGCGCCATGCCCGCAGGGAGAGGGCCTGATACCTTGGACGACCTGCGGCTCCGGGGCTACCAGCGGGAGCTCATCGAGAGGTTCGAGGCCGCCCTCCCGGAGCGGCCGCCGTGGGAGACGGGAGGTGACCCCAAGTGAAGGCCGATTTCGGCGTC
>JALVPN010000139.1 GCA_027031765.1 Promethearchaeota archaeon | reverse complement strand
GTTTCAACCCTAGTTCTAGTCTGATTGCAACATCGGCCCGGCGCCGATGAGCTCCGCCTCCGCAAGAAGTTTCAACCCTAGTTCTAGTCTGATTGCAACAGGTGTGGTTTATGCGTGATTTCGCAGAGATAAATGTTATGGGTACTGTTTTTCATGCCGGTATCTCGAAACCTCCGGTTCTGCGGCGGGGTGGTGGTTGCAGTTGGGTGTGTTGGGACTGTGTACTGGTGCTGGTGTTGTTCTTGGTTGTGGTGCGTCCTGTGATGGTGTATGGCTATGTGTTCGGGTATTGGTATCTGTGTTCTCTGTTGTTGTGGGATATGCGAGAGGTCGTGGTTGCTGGGTGTGTTGCGTGGTGGTCTGGGGTGTGGGTGATGTGATGCGGTCTGGTTCAATGTGATGCAGTCTGATGTGGTGTGACGTGGTCTGGTGTGCCGACTTATTGTTGGAGTGGGTGGACAGGTAATGGTCGGGGTACTGCTCGGCGGGGTACTGGGGTGGGGTAACACTGGAGAGGTGTAGCCCTGCCATGGGTGGTTGCAGAGGGTGTGGTCTTCGCACGGGTGGTTGCAGAGGGTGTGGTCTTCGCACGGGTGGTTGCAGAGGGTGTGGTCTTCGCACGGGTGGTTGGATCTTGGTGTGTTGTCCGGTGAGTCCTGCCGGTTCATCTATGGTACTGACCCGGTTGGGTGTTCGGGTGGCTGGGTCTCATTGTGCTGGTCTGGTCGGTGTGCTGTTGTGTCTGGAGGTGTTGGGCGCACTGGTCTGGTGTGCACTTCCATCCGGTGCAGGGACTGGGCTGTCTACTGTTGTTGGGAGATGTGTTGTCCTTTTCCGCTCATCGTGCCTGTTCTTCTGAGAAGCGGCCATATCCGACGGCGGTCTTGCCGCCCAAGCCCATGACCTCAAGTGCCTTCAGCACCTCTGTCAGTACCTCACTGCAGGTGTCTTTACTGTGTCCGTGAGCTGGGGCCATTCTGAGTTTGAACTTGGAGCCTGCTGCGACGGTGAGGAAGAATACTGGTATCGGGGATGAATAGTCTACGGGGTCGCCTTTACCACGGTAGTATTCGGGGTAGTGCACGTTGAGCACATCTAGCTCGAGGCGTGGCACATTTTGTGGCAGCATGTCAAAGAATATGATGTGCCCGACCCGTTCCTGTGTGCCCAGGTGTTCGTTGGCTGTCTTGGTATCGAGCCTGTAGTGTTCTAGCCAGGCCCTGAAGGCGCCCTTGAGGGAGCTACCGGGTACGTATGGTATGCCGAGGGTGTGGTGCCAGCGGAAGCCGGTCTCGGTGGGGTGGGGCTGTCCCAGGCCTATTATCAGCCTCGACACCGTTTTCACAGTCCTGCAAATCCCGCCAATCCCCTCTACGAGTGCGTCCATCCTGTTGTTGACGGCCCGGAGCACCTTGGTGACATAGCCACTACTCCCTTCCATTCGTTTGATTATGTCCTCTAGGAATTCCCGTTTAGCATCGGGACTGGCAACCTCATGGAGGTTGGGGAAGCGTTCGAACATCAGACCGATGTTTGAGGTTTTATCAGCCCTTGCAACGAGTTGTTTGAGTCTGGTTCTCTGATACAGTGGGAGCGTCACTCTTCGGTGCCCCCTGTGTCCTCGATGAAGGCCTCCGCGAACCGCGAGAGTGCGTCTAAGAGGGTCAGGGTCATCTCCTGTGCGCGGATGTACTGGTCCATGTCCCCTTCCATTATCTGACCGACCACGTCACCTTTCTTGGAGTATATGTCCCGTTCTCTGAGCCATTGGGATATGTCCCTGTAGAGTTGTTCTGCTCCCTTGTTGTCGTTCGATAGTGACAGCAGGAACGAGAGGGCCTGGCCGAGGCCGTTCTGCAGGATCATTGCTGGCAGTCTTCGTGCCTGACGTTTGTAGTCGGTCGCCGCTCTCTCATCATCCTTGACCTTCTTGACGCACTTGTAGCCGAACTTGCCCACTTCTCTTGTCAGTGACCTGACGTCTTCGCTTGCCATCAGGCTCCCTCCGTCCCGGACTCGAACACTTTCACTATCTCATCGGTGCTCAGCATACGGAGTGCGCACCACCCCAGGCCGACGGTCTCGCCGCCGCCGATTTGCAGGTATGGTCTCACGTGTTTCCTGAGCGTATCAAAGACGGTGTCCGCGTCCATGTCCTCCTCGGTGTGTCCTGCCCCGGCCATGACGACGGAGTAGAACCACGTATCGGGTGGTACGAGTTCCGTATACCACAGGTTGTTACTGGTCTTCTGTGGTGTCAGCTGGTTCCGTGCGACGACCTGTGTGCCGAACCTTGCGAGGTAGCCAAAGATCCGGTCTGTGACGACCACGGTGTGTCCTTCCGCCCTCTCAAGATGGGTCTTGTGTGTTGCGTTGTCCAGTACCAGTCCCGCAATGGTAGTTGCAAGCCTGGCCACATCTTTGCTCTCCTGCACCTTGAGGATGAGGTCTTCAAGGACTACCTCTCCTTTGAGCCCTGACTTCTCTTTGGGCCCTGCCTGCGGTGCGAGCAGGGTGTTGTCCGACTTTGGCTGTGGTACTGGGACACTCACGTCTGCTCCGATTAGGTGCAGGTCACGCTGGAGGCGCTGCAAGACCTGGGGGCATGTTACCCAGAGGAAGAGCCGCTGCAGCGACCTGACCGGGAGTGCGAGCAGCCGACAGTCTGTGAACGACACGGCACCGGCGAAGTGTTTTTCGGATCCGAGTCTTGCGCCAAACACCACGTCGGTGTCGTCTGGTGCAACACTACGTAGGCAGCCTTTCAGGCTCGAGCCTACAATCATTGGTAGTCCCGTGTGACGTTCGCGCTGGACTGGGAGGTCGATTGCGCCAACGTTCTGTCCGGTCCCTGCATGGAGGGGGGTCTCCGTGCAGATCCCTATTATTCCACATCTTCTGTTCATGTTATTACCACACTCCTACTACACAGTGTCCAAGGCCTGTGTTCGTGTTGTTACCGACCGATGAGTTGTGGAGTCTTTCCACAACCGTTTCGAATGGTGCGTCTGATTCGAAGTAGTATACGCTGCCTGCTGGGACGAGGGGCGCCACATCTCTCGGGCGTCGCCTTGCCGTGTCCCAGCCACCAACATATCTTGCCCGTCCTACTGCTGCACTGACCAGTTCCACATCCAGTCCCCTGAGTCTGCCGCGATAGGTGATGGTACCGGTCTCCTCAGTCGCGTGGCGCTCGAGCTCTGGCGGCCGCCATGAGCCATCAAAGTCAGCGTCCTGCAGCAGCACGAGACGGAACCGGCCGTCCTTGGTCGTCGCGCCTCCGGTACAGGGTTCCGGGACGAGCTGTCTTGTCTCTCTGTCCGGCATGATGTTGACCATATGGCCCTCTCCGCCGAACCGCAGCAGCACACCCTCCTCGGGTATTGTGTGCTCCTGGCCATTCACGCTGGTACCGTCCACCCACACGGTCAGGGTGACGTTTTCCATGGGACGCACGACCTGGAGCCAGTAGAGGTGTTTCTCAAGGGATGTCCACGAACGGGGGTCGACTGCAATGCCGGTGCGGGTCTCTCTGGCCACCACTGACCCCTTGCTCTCTGTGTTGCTCATCTCTATTGGGATGAGGTCATCTTGTTGCACTGCTCTCCCTGCAAGGTACTCCTGCAGTCCGCGGGATGAGAGCAGGTGTGTATCGTGGGTCTTAGCGTACACCCGGCCCGTGCCCGGTGTGGGCAGTCTCATGTCCCCGAGGTCGCTGGCAATGGTGTCCGTCGTTACGGAGCCGGGATACACCTTGTCACCGGCGTTCCCCGCATCGCAGGTCAAGTCCACAGGTGCCGGGTAGTATGTGGTACCGTCCACTGTGACAAACGGCCCTCGCACCACCAGCGTGCCGTCGCGCTGGCTCGGGTCACCCACAACACTCCTCAAGGTGCAGGTACCATGATGGGGGCAGTCCCTGCACCCACGGTAGACATACCGCTTGATCTCCTTGCAGTACACCTCAACAAGGGCTGCCCGCACCAGCCCGTAGGCTGTCGGAGATGCTGGTGGGAACATGGATGTCAACATGACAGACTCCCCGGCATTGAAGGGACTGCCGTCCCTGAAGAACAGTGTATCGAAGGCCTGTATCTTGAGGATCATCTGACACCACCCCTCCTGACGAGTGATGCTAGGAGCAGGACATGGTCTGCTGAGTATGCAGGTTGTCCAGGCACTTCCTGTTTCATGAGTTCCACCACTCTGCGCACAAGTCTCTCACACTTCTCTCTCCCGTCTTTGGTCTTCTTCAGCTCCTCAATCCTCCTGTGCCGGCTTGTGTAGTACTGGGCAAGCAATAGGCCCTGGAGGACCTCATCGTCCACGTGGGAGGACTCGTGGACGAACTCCTGGACCGTCCGGGCTGCGGAGTAGATGAACCCGCTCGTCAACGGCACGGGGCTGTCTGGTGTCCTGTGAGCAATCAGGTCCTGTATCTCACTGGGCCAGTACTGGTCAGCACTGATATTCCAGCGCTTGACGAGGCGCAGCGCCGCCCCTCCACGGTCCCACACCTCGACTGCGAAGGAGTCCTTTTCTGTCACCCCCCGGCCGAGGGGGTCGGTCGACTGATGCTCCTTTGCTACGTCGTCAAGCAGACGGTGGGCCTGTCGCACTAGCATCTTGAGGGACAGGTTCACATGTCCGACGACAATCCCGGCACTGATAGTTGGAGTGCCCTGTAGCTTGAGATGGCCCATTCTGCTCATGTACTCCTTCTGGATGGCCTCGGCCGCTGTGAGGACCCTGTTGACTGGTAGGAGTGCCAGGACGTCGTCGCCGCCAGCATACACGACTCTTCCGCCCTCGCGGTGCACGATGTCTGGGACTCTCCTGGAGAACTCGTAGAGTGCCCTGCTTATGTTGGGCTTCTTGTCACGGTTCTCTGAGAGAGTCCTGCCCATGCTGTCCCCGTCCATGGCAAGTATCGAAAAGTAGGGCCATGGCTCGCCCAGGCCGGCCTTGCGGCACGCACTCAGTAGTCTTCTCAGGACGCCCTGCACATGTCCACGGTGCTCCTCATCTATGGTCAGGTCAGGACTGTAGTACCTGTGTGGGAAGAAGTAGTCGCCGTCATACTTGATGAGGTTGGCAACTGTCCCGTCAACCTTTCCCTTCACATCGTCGGGAAGGTGCATTCCCGAGGTCTTTGGTACGCCTGCATCTGACAGCTCAGTTGCCAGCTCCTCCGCGAGCTGCCTGATGCGCGTGTCCTCTGAAGTAAGTACCCCGTGTAACCATGGCGCGGCCGCAAACGACGTTGTCGAGGGGAACTGCTGTCGCGGGTACTCTTTGAGGACTCTCTGCAGGACACGCTTGACGAAGCACACTGCACACAGCCGTTCAGAACCGTCCTCTGTAACAACTGAACCCCTCACCTTTGCCCATGCATCCCTGACGCCCTGCCGAGTGGTCTTCTGATCCCTGAGCGCCTCCCGTTCACCGCAGACCGTGCACTTCCATCCCGGTTCAGCAGGACGGAAATGGTCCCTGAGCATCTTTCGTGACATCATGTTGGTGTACTCACCCACGACCCAGTACGACTCCCAGAGGTTGCCCACCTGACGGTTCCAGATCTCTTTTGTGTGACCGTCGACTGGGAACCCTGTGTCCTGCAGGACAGTCCATGCCTTACCTGCAATCGTCTGCCACTCTTCGCGCCAGACCTCCACTGCTCTCCTTGCCAGTTGTTTCGCATGGTCCGAGTGCACGACAATCTCGAACACATTTGGTGTCGATGCGGCCTTGGGCTGCTCCTTGGTGGTGCCCCCCTGGTTCACTGGCACGTAAGGTGAAACAAACGCTGCCTTGTTCTTACTGACATACTCGTCCAACAGTTCCCGTATGGTGTGCTCTGCAAGGTGTGACAACAGTATGGATCCGGCCCATAGATCCGCTGTCTTTCGTGCTGCTGCTACGAACGGCTGTACCGGCCCAAAAGCAATATGGACTTCCGTTTGTGACCCCTCCTGATTCTCCGTTCCATTCACCCCCCATTGGTCACTCTGTTCCCGGTTCACAATCCCTCCCCCCACTGCTTGACGGTGAACTTAGTATTACTCCGGACAGCTTCGAAGAACTCATCGAGTCTGGTGCGTGGGTAGCCCCTATGGCGCCCCCTCATGACACGATGGCTGATAGTACAGTCCTTTGGAACCGGCCATGCACCCGTGAAGAACATGAGGACATAATACCCGTTGTCTGTCTTGACAACGTTGAAGTGGAGCGGAGAAGCACCACGTCGATACTTACGCTCTTCACCCTGTTCCCGTTTCTTGCACACCACGCTGGCATGGCTCCTCACGAGCGGGATACCAAATATCACGTAGAGGAATGGATGGTCCCTACCAGCTCGAAATGACTTCATCTCTTCCCCTATGGCTCCGAGCGCCCCGTTCCAGGACTTGAACCCTGTTCCATTGCTGTCCCCCACAAGGAGCGCTTTTGCGCCCTTCAGTGTGGCATGGTAGTCTGCGCTATAGGTCCCGAACCACTCCCGAATCTTAGCAATGCCCGTCTTGAAGTCCTCCCACCATCTGTCCACATCGCTGGTGCTCATGACGAGCGGCAACCCCTCCGTTTCTGGCCAGTCTATGTCCGTTTCTGCGACCCGCACCGAACCTAGGCCACGTCTACACCGTGCGCCCATTCCCCCGATGTTTGATATCATCCAGAGTGACCCGGCAATGGCGCGTTTCAGTTTCTCCATTTCTTGTCCCTTTTGTGGTCTGAATACGATTTCTACCGTCATCTTTTGGCCCGGCCTGAAGGCTGCCCGTTTACCGCCTTTCATCCCAAATGGGAATACCAGATACCTCAGGCCGGCCGTAGCCGGTACACATTCTTGAGGAAACTCTTCGCAGCTGCTCAAGTCCCCCTTCTTCTCTGGTGGCTGGAGTAGGTAGCAACACTGAAGTCTTTCCTGTTCTCCTCCGAACGCACCACCATAGGCCCGCAGGAGGAACGGTGAGATGCCCCTCTCGCCGGCGTCGCCGAAGAGTTTTGCTTCCCAGTTCTTGAAATGGGAATCAATTGCGCGGTACCAGTACCTCATGAGGCCCTTGATTGATGGGGCCCGTATCTCAGGTGCTACCTGTGTTGCCCCGCCCATGTAGAGGGGGCTCAGGATCTCGAAGGTCACATATTTGCGCTCATATGACTGTTCTTTCTGTGTCATGACCTTTGTCCCTCCTGTCTTTCAGTTGCTCTTTCAGGGCATGGACTGTCTGTGCCGTCCAGTCCGTGCTCGGCGTTCACCCCCTCCACATTATGACACTCAAGCTCGACACGGTTGCCGACGACGTGTGATACCCGCTCCTCAACAGCTTGGTACTGCTCCTCCACAGAACGCGTTTCAGGTATGAGGGCCTCCAGTACATGATTCCTGTCGATATTGGAGTCCATAGCAAGGACATCCAAGGTCTGCCTGGTTTCAGGAGCAACACACACTACCATCAAGTCGGACGGGTCAAGGGGCCTCATCAGTGCCGCGCCCGTGAACATGGCGCCCGTCCTCTTCTCAGGCGCCCAGAAGAGAGTGTACTCAGCAGAGACGCAGCCACTACCACTGCTGGATGCCTTGTGTACCAGCCCGATGGATGTGATGAGCACACGCACGGTGACCACAACGCTCTGACCCGTGGCACGGACATGCCCCTCTGTCCACCACGGCCGGGACTCACTCGACGGTCAGTTGACCCGCCAGGTCTGGGCAGCTGTCCTGTGCAGGTCATGCCTCAACGCAACTAACCGTGACCAACTGATTGAAACCATCATCCCTCGCTAGTAGCCGAGAATGTCCCTCTACTCCTGACAGGTCTGTAGACCGCGATATAAGTCTTCTATGGGGGGACTCCGGGCCGTCCACTGGCCTTAGAGGCCTCTTGGTGTCCCTCGGGCTGGTGGGCCGTTGCCTGGCATTGTCCACACCTTCATAGGGGAACCAGTGCCGCCAAGTCTCTCTTCTTTCCAAGCACTTCTGTTACCCAAAAGGACTGTTGCTCCTAGCGACATGGGCTGGCACATAGGCCTGATGGTCTGACACGGCCAGGAGTATGGTGGCTGCGGGCATGGCGTCCTACTGTGCATGATTGCCGCTCGCCCCTGACATGGAGTCCCAGTCTACTACTCGGAGTCCTATGCGTTTTCATGCGCCCTCGTCTTCCATGTACAGCAGTGGCACACCAGTCCTGTACCTCTACCAGTGACATGTTGCAGGTCCTGAAGGCCTGGACATGGCAGCGGCGTCTTGCATGTTGAATGTGGGCATAGATGCGAATGGTCTCGACTTTGAATGTGGGGGGCGCGAGCGTACGTGTCCGGGTAACACAGTCACTGTGAGGTCATGCATGGGTGTTACCAGTTGCTACCCAACACATCCCGGACCGTGCTGCTCTGGGCGTACACCCATATGTGGGATCACTGTCCCGGACTGTGGTGGCCACAGGACACGGTTCTCGTGGCCTCAGGGGCCTTTCTGGAAGCCGTATATCCGTCCGCAAGGGGACACTCCCCTATCACTCTCACAAGCTATACTTATTATCACCTTCAACGGGGCCCTCAACAGGATAGTCCGAGTGGTCACAAGGGGGCCTGTCAGTTGAGGTTCAGAGTGTGCCTTGTGCCATTTCCACTGGGTGGGCGGCCCGTACTGCCCTACAACTACCAGTATGCGGTCAGTTCGATGATCTACGACAAGCTGATCACGACAGACCCACAGTACAAGGAGCTCCACGACTCGACGGGCTTCAAGTTCTTCACGTTCTCAAGGCTTGAAGTCCCACGTCGGCGACCACGCAAGGACGGACTTGTCATCCTCTCAAACGACGTATACCTCTGGTTCAGTAGTGTCGATGGTAATCTCGCGCGCCGGCTCGCCAACGCACTGCTGAAGAGCGGGCATGTAACAATCGCAGGGCTCGACTTTGCGGTCGTGAAGGTCACGGTGCCGCGTGAGTTCAGACCACGGGAGGAGGGGGAGACCCTATTCACCACGATGTCACCAATCGTGCTCAAGACGGTCATCGAGGGAGATGGGCGGTTTCAGCAGTGGGACCTGTCACCAGTGGAGGACCGGGACGAGTTCTGTAGGGCACTTGTCAGGAACTTGGAACGCAAGTATACAGAGTACTACGGTCGGCCCCCTCGTGGGTCTGTGGAAGTCACCGCCATCAGACGTGCGCATCACAAGAGGATAGAGGTCAACGGGACATATCACCGGGCCCACATGATGGACATTGCGCTCAGGGGCGACCCCGACCTGATCCGGTTCGGTTATGATTGTGGCCTTGGACAGAAGAACTCCATGGGCTTCGGGATGGTGGGCTGTCGGAGGGCAGGCCTGTGAGTGGTGCGGAGGTGCTGTTCAGGACAACTGGCAACCCATTTGTGGACTCTGGTCTCGCAGCAATGTGTGTCCTCGCGGAAAAGGGGCGTCCTGAGGGGCTGACATATGATGACATTGGGGCCATGATCCCACAACTGGTCGACCTGTACACCACCGATGGCTGGCGCAGGGCACTCCACGGACAGGTCTTCCCAAATGCGCCAGTCTGTAACCCGTCCACTCGTGACCGTAAGAAGAAGTACAGGGAGCAGCTCCAGCGCCTGCTCGAAGAGGTCTCTCCGCCGTCAGCGTTTCCCAGCTGTACCATCTGTGGGGCCCGCCCCGGAGTGCCTGTCGACAAGACCCGGGTCCCACTCCTGGGCTCGCAGAGTCTGGTGAACTTCTTCCCTGCTCAACCCTTTGCGTCCCGCTCGCAGGCCGGCGAACGTGTCTGTGCGAACTGTCTCCTCGCCATACAGTTCTCGCCACTGGCCATGGAGAAGGTGGGCGACCTGTTGATACCTCACACAGCCCACTGGCCACTACAGCTCGCCCTCGCACGGCGTACCGTGGAACAGGCGAAGCGGCAGGCGGCAGCAAACGAGTACGGGGTCGCAACATTCGACTACACCCGAGCTGCAGCACTGAATGCTGCATACGATGCCATTGTGTCCATCATGCAACACAGGTATGTGGAGGTCGAGTTCGTACGCACCGGATGTCCGCCTGTACGGTTCTATCTCTTTACTAACTACGGTCAGGGGCCACGCCTGTCATTCTATGATATTCCAAGTACGGTGATAGAGTTCTTGGCCGAAGTCCAACTCCACAGGGACCGGGACATGTGGCGTCGGATTGTGTGTCGTGGGAACCCGCCGTTCAGGCCGAAACAGGGGGCCAACGTCGATGAGGATGAGGTCTTGAAGAAGCGGGAGAACCGCCTTTACCGGGCCCTCACTGAGGGCCGCTCTATTGTGAGGTACTTCTTTGGAGAGGGGCGCGAAGTGCTGGGGACATGGAATCTCCTCTCCCTGTACCTGCGAAAGGTGAGAAGAATGGAAAAGAAACGGATTGATACCATCCGGGATCTGGCAGACCGCTTCCTTGAGCTGTGCAAGGAGACTGGTTCTGCGCGTCCTATTGTGCGACTGGACACCGCCCGCACATACGGGGACTTCAGGTCGGTGCTGTTGAAGGCTGATAGGGACGCCGTGAAACGGAGTGGGAAGGCCCTGCTGACCTTTGACGAGTACGTCATTGACCTGGCCCCAGAGGGTGGTCGCGACTGGCGAGAGATCCGGGACCTGCTGCTCTTCAGGATATACGAACAGGGCGCCGAGTGGCTCCGGGAACGGGCCGAAGAGGTTGCAGGGCCGGACTCCGAGTCGGAGGGACAATAGAAGGAGTATCTTGAGGTTGTGACTTGAAATGGTACGGACAGTACAGGGCTTTGTAATGGTTGATGCCTGGGCATCGGCGCTCAACAATGCGGGGGTCCAGGCGTCAGAACGGACAGACAACATCGTGAGGACGAAGGTCTTCTGGCGGGGACGCGAGGCCTACCCATATGTGTCCGGTCAGGCCTGGCGCTATTGGTGGAGGATGGCACTTGCCACACACAAGGGGTGGGAGCTCTCACCAATCCACCGGGAGGCCAAGATAGCCTACACCGCAGCAGACCCGCTCACGTACCCGGACGACGACATTTTCGGGTACATGCGGGCACCCAAGACAACACGGGGTGCTGGCGGGAAGAAGTCGGGGCAGCAGACGGTCACGCGGGCCTCGGTGCTCAAGAACTCGCCCCTTGTATCCGTGGGCCCCCACCGCCCGACAGAGGACTTCGGGACGTTCTCACGACTGGAGGGTGACCCAGTACCCTATGAGCACGAGTTCTACTCAACAGTACTGAAGGGCATCTTCTCCATAGACCTTGACAACGCGGGCGTGTTCAAACAGGTGCCCACTGCAGGGAGCCAGAACCTCCCTGACAACTTTGAAGTGCCAGCAGAGTTCGCGTCCCGCTGCAAGGCGGAGGACGGCGCCTTCGTACTCGACAGGGCAATCCGCCTCACGCGTGTCCGGGACACGTTGGGGGTCCTACCACATCTCTCTGGGGGTGCAATGAGTGCCCGTCACCTCACACGTGTAGCACCAAGCCTGGTCGTACTGGGTGTCTTCGCGACCGGTAGTCACCTCCTGAGCCACCTTGCCGCAGTTGACGAACGGGGAGATGCCACCTTCAACACTGAGGCGCTAGTCCAGGTGCTCAACGACTACTCTAACGAACGCCTTACCAAGGTCTATGTTGGCCGTGAGACCGGCTTCATGGAGCATATCAAGGACGCCCTCAACACCCTCGCGGAGGAGCATAGCGACAGCGTGGTCGTCACAACAGTGAAGGGGGCAGTGGACGGGCTCTGTCAAGACCTGGACGATGTCTTCTGAGGGGGTCCTCGAAGGTTGTGTGCGGGCCGGATGCGGGCGGTCCGAGTGCGGGTCAGCAGTTGGACGGCATCATTCCGCTATGCGGGCTTCATGATTGGCTTCCAGCCCACACTCCCGATGCCCCCTCTCTCCACGGTGTATGGCCTCATCTCCGCTGCAAAGGGCGAGGCCGTGACCCCAGAGGACACCTTTGTCGGGTATACGTTCGTCAGTAGGGGCCGCGGTGTCGACCTGGAACGTATCCTTGAGTGGGGGCCGGGTAGTGCGAAGTGGAACGTTGTTGAGAGGGAGTTCCTTGTTGACGTGGAGCTCACGCTCTACCTCGACCCGGCCATGGCCCCCTATTTCGAGAGGCCGCACTTCCAGCTCCTCCTTGGTCGGAGCTCTGACCTTGCAACTGTGGAGTCCGTTGACATGGTAGACCTCGAGTATGTGGAGGACACAGAAGGGGTGTTTGGTCAGAGCATCTATACCGATGCCCCCACGGGGTACTCTGTGGCGACCCTGTACGCACTGCCGGTGTACTTCACGGACGACATCCCACGGGTGGCGCGCGGTGTCCAGCCCTTCATGATGATACCAGAGACCTACAGGGCAACCGGCAGCGGCTATCTTGACAGTGACCGTGAGGACGGCGGCATCATAGTCCAGATTCACACTGCCGAGTCCCTAGGGCTGGTATGAGGGGTTGTCATGTCGCCGGCCATGCTGGACAGAGATGTATTGCTGGTGATGTGGTGTGCAGGGCGCAGTCGGGACTAGCAGACAGCTGCTGGCGAAGCCGGGAGTGACACTCCTGGACCACACACTTGATGCCCTTGCAGTCCTGCGGAGTCTCGGGTGCCTCACGGAACTGTTCATTGCGAACACATGGGACATGACTGGTGAGTGTGCTGCCCTCGCCCTTGCACTACACGATGCAGGCAAGGCTGCAGTCGGGTTCCAAGCGATGTTGACATCCCCAGGTCGCCGCCGGTGGAAATACAGACATGAAATCCTCTCGACAGGACTGCTGTCGTGCCTGGACTTCAGTAAGGCGCCGTCCCTGTTGAAGGAGTGTGCGGGCCTCGGAGTGATCACGCACCACAAGTCCATCGACACACTGCTCTCTAACTTCAGGACCGACAGAGAGCTTGGTTATGAGGACTATGCCAGACGTGTCGAGGAGATGCGCAAGATGCTACCGGCCCTACGCCGTGTGCTGAAAAGAGTTGCAGCCCACCTCCATGGGGACTATCCCCTTGCAGCGCAGCTGCTGCGCACCCTGCCCGGTGACGACGAGTCCATAGTCCAGACCATGCTTGACAATGAGCCGTTTGGGTGGACCGTCAATTGGTTCCGGGCGCTGGGGGACGAAGAGGTACAGGCCATCTCACCTCGTCTGATGCTCATGAAGGGCATCGTGACATCGTGCGACCACCTCGCATCAGCAGGCATCAAGGCCGTGAAGCACCTACCACGTGACAGCACCTTCTGCGCCTTCCCACCGAACCAGATGCAGGCGTGGGCGTCCCAGCTCTCCGGTCCGGGGATTATTGTTGCCCCCACGGGGTCTGGGAAAACGGAAGCGGCAATGTTGTGGGCGCGTAACAACATGGAGGGGTGCAGGCGCATCCTCTACATGCTGCCCACGGTGGCCAGCATAAACAAGATGTACACCCGTCTGCGCGACCAGTTCTCTAAGGGGTGTCCGGCCGACTACGACCTGGTGTCAATGCTACACCACCGCTCTGCATTCTTCATCCACTCCTTCTACAGTAATGAGGAGTACCTCACGGGCGCGGTCGACCCCCGACATCTTGCCGACATCTCGCGGAGGTTGTACTCACCGGTCAAGGTCACCACACCGTACCAGCCGCTGAAGGCACTGTTCGGTGTCAAGGGGTACGAACGGACACTGATGGAGATTGCATCGTCGGTGATGGTATTCGATGAGGTGCACGCATACTCCCCACACGTGACAGCGTTAATGCTGTTCCTGATGCGTGTGGCCCGTGCCTATGGTGCGGAAGTCCTCCTCATGTCGGCGACCATCCCGTCCTTCCTGATAGAGAGAATCCGCTCTTGCCTCGGAATACCAAGCTCCAACATCCTGGTCGACAGGACAAGGGACTCCTCATACCGCCACATCATCCGGGTCCAGGACGGCGACATCTCTGCTGCCACAGAGGCGATTGCGAGGGCCGCCAGTGAGAGGCGTACCCTGGTGGTCTGCAACACTGTGCGTACTGCCCTGTCGCTCTTTGAGACCCTTTCCAAAGACAGGCGGGTCAAGGATGCAGTCCTGTTGCACGGGCGCTTCACACTTGGCGACCGCATTGAACACGAGAGCCGGATCCGTGACGCACGGCTCCTTGTCGGTACGCAGGCAATCGAGGTCTCCCTGGACATAGACTTCGATGTCATGTTCACCGAACCTGCCCCTATGGACGCACTCCTACAGCGTTTTGGCCGGGTGAACCGTCGTGGGCGCATGAAGGATGGCGCGACTGTCACAGTGTTCTGCAAGGGTGGAGAGTACGACAAGATGGTGTACAGACACTATGACCGTGTGGAGCGGTCTGTGCAGTGGCTCGCGGACCTTGCTGCTGGGGACGGCCGACTGACAGAACGGCTTGCAAGGGGGGCCGTAGAACATGTGTATGGGGACGGCTACTCCAGCTCTGAACGTGACGAGTTCAAAGGGGCATACTCCAATATGTCAGACGCATGGAAGGGGCTGGTGCCATTTGAAGAGGGCCGTCCCGACAAGTTCTATGACCTCTTTGACTCCGTGGAAATAGTCCCAGCCTGCTATGA
This sequence comes from Promethearchaeota archaeon, assembly GCA_027031765.1. GTDB lineage: Archaea > Asgardarchaeota > Thorarchaeia > Thorarchaeales > Thorarchaeaceae > JALVPN01. Next base: position 17,347 of record JALVPN010000139.1, on the reverse strand, counting down.
TGAGAGGGTCGAGGAGCTCAGGGCACAGGGGGCGTGGGACGACCTGCAGAGACTCGTCGTCTCAGTACCGGTCAGGACCTTCAGGTGGATGTACAAAGAGAACCTCGTCCGGCGCAGCAGTCCGTACCCGGTGTGCGAAATCGAGTACGACCCGGAGCTTGGTCTGCGGACTGACCTGTTAGCAGAGATGGCAAGGAGGCAGGACGCCCTTGTCTTTTGATATTGCCCCGCCGCGTTCACAGTACGGGTGGCCGTGCAGGGTCACTGGTACTATGGTCAACTACTATCATGTGTGTCACCGCAGGCTGTGGCTGCTCACCCACAACATCACACAGGAACAGTCGTCAGAACTGGTGGCACTGGGCAGGCTCATCCACGAGTCGTCGTTCGTCCGGGAGCACAAGGAGGTCATGGTCTTCAACCGCATCAGGATTGACCACACAACCACAGGGCAACACCTCATAGTCCACGAGGTCAAGAAGAGCGGTGCGATGAGCGTAGCCGCCCGGGTCCAGCTGCTGTTCTACCTGTACGAACTGGAACGGCTCGGGATTGACTGCACTGGCGAACTGCACTTCCGGTCGGAACGTCGGAAACAGCCTGTGGTGCTGGACGATGAGGGCAGGCGCACGGTCGAGGCGGCTGTCCGCGAGATCTGCAGGATTGTGGGACAGTCAACACCGCCACCCCGTCCGGCCCACGCACCGTGCAAGAAGTGTGCATACCGCGACTACTGTGAGGTGTGACTGACATGTCTATGAAGCGGAACCTGTACCTGAACTCAAATGGCAGCCTGAAGAGGAAGGAGTCGACCATTTACTATTTCACAGCGGAAGGCCGCAGGATCCTCCCGGTCGAACAGATCAAGGCCATATACGCTGTCGGACGCATAAACGTCACTTCGGGTGTCATGTCGTTCCTCGCACGACAGGGCATCCCGCTCCACTTCTTTGGGTACTACGGCAACTACGAGGGGAGTTTCTACCCCCGGCGACGGCTAATATCTGGTTATGCTGTGCTCAAGCAGGCTGCTGCACACCTTGACCAGGGACAGCGCCTCCACATAGCACGGTGCATGGTGGAAGCATGCATATCTAACATGGCATGGGCCGTCAGGGACTACCGGGGCCGTGTGGACGGTATCGACAAGGTGCTGGGCGACCTCTCAGGGCTCATCCCTGAAGTCCGGGCTGCCGGTACCGTCTCTGTACTGTTGAGTGTGGAGGGCCGTGCGTGGAACACATACTATGACGCCTTTAACATGGTCATAAAGGACTTCAAGATGGGCCCACGGGTGAAACGGCCGCCAAACAACCCTGTGAATGCTCTCATCAGTCTTGGGAACACCCTCCTCTACAGTGCGGTGCTCACTCAGCTCTATCACACACAGCTCGACCCATCAATAAGCTTCCTACACGAACCGCTAGAACGCAGGTTCTCACTCTCTCTCGACATTGCAGAGATGTTCAAGCCGGAGTTCGTCGACCGCCTGATATTCAGAGTGCTCAACCTCCAACAGCTCCGGGAAGAACACTTCGACCAGGACCTCAACTACTGCATACTCAACGAGGAGGGCCGTAAGGTATTCCTCAACGAGTTCGACGGTGTCCTCCGTAAGACACGCAGACACCCACGCCTCAGACGGAGCGTCTCGAATGAGATGCTCCTCCGTCTGGACTGTTACAAGCTCCTCAAACACGTGGTCGAAGGCCGCCCCTACCAGCCATACCAGTCAACACGTGGGTGGTAGGTGCCACCACTGCACCATCAGCCACTTTCAGTCAGACTGTCAACAAGGGTCAATGCCATACGTAATCATAGCCTATGACGTAGAGGTCGAACGCATAGACCGAGTGCGTGCCATCCTCCGCCAGTACCTCTTCTGGGTACAGAACTCCCTCTTTGAGGGCCAGATATCAGAGACCTCGCTCCAATCGCTCATCACAAGGGTAACGGCGGTCATCGACAGAGACCACGACTCTGTGATCATCTACAAGATGAACTCGCCAAAAGGGGTCAAACGTTCTGTGATTGGTGTTGACAAGGGACAGATGGAGTATGTTGTGTGACAGGCACACCAGCACCAGCAACAGACGCAAACAAGTACAGGAGGTACTGACAAGGGGCAGACGGTCATGTTATGTGACAGGGGGCAGTTCATATGCTGTCACTCACCCGGGCCATGTGGGCCAACTGCGGACACACCTGTGTCCGAATCCTTGTCCGCTCTACTGCGATACGACGATGTCCCATCATGTCAGTTGACGACGCCACGGTACTCGTCAGCTGGTGCACGGTTGAATACGCAGGAAATGGCACCACGCAGAGTGACTGCTCTAGATAGTGCAGTGCCGCCTGTTGCCCTTTCCTATCGGATCTATCCGGTGGCCCTCATGCAATAGCTCACGATAGTGCAGTACCGCCAGTTGCCCCCGTCCGGTCATAACGGGTACGTGTCTTGGTGGCTGTCCCCAACAGACGCCCCAACAATACCAGCCCATCCGTCCTGTGGTCGGACATGGCTCTACGTGGACAGTCAGGCATGGGACTCCCTCCGAAAAGAGTCCGCGTGCTGTCCGGCCCGAGTCCCTGCACCGACAGTTTTCCATCCGTGTCCGTCCTGCATCCATCTGTCTTGAAACCTCACACAGTACTGTCAGACAGACAAAGTTCTTTACATTGGGGGCATAGTCCTGGGACAGGGCTAGTCATGACAACAATCCGTGCTGAGGAGATCAGGTGTGCAGTCTGCGGGACTGTGCACCAGTATACGGTCCTGTCCTCGACCAACGCAATGGGGTCGTGGGACATTGATGGACGGCCACCCGAAATGATGCGGTCGACCATCAGCCTCTGGGTGCAGAGGTGCCCGTCGTGCGGCTACTGTGCACCAGATGTGTCTGCGGCACCGGACGGAGTCTTCGAAGTGATTGAGAGCGAGGAGTACCAGCGCCAACTCGTGGATCCCGGCCTCCCAACACTGGCGAACACGTTCCTATGCCTGTCCATGATTGAAGAGCACCTAGGTCACTATGCAGACGCGGCACAGGCCTCCCTGCGTGCCGCGTGGGCCTGCGATGACGCCCACCATGAAGAGGGTGCACGGAGATGTCGGCTGCGGGCTGCCGAGCTGCTCCAGAGGGCACTGGACCACGGCTGGTGTGCGGACAGGGCCGGTGTAGAGGAGGCCCTCCTGGCAGACATCATGAGGCGCGCCGGCGAGTTCGAGTCAGCCCTCAGCGTCTGTGAGGCCGGCATGGCGAAGGACCTCGATGAGGTAATGCGTGGAGTCCTCCAGTATGAGAAGGTACTGATTGCCCGCCACGACACGGCATGCCACACGGTCGATGAGGCCCTCGACTGGTACAAGAAAGACGTACAGAGCGACCAATAGCACGGGTGCTACCGCAGCCGGCACAGATGGCAGAGAATGCCGCTCTGACCCCTCATAGCCGCCACATTATGATGTCCGCTGGACTGTCCTGCCGTCATCACACCTTTAGCGGATAACCGGGCGCCGCTAGCAGGTGGGGGTTCATGACCAGTCGTGGACGCCCAGACATGACCACAGACCTCCCGCAGTGTCTTCTATTGTGTGTGCCCTATCGTCACGTGGCCTCTCCATAGCCTCCAGACGGTCGTCGTATCGTGTCCCGTCCCAAAGGATGGCGCCTCGTCACTGCTACCTGACTGCATCGAACCACTTGGCAATCGCCTCTGATGGGGCCATCCATCTGTGTGTTGTTGAGTCCCATAGCTGTGTTGGAAAACCCCAACGACCATAGACTGGGGGCTCGAGGCACCTGATTGTGATTGGCATGGGGATGAGTGACAGGGCCCACGAGATGCCGTATGCGCCGCCAACCGGCAGTGATGCCACCATTGTCATGTATCCGCTCAGGTCAAAGGACACGATGCTCCTCGGCAGCCTCTGTGCCCATGCTGCAATCGCTTCGCCCACCTCCTTGTCGTGTGTCTGCACCAGTACGCGTTCCACAAGGCCAATGTTATGCACTTCCCATCTTGTGACCACGACGCCGTCCTCGCGTAGCCTCTTCAGGCGCTCTGCAACACGGTGCTGCCCGACATGCAAGGCCCGACGTATCCGGGCGACAGAGGCAACTCCCCTCCACACACAGTCAAGAATCCGCATGTCAAGGTCATCGAAATGGCGACAGACCTGTTCTCTTGTCTCCTCCTGGCGAGGAATGATGTCTGCAAGGTTATCCCTGTATATCCGTGCAGCATGGACACGTTCCATGTCCCATGGGATGTCCCAGCACCGTTTCTCGGGGTCGTAGTAGTCGAAGCAGAACTGCGAACCTGAGGAGATGACCTCTGTGAGAAACGTCCTCACTCCCCAGTCCCGTGGGGCAGCTCCGATGAACTGTTCTACTGCAGCAACACTGTCCCTGTTGTCAGGCACTGCAAGTACGGCATACACCCCCCTGCTCCCAGTCAGGAGGTTACTGCAACTATACACGAAGGGGCACTTCTCCAGCAAGAATGCCGGGTTCGCTTGGTCCTCAGCCGCCTCTACTACAAGGTGGAACATGCGGATACCAATCTTTGAGAACCTCACGATGTTGAACTTGCGGAGAATCTGCCGCTGTCTGAGGTATGCAATCCTGCTAGACACCCACTGCGGTGTCTTGCCGGTCGCACGGGCAATGCTCTGGTTTGTGATTGTGGGTCGCTTCAGGAGCTCGCTGGCTATCCTGAGGTCCGTCATCGAGATGGTGACCGAGAACCCGTGCGAACGCGTTGACAAGTACTGCAAGTACTCCTGGATAGTAAGGCGCCCCCGGTTCTTCACGATGACCTGCACAATGTCTCTAACAATTGTCTGTAGGGCCTCCGGCCCGACCATGCTGAACAGGGCTGGAAACGTGAGTGTGGGGTCATAGTGGAGGGTTGATGTCACCCGTTTTAGGGGCCTGTACCCCTTCCACTGTGTCAGCCATCTCTCTCTGGCCTCGCCCTCGAGTTCCTGTCTTGCAAACTCCGTGGCGATGTCATCAATGCACTCCTCGCAGACGCCGTCCTGTGGCAGTGCAGTCATGACGCACTCCCTGAACACCACTCCCTTCAGTGGGATCTTGCCGCTGACAGTGGACTCAGCAAGCAACATTGTACTGTCGCACAGAACCCCTCCCGGCCTGCCATCGTAGGTCTCATCAGGGACAACTACTGTCCTCTCAGGTGGTGCACCGCAGATCAGTCCGAGCTTCTGCTCAGCAGCTCTCCGTGCCTCCTCCCAGAGCTGCTCTACATCATCACCTATCTCTGTACCGATCCTCGTCATCGTTCCTGCCCCAGATGATCCCCTTTCTTGCCTGTTTCAGTCTGAGCACAATCCTACCCAGCTCGGTAATCCATGTCCTGTGCCGTCTTCCCTTTCTCTCTGTCTTCACGTAACCTACTTCGCGGAGCCCCTTGATATGTTTCGAAATTGACGCGACTTCGAGGTCGACTCTTGAACCAAGCTCTCTGAATGACTCGACCCCGTCTTCATGTTTTGCCAGCTCTTCTAGGATGCGCTGTTTCGCGGCGCTCAGCGAACTCATCGGGAGCGGGTTCACTCTTACTAGGCGGCCTATCTTGGTGTGCTCGTCTTCGGTCACGTAGTATACTGTTGCCCCGACTAGGGCCGCCGCCATATGGCATGCTGCCCTCATGGCTATTGTGCCACACGAGATGTTGAACGTCAACTCGTGGTCCAAATAGTCCACCACATAGTCGAGCACGGTGGCAAGGATCTCATCGTATTCCCAGGGCCTGACAACTCTGTATTCAATCTCAATGCCGACTCTCTCATACTCCTGCTTCAATGACTTTGCATCATCTTCGTTCTCGCTTGTTGCAATCAGGAGGACCTTTGGTGCGCTGGTAGCCGTGAGCACATATTGCACACGTTCGTTCGCATGTATTCCCAGTGTGGCGATGTGTAGAATCTTCATCACCCCTGTACCTTGCCCCGCAGATATAAACGTTGCCGACCAGATGTCAACCTTTCCTCGTCGTCGGCAAACATGGGGGCCGAGTGGCAACCTTTCCACGGTGGTGTCAAGCTGCCTCTTGCCGTCTTAGATTGTTTCCCTGTGCAGTTGTATCGATTCCAATGTTCGCACAGGTCTGGCCACCACAAGAGCCAGAGTGGCCATGGTAGTACCACCTTTGGCCACTCAACTGATGGCTCCCTAGTTCAGTTTCATGGCGGTGCGCCCCCTCTACAGGCAGCAGGGTGTACCGCCAGTCTTTTTTTTTCCCCCCTCTCTCTCTCTACGTACTCACTAGTGGCACTCCTCCCAATATGGGCAGTCCTCGTAGCACTTCGGAGGTAGTCCGGGGTCTTTCTCAGAGTATATGAGTCTCATGGCCGTGTCGCGTAGCTCTAGGAACTCCTGTCGGAGTGGCTCGTCAATGCTATGGACATCGTACTCGATTGTTGGTGGGGGCTTGTCCTTGAACCAACAGTATACAATGCAACCCACATCCACCGGGTACTCGTGGATGCTCTCAATCACAAGCGCATATCCGGTAGTTGCCAGCCGATGGAACCTCCTGCGGGCCCCGGTCTTGATATCAAGCACAACCCCCTCGACGCCGTAGGCATCAGCACTGAGATGACCGCTCAGGCCAAGGTTCCGGCCATCGAGTTTCTGCTCCACGACCACCGGGATTGCGGAGTTCACAAGTGCGTCCAGTCCGATGTAGGGCTGTGCGGTGCGCACTCTGTCTACAGATGCAACAATCTGGTTGACACAGTACTCCCAGAGCCAGACCATGTTCTCGCGACAGTGGTCTCTGTCAAACACACCACCACGTCCAGTCACCTGTGGTGGTCTCGCCCGTCTGATGAGGCCGTCGATAACATCATCACGGATCTGTGTGAGGACGGCCCCAACATCCTGTGCGGTGAAATCGCCCATCGAGTACATGGTCCGTTTTGCGTGCTCAATCGATGCTGCCACGACCGCGTGGTACAGGGCACCCTGCACCATCTTCGCAGTCCTGGGTCGCGGCCTGTTCTCGACGTGTCTGAGATAGATGTCACGCATTGACTCGCAGTACCTGCTGACAATCTCGCTGAGTGGGAGCTGGTATTCATAGGGTGGGTCGACTGGTGGTACGTGCCACGCCCATCCCCTGAAGCGCTCGTCCACCACAGCCTCACGAGAACGATGTCTATACCTTCTCAGGAGCCTCCTCCTCACCTCTTCAGGGAGCAGGTACACCGGTTCTTCCCCCCTTTGTTGATGGTCTTCCGTTCCCGGCCAGCCGGTCAAGGCGCACACGGACCCGCCCCAGTCCCGCGGTCCTGTTCTTCCCGACATTGCAGAGCTCAGCGAACCTCGCAAGGCCGATGGTCAGCCGTCCCAGCGGTGATTCCACGTCCTTCACCCGGTAGTAGACCCGCCCCACAAACCCGACAACCGTTCTCCTCCGGCCCAGGGGTATCTTGACCGTACGCAGCCGGTGGCCCGCGACATACACGTTCTTCGTGACCCACTCGTAGTAGTCGCTCACATGCTCGACCCGCGTCGCCTTCGCGACACTGTTCCATACCCTGAGGATGGCTGGGAACACCTTTTCTGGTACGGGGAGGAGGTACGCCTCGTCCATTCCGTACTGTGCGAGTTGTGTCGGTGTGAGGAACTGGAAGGCCACACCCAGTGTACCGTGCAGCCCCTCCACCTCACCAGTCCACTCGACCATCATCTCATCTGGCACACTTGAACGGAAGTCTATCCTCCTCACTGGGAAAATGTGCTGGTGGACACGGAGCTCCGGTGTGGGCCCCATGGCAATCCTCATCACGGTCTCGGTCAGTGCGTCTGCATCAAACAGGTTCACAGAGAAGCTGTACTCCTTTCCCTCTTCCAGCTCCGTTTCAAACTCGGAGTTGAAAGGGAACGGGATGAGCGAATACGTCCTGATGGACTCTGAACTGTGCACCCGGTCGCTCAGCTCCTCATCATACTGCTTCAGTAGGTTTAGGAACGCAGCCCTCAGTGGCACTCCTGAGAAAGACATCCGTTCGGTTGTGGGACTGGTCACATGGAACCTCAATAGTATCAGGGTGTACTCCCTCCGCGCATCTTGTGGTACATGTACTCCACGACGAGGGCCCATTCCCCAATGACCACTGCTCCCCGCCCGCCCTCGACGTACACTCGGGGAATCCTGTAGTCGCTCTTCACGACCAGCTCTGCGTCATAGAAGACAATGTTCCTCTCGTGGAGGATACTGTCCATTATATTGTCCATCCTACGGTCGCCCGTTTTCATGCTCATGCGGCTACTGTCGTATACGAAGCAGCGCCGTCGGCCCAACAGGGATCTGTCAAGTCTGATCCTCGGTAGGGACCCGACACGTTCCAGGCTGTCAATGACAAACACGTGTCCTTTTCCTCTATGCCTGTTCCTTATTGTCTGGGGCATCTGCCCTTCATGTTGCGCAATGTCTTCAAGGTGTCCTCTCAACCTTGCGAGTTCGATTATGTCCAGTTCTGTGTAGAAGCCGTGGCCGTCGGAAACAACACCGGCCCCGACATAGACCGGCATCGAGTTCATTGTCCCACGGAGATAGCCATGCATGGCAAGCACCCTCGTAACTCGCCGCTTGAGCTCCGAGGCAATGTCTTTCTCGTCCAGAGAGCCAATGTTGTCTTTCAGCCGGCAGTCACCGAGCGCCACTGTACTGTTGTCCTCGAAGAGCATCTGGAACAGTCCCGCTGCCGCGTCCCTGTCGAACACACGTCTGTGGTCTCCCAGCCGTGTCGACTCCCGTGCACCGGCAGTAGCCAGTGATGAGAGCACTCGTCTTGCAGTGCTGGAACAGAGATATCCCGCATATGCAGGCATTGACTTGAAACCCTGTGCCGCCGCACTGACAAAGTCTGTGTATGGCCATTCGTTACTCGCAGCAAACCTGTCTGCGGCAGGTTGCGGGACATACAGTATTGCCTTGCACTCCCGGTGCCTCCCACCACGTCCGAACCTCTGGAGGAACGAGGCCAAGTCGTGTGCCTCCATCACAAGGAACGGGACGTCAAAGTCCACTCCGACCTCTATAGCTGATGTGCCGACCAGTATGGCCTCCCTCAGGCGCTCAATATCCGGCCTCTTGGCCTGGGGCACAAGGCCGTGCACCTCGTAGACGCACGCGGGGTCGATACCCTCGGCCTCGAGCTGCCTACGCACCTCTTGTGCCACACGGCTGGCAAAGACCACGGATGAAAACACTCCCAGGACCTTCACATGTGCGGCCTCTCCCTCCCTTGGATAGTCCATCTGGTACATCTGGACAATCTGCCCGGCAACCTTCTCAGCTTCTCTTGTCGAGTACAGGATGTCGTTCTGTGTCCACACCTCACAGGCCGTCGCATGTCGTATCTTGCGGGAGCCAGCACTCTGGTCTGGTGAGTCGAGTGTGGCCGCTGACACGAGTCCTGCTGTTGGATATGTGCCTGTGAGGAGCTGGAGGGTGTCACCGTGTGTCGCGCTCAGGAACATGAGATCCTTGGACTCACCAGGTGCCACACTCCCACGGAGGTGGTTCACAATGAAGAACACCTTTGCCAGTATGGGCCCGGCATATAGGTGGAACTCGTCCAAGACGATGGTATTGAACCGTTGCACCTGCTCGCTTATCCGGCCATGGCGCGCATACCAGCCAGCAAAGGCCAGGTACAGGGTATCCGGGTTTGTCAGCAGGAGCCGTACCCTCCCACTGTCCTGAGTGGCCGTCAGCACTTTGTCTATGACCCCGCCCTTTGAGCGCTTGCTCTTGGCATTGAGGTGCTCCAGTGTTGCCCCCGTCATGTGGATAAGGTCGACCGTTGTGTCACCCACATCGGGGACTATGTCGGTCGACTTGCCCCCAATCATACGTGGTCTGTGCCCCATCTTCTCAAGGCTCTTCTTGATGCCCTGTACCTGGTCCTGCACAAGGCTGTTCGTGGGGTACAGGAAAAGTGCGGACTGCCCATGCTGAAGGATCCGTGCAAGGGCGGCCAAGGTCTTTCCCGACCCGGTCGGTGCGTCAATGATGACGACTGGCGCATCGGAACTGACTACCTCTTCTTGGTACTGGTAGTAGCGGAAACCGTGCGCCCACTCCTGGCACCCGTAGGCAAGGTAGGCCCCACGCACAGTCGTCTTTCTCGGCACCGGGTCCTCCCCTCACTCAGCCCATGCTGCTGCGAACCGCTCCTTGGAGGGGACGGGGATGCGGTGCTTCTGGCCCTTGGTATCCGTCCCCTCAAGGTATTCTCCGTCCAGCTCGGCGTTGAGGAGCAGTGGAGTCGGTGGCACTGTCAGGAGGCTGCCATGTCGGATCACAGTATCACCTGGGAGGTCAATTATGGTCACTGGACACGAGGGCCGGAACACCCCACGCTCCAGTCGGACGTTGTCAAGTGGGTACGTGACAACCCTTGCCTGTCCGCCCTTCTTGCCTATGCGGACTACCGACGGGACATAGTCACCGACAACGTAGAAGTAGAATGTTGTCAGTGGTGGGTACTTGTGGTAGGCCCCGACCTTTGGGATGTTCACCGGCTCCTGTGTCATGATGTCCAGCAACAGTTCGCCAATGCTGTTCCAGGTCTGCATAGTGAGCTGCGTCCCCTCGGTCACAGGCAGGTCCTGGTCGCCCACGCGTGCTGTCCTTGGTATCTTCTTGAGCCCGGCCCGGGGCACGGTCACAAGCGATGCAGCCGTTGCATACGTCCGCATCAGTGGGAGGTCAGTGTCATAGTTTGGCACCGTACCCGAAACCGTCCTCCGGACTTCCACAGTGTGCCGGTTTATGGCATACATGAGCGCATAGTTGTTGATCACAGGAGCAGGGCGTGCCACGGACCCATAGTCACGGCTCGCAAAGAAGAGGTAGTCGTGAACCGTCATGACTGCAAGCCGCATGTTGTGTGTGGAGCTCAAACGCTCACACTCCTATTTCACCTTGGCCTTCAGCTCCTTGACCTCACCTATGAAGGCGTCAACGTCGCTCTGCATTGCCTCCACGAATGCGCTGTCTAGGGGTATGTCCTGTACCTCCTCAACGAGCGCCTGCACTTCGTCAGCAGTGAGGAACACCACATTGCTCCGGGACGCGCACATACCCGCATACTTCTTGAGTATCTCCTCTGTTGCCTTGTACGGGTCGTCCTCCCAACGTGCTGCCAGCTCCAAGCTGTACTCCAGCGACGTGATCACCTCTTCATAGCCGGCGACCAGTCCCAGTATCACGTTCCTGACATCCCCTTTGACGCGGGTCTCGGCACCGTATGACTTTGCTGCCAGGAGCGTCTTCAGGTACATCACGAGCTCCCGCCATGTCACAGAGCTCAAGGTCACCACGGACGGAAAGTTCGCCAGTGGCTTGACGTTGTGGGTGATGTTCAGCGCCTGTCCTGTCTTCTGGTCGTGTTCTCCCACGGCATTGAACGTCATTGTTTCGAGGAGGTCCTCATAGCGCTCCACGGAGAAGGCCGTAGAGTACTCAATCCTGTGTTTGATGTTGTAGTCGACCTTGGCCTTGCCCTTGACCTTGACGGCCCCGAACAGCGCACAGCGGGGACACTTCATGCACAGGTAGTCCTTGAGGAAGCACTCGTAGTCCTTGACTGTGCGTAGCAGCCTTGAGTACATCCGGTTCTCAACAGCCTTCTGCTTCGAGGCCAGGAATGCAACCTTGACAGTGGGTGTCGTGGACGTAATACTCTCTGGTACAACTACTGTATTGAGCTCCCTGCTCTCCTCAGTCCTCAGCACTGTGTAGTCGTGGGTCTGCCGTACAAGCAGCACCTGGACCACTCGCGCATCCACCAGTGGTGATATCCGGTCGACAAGATAGTCCTGTACTTTCTTCAGACCTGCTGGCATCTTACCTCCTGCCATTGTATCACTCCTCCTTCTCCTTCTTCTTCTTGTACTCCTCCCAGAACTCCTTCACGATGTCTCTCAGCTGGTCAGGCGTAGAGTACGGGTCCTCTACATCCTCGAACGACTCGTACTCCTCCACCTCGTCCCCAAGTAGCTCGTTGAGCTCGTCAATTGACGAGAACCTCTTCTTCAGCCACTCGTGGAACTTCTTCTGCAGCCCCTTCCGCCTCCCCAGTAGTTTCTGACGGTAGACGCGGAAGAACACCTCATCATCAATGTCTTCTACGGTCTTGAGCCATTTCGTTGGGGGCAGCAGGGACCTGAGCTCGTCAAGGACTCTGGTGGCCTCTTCCAGTCGTTCGGCAGCATCTGCGGACACGCCCCGGGGAGACTGGAGGTTCTTGTGGACACTCAGGATGTACCCCCTCACGGCGCCCCAGTTGATATCCCCCGTCGTCATAATCCTCGACAGGAGCTTCCCCACAGGCCCCATCAGGGCATGCTTCGAGTCGGCCTCTTCTCCGGTCGGCCGGTATGTCTTGAGGTACTCGACCAGCGCCTCCACCGCCCTGCCGCGTACCTCGCGTATCGTGTCGATGTCTGCTCTCTCTTCTTCTCTCTCCATCTTTATTATCAATAGATCACCTCACTCCATACTCTTTCCTCAAGTGCAACCTCCGGCAGGTACTGGAGATACTCGGACACGCGTCTCTCTTGCCAGCGCTTCAGGTTCTCCGTCTGTGCACGCCGTAGGATTGCACCACGGTTCATTGAAGTGAGCCTCAATAGTCTGTCCTTCCCAAGACCCTCGACGTACGTGGAAATCAGCATGAGGGCAGCTATCTTCTGCAGTGCCCCCCTCATCTCATGTAGGCGCACCACTGCCCCAATCCCAAGGTTGTGCAGTCCAATCACAGCAGGGGCCGGCATCTCGACCTTCACAGTACCCCGGACGGTCGTATCTGCCAGTGGTGTGAACCCCTCCACTGCTATTACCCGTGCATGGAAGACTTCTGCCAGTATCAAGCAGAGCATCACCGCCCTGATTGCACTTGAACTGGCAGACTCCTTCCTCTCACGGTCTTCTTTCAGAGGGTCGCACAAGAACACGAACAGGTGACTTGGTGTAAGATAGCAGGTGCTCTGTGTCCGTTTGGGTGGGACATACCCCTCCAGACATGTTTCCTTGATGGCTATCCTCCCTGCGAGGTGTGCCCTGGCCAGCCTCTCAAATGTCACATCACTCAGGGCGTCAGGTGGGTCAAACTCTATGTCATGAGGGTCGTCATATTCGTCCTGCAAGAACCGCGTCAGCTCCTTGACGGACTTGTTCGTGGGACGCAGCATCGTCATGAGGTGGTGTGATGTCTGGAGTCCCCCTTTCTTCACAAGCGCTCTGTATACATCTAACATGTTCCAGCTCTTTGCTGGGCTCAGCCCAAGTTTCTCAAGCTGTACGAACCGTTCCACAGACGCAGCCCACTCGACATGGACTGGTGGTGACAGCGAGAGGTCTGGCATCACTATGATTGTGAGAGCGGGGGTGCCCTGGAAAAATGCTGACCTCAGCATCCCTTCTACCATGCATGCTGCACATACCTGTGCCTTCTTGCCCTTCCCTATCGTAGACCCGGCCGGCAGCAAGTTCGTGAACTTCTGTGCCCCGTCCCCGAAGACGCCGGCCACAGCATCCCCCTCTCCCTCAAAACCACACAGGCTACAGATCCTCTTTGATGGCTTCTTGCCGTGGAAGTACCTCTCTGTGACGGTACTTGCACTCTCCCTCATGTCGCCGTCATCCACAGTGCTCTCTGGTGCATGGTACAAGTCCTTGAGCAGTATCGAGATGCAGGCATCCGTCACCACGGGGTCCGCACAGCTCACATACGCATCCACGATCTTCTCCATGACCGCACGAAACCTCTTGACAAGAATGTCACGGCGGTCCGGCGACAGGTGCAGGCCCTCCCTGTCACCCGGGCCGAACCACAGTCGTTCTATTGCACCGAGTTTCTCGTCATCTGGAGTCCTGTGGTCGAAACCTATCAGCTCCTTAGTTGTGAAACCAATGCCCTCTTCAGTAAGCCAACTGTCCACATCTGCTACGTACTGCCCCCCCATACCCTGCCTCTCAGCATACTCCTTGTACTTCTTAACAAAGTCGGCAAAATACACCAGTACGTAGAAGTCTGAGAGGGCGCTCGCAATTATCGGCCCCGGGTCTGACCCCGTCCTATTGACGAAGGTGTCTGCAGCGTCGCGGTGTGCCTCATTGCCCTGCATCTTCTCCCACATCTTTTCACCTTCACGTACATCCCTGTTTGCACCCCTATTCTGACTGATTGTCCCCAGGAGCCGCTCAATGTGATATTTCCGTACAATGTGGGCCCCAGGCCACTTTGTTGCATTGTATGCCCCGAGCACAGCATTCTCGAGCCCTGTGGAAAACGTGTCGCTTGCTATGAACTGCTCCACCTTTCTTGTGATTGCCTGTGAGAGTTTCCCCCTCAGTCCCGAGGCCCCGACCGTTTCCTCCTTCGGGTCACCCACCAGCATGTACACCGCACCGTGCCCAAAGTAGAGGAGTGGGATGTACCCCTCCTCCTTGAGCACATCAATAATGGCCTCGTTCAGAAAACTCGACAGGAGTCCACGGATCCTCCCGAGTTCGTGGTACTCGAATGAGAGCCGTGCGTTGTCCGGGAGGTCGGGGTCATGGTTCAGCCTCACTATATCACTCGGTGCCTTTATGCTACAGATACTGTCAGCGAGCCGTATCACCTGTGTCAGCTTGTCAATGGCACCGACCTGCCTCCTCCTCCTTGCCGCGTCAGCCTGGTTCCTAGAGTCGTGCGTGTAGACCACGACGTTCAGGACCCTCCTACCAAGGTCTTCTATGGTGTCTTTCAGTCCAGCCCCCCGGATGGCACTCTCCACGTTCTTGAGGAACCCGACCACCTGCTCCAGTGCTTCAGGAGAACCATCGTCATGCGAGAACTCCGAGTCAAGTCCCCGGGCGCCGTCCATGAATGCAATGGCGGCCTGCTGCCACCTGTCACGTTCCTTCTGGATGTCGTGGAGGAAACCCGCAATGCAGGCAATGAGAGTCTCCTGTCTACTGAGGCTGAACGCGGCGCTCGCCAGTACTCTCGTCACTGAGAAGACATTGATGGAGTGGACAAGCAGTGACTGTTCACCGCCCTTGGCGAACTTGGCATACTTGTGCTGCCAGTCGCGTCGTAGCGCTTCCGCTATCAGGGCCGCTTCCAACTCTTCTAGGACTGTATCGGTCTCGCTCAACAGTAGTCCTCCATCAGGTCGCCTGATACTCGCTTCTCCTACTCTGACACTTCACTCCTCCTAGTGTTCATCTACCTAATAAAGTACAGTCCCTCCGGGAACGCCCTCCCGGTGGGCCGTACACCCATTTCTGTGGGTCCTGACCGGTCATATCTGCGCCTGCCAGTATCGACTGTAAACTCAAGACCACACCTTCCAGCCCCTCCCTTACCGCACCTCACGCCCCACACCACTCCTGTCTGTCCATATAGGTCTGGGAGTTGTGTCCAGCCCCTCCTTGGAGACCGCACCGCACACCCCTCAGGCCCACGGCCGTGCGCCGCCATCTCCACGGGTCGTGTGCCACCTCAAAAGTCACAGCAGACATCGGCAAAGCCGCAGCCCACGCGTGCATGAGCACACCTCCGCCTCGGGGCTGGCATTGTCCCGCTCTGTATCATGGCCCTGATGTCCTCCAGCACCCGTTCCGTCCTCCTCTTGAGCGAGTGGGTGAACGGCACCTCGACCGTGGTCTCATCACGCAGGTAGTGTACCAGCCCACGCCTGACGACCGTGTCCCACGAGTCCTCCACCAAGAGGGCGAGCACTAGCAGCTGGTACTTGTGGTCCAGCCGCACCCGTCCCCTGTTGCTCTCCATGTCCTTGAACTCCACAGGGATGAACTCGCCCGCCGTGGTCTCTATCAACATGTCCAGTCTGCCATGCACTTGCAGGCGGTCCGAGACCAGGTGCACATCGAATGTCTTCTCCGCAACATCGAAGGGCAAGTCCGTCTTCAGTGTGCGCTTCCTCCGCTTCTCAAGTCCCGACACTTTCTCGTGTGTCTTCTTTGCTGCCTCCTGTTGAGAGCCCATCACCGGGCGGAGATGCATCACTCGCGTGAAGTACGTCACTCTTGGACAGAAGACGTACTGCTTCACATCCGTCGGTGCCAAGTACTGTTCCTCAATGTCAGTGTCCCTAGAAGAAGGAAAGTCCCTCCTCACGGCCCTCCAACTCCTTCTCGGCCCCGATCTCTATCCGGTTGTTGAAACACGAGTTGCAGAGCGGAAATATCATCACCGAGTCGCTCTCCACACCCTCGTTCAACAACCGCTTCATGTCGGTCTCCAGAGACGCCAGGAGATGTCTTGGCAGTGCCCCCTGGAAGGCACTGTACTGTATCCTCTCCAGACCGTAGTCCTTCAGTCGCTCACTCACCTTGTGCCTCAGTCCGTCATCCGTTATGTCGTAGACTACCAGCCAGCGCATCTGCTCTCACCACCGGATGTGGAAGGGCGTGTACGTCCCTCCCCCTTCTCTCAGGACACGCGCCACCGCACGGGCCTGGCGCGCTATCACGTTCTTGAACGGCATCTTCTTCCCACCATACGTCACAGGTTCCGCAAGCCGGTCAATCACCGCAGCGGCAATCGTTTCCCTCTGGTGCTTGGAGAGCTCCCCAGTCCCCTGACCGCCATCACCACCATCACCATGCTCCAGTCCCAACTGTCGACGGTTCGACAACCTTACGAGGACACGGTCCACAGTCTGCTGTCGGAACTCTTCAATGAGGTCGAGCACTAACGACGGCCTCCCAGGTCTGTCCACATGCAGGAAACCCGCATACGGGTCCAGTCCCGCAAGGCTCACCGCTGACCATACCTGCGCATACAGGATCCCGTATCCGTAGTTCAGCGCCATGTTGAACAGGTCTTGCGCACCACGCGTCACCCTGTTCCTGAAACCAAACTCGCACGGCAAGACCCTGGCCACCCCGTCCCAGTATACAGTCGCCGCCCTGGCCTCCGCACTCATCAGCTCTAGCCGGTTCCTCGCTGTCAACCCACCACACACACCGTCCACCACCCCAATAAACTGACCAACCTCATCGGCAGCACGCCACAACAACTCCGATGTCTCAGGGTCACTCCGCGTCCGCGTCTTCGCCCGGCATGTCCCAGCGCGCGACCTTGGTGCCAAGTTCGCGCGCCCGCAGAATGACCCGGGCAACCTTTCGTGGACTGATCTCAAGCATCGCGATTCCTCCTTAGCCCATCCTGCCAAAATGGCGCCCTTGTGGAAAGAGCTAATCCCCCTTCGGCGTGACAAGCGGCACCACGCGCGCGTCGTCATCGCCCGGCAGTTCCTCAAAATCGAACGCATCAAGGCGTTTT
>JALVPN010000138.1 GCA_027031765.1 Promethearchaeota archaeon | reverse complement strand
CTGACATATGGAAGAAGAGTGAGGCACGTCCCGTGGGTGTGGTCTTCGACAATGCGGTCCTCCTGAAGCCCACGGAGGGGAGCGACATCCGCACGGGCGTCTTCGAGGTCTACTTGGCGCCGCGCCGTGACTGAGTGGGTCGTATCATGCTACGGACGCGTGAACGGTCATGCCAGATGTGGTCGTAGTCGGTGCCGGCCCAGCAGGTGCAACGTCTGCATTCTACCTTGCCCGCAGTGGCCTCGACGTCCTCTTGGTCGACCGGGAGTCATTCCCGCGCGAGAAACCATGTGGCGGCGGGTTCTCACTCCGGCTCATGGACGACTTCCCGTTCCTCAGACGGAGGCGTGACGAGTTCCTCTCTGCGGTCTCGCGTGTTGGGACCATCCACTCGCCCGACCTCCGCACGGCTCTCAGGGGAGAAGTCACCATGGCCACGGCCCTCCGTGCAGAGTTCGACCATGTTGTACTGCGTTCTGCTCTCGATGCTGGTGCAGACCTTGCCCACGGCCACGTGAAGGGTGTTACATCCCGGCGCGACCGCGTGCTGGTGCACATCCGCGGGGAGGACGACATTGAGGCTAGGGCCGTGGTCGGTGCCGATGGTGTGTCGAGTACTGTCGCAAGGTCTGTCGGCCTCAACAGACGCTGGCCGCCAGGGCACATCACCGCATGCAGGGTAGCAGAGGTGCCACTGCCGGAGGACACGGTCATAGACATCTATGGTGAAGAACGGGAGTACCACTTCTTTGCAGACCTCTGGGGCTCACCAGGGTACGGGTGGGTCTTCCCGAAACGGCACACTGTGAACGTCGGCCTCGGCATTGTTGCGCACATGGCCCTCGGTCTGAAACGCCGTTTCCAAGAGTTCGTCCGCCTGCTCGTCCGGAATGGCCTTCTCCCGTCCACAGCCGACCTCTCAGGCGCAAGGGGTGCTCTCGTCCCCACTGGTGGGCCGCTGGAGCGCACGGTTTCAGGCAGGGTGCTGCTGGTAGGTGATGCAGCAGGCATGGTGAACCCCATCACTGGTGGCGGTATTGAGTATGCGATGCGTGCAGCAAGACATGCGGCTGTTGTCTTGACGGATGTCCTGACCCGGTTTGGGGACAATGACTGTGTCCTGAGCGGCTACGAGGCGGCGTGGCGTGCGGACTTTGGCCGTGACTTCCGTCCACTACTACTGGCACAACGCCTCCTCACTGGCCCCATGACCCCCGTCCTGTTCGAAGTGGCACGGCGCGACACACGCATCAGGGAAATGGTGGTCGCGGCCTTGTCCGAGTCGTCTAGAGGCGTTTCACTTGGCATCCGTCTCCTCCTCCGACTGCTGTACGTATGTCTGAGAGAAGCAGTCACCTGACTGCCCTCTTCAACAGTCCCTGTCGCCCCGCCCGCGCACTGGCGTCTGAACTTGAGTCCCAGCCCCCATACGCTGTGGAGTACGTGTCGCGCGGTCCCGGGCACTCGCCCTGACACGGCCTCATCGTCCAAGCCTCCTACTGCACCGTCAAGCTCCTCCTGCACCTCGGAGAAAGCCGGGCTCACTGACGTGGCCTCATCGTCCAAGCCTCCTACTGCACCTCGTGTCATTGTGACACGGTGCGCTCCTGGCAACGCTAGTGACAGTCGTCTGGGGACCGCACCGTTGAGGGGCGTGTCCGGCACAGTGTCCGAGTTGCGCAGTACTGTAGTGTCTGGTCACTAGGTCAATACGGCGCCGCCGGGGGGTACCAGGGGACGACTCGGCGTGGGTTGAAGTCCATCGGAAAGGATAAATTGAGGCCCACGAATGAAAGGTTCTATCGAGGTCTGAACGTGTTTGGATGAGGAGACGTACTGACATGGAACGACCATGGCTTAAGCACTACGTGGGTAACACTCCGCACGACATTGAGGTCCCCGTGGGCCCGCTCTGGTCAATGCTCGACAGGACGGTGGAGGAGTTCCCGGACAATGTGGCAATCTACTTCGAGGGGGCAGAGATAACGTACCGTGAGCTGGGCGAGCTCGTGGACCGGGCTGCAAATGCATTCTCGAAGCTGGGCGTAAAGAAGGGTGACGCGGTGGCACTGATGTTACCGAACATCCCCCAGTTCGTGATTGCCTACTATGGGGCGTTGAAGTGCGGCGCCATTGTGACACCCATCAACCCGTTGAGCATGCCCAAGGAGGTCCGAGTGTTCCTGCAAGATACGAAGGCCCGGGTGATGGTCTGCATGAACTTCTTCTACAAGGTCGTAGAGGCGGTGCGCGATGAGACCGACCTGGAGACCGTTGTGGTCACGGCGGCCTGGGACCATCTGGGCAAGATAAAGCAGGTCCTTGCGTCAAAGCTCGTGTACAGGAAGCAGATGAAAGAGTTGCCTCCGCTCCGTGAGGGGGACCCACTGTGGCTTGACTTCTTGGCAGATGCAGTGCCTGAGCCACCGACGGTGGAGGTCGACCCGGCCGAAGACGTTGCCGTCTACCAGTTCACCGGCGGGACCACCGGGATTCCAAAGGCTGCCATGCTGACCCACAACAACCTGAAGGCGAACTGTGCACAGTGTGGTGCATGGATGGAGTGGATGTCAGAGAGGGGAAAGGAGGTCTTCGTAGGGGCACTACCGCTACAGCACATCTTTGGACAGACTGTCACGATGAACATGGCAATCTCATGGGGCAGTTCCATGATACTGATAGTCGACCCCCGTGACATCAAGAAACTGCTCAGCGTCATCGACAAGCTGAAGCCCACTTTCTTCCCGATTGTGGCGACCCTTGCAATCGCAATCTACAGCCATCCTGACGTGAGCAAGTATGACCTGACATCCCTCAAGATGGCCATTGCAGGGGCCATGGCGCTCCCTGCAGAGGTGACCCGGAGGTTCGAGGCCGCCACCAACTCCATCATCATTGAGGGCTACGGCCTCACAGAGGCGAGCCCCGTCACCCATGCGAACCCCCTGGACAAGGAGCTCCGAAAGGTCGGCTCCATCGGTCTGCCCATGCCGAGCACTTACTGCAAGATTGTCGACCTGGACAACCCCTCCAAGGAGCTATCGGTCGGTGAGGTGGGCGAGCTGGCTGTCAAGGGCCCTCAGGTAATGAAGGGGTACCACAACCGTCCCGACGAGACCGCAGCGGTCCTCACTGATGATGGATGGCTCCTCACTGGGGACATCGCACGCATGGACGAGGACGGCTGGACCTACATTGTCGACAGGAAGAAGGACCTCATCAATGCCAGCGGGTACAAGGTCTGGCCACGCGATGTGGAGGAGATCCTCTTCGAACACCCGAAGGTACGCGAGGCGGCCGTCATCGGCATCCCAGACCCCACGCGCGGCGAGACCGTGAAGGCATTCATTGTCCTAGAACCAGGTCAGACCTGTACCGTTGAGGAGATCCGCAAGTTCTGCAAGGAGCGCATGGCACCCTACAAGGTGCCCACCCACGTCGACTTCGTCGAGACCTTGCCCAAGAGCTCAGTGGGCAAGATCCTGCGCAGAGCGCTCAGGGAGAAAGCGGAGTAGTATCCACACCTGTCCTCTGGCGCGTGCCGGGCCGCATCAGTGTCCGGCACGCCCGACTTTCTCTCTAGAGCAGGCACAGCCCGGAGGGGACAGCGCGTGGTGGACGTCTGTGTGGGCACTGGACTCGTGAGAGGACTGACCGCACGACGCATCTGAGGTGGTGCTTGTCAGTCATGGCGGACGACCGTGTTGAAGGTGCGTCCCCTACTGTGCCGTGGACACCGTTCCAATCCGGGGCGTGCGGTTGCTGACCCGTGCGGTTGATGTCCCTGCTGGCACGAGGGCTGACGTCGTACTATCAATGCGAGGGGAATCATAGAGTGAAGGAGTAGGCCTGGTGAGTGGTACACCGCCGAGATGGGCGGCGCTCCAAGAGCTGCGGGTTATTAGGGCGTGCTCACTGTACCATGGTACTAGGACAACTAGCTGTCCATATCAAATGCATCTGTTTCCAGGCCCTCCACCAAGGCGTGGATTTCCGGTCTGCCGAGCATTTTCCTCCTCGTCTCAGACAGGTTGTTTATGACGCAGGCGACTCCGACGACACTTGCTCCCAGCCTTTCGACCACCTTCTTCACTGCGAAGAC
>JALVPN010000137.1 GCA_027031765.1 Promethearchaeota archaeon | reverse complement strand
GGACACGCAGTGGGCTGTGGACGACCTCGTGCGCACGCTCAACGCCTTCATCGTCGATGACCCCTTCCTGCGGGACCGTGTGCGGGTGATACGGACGTCCGACCCACACGTTGCAGAGCGGGTCGCCTCTGCGGTGGTCATCTATGC
Organism: Promethearchaeota archaeon; assembly: GCA_027031765.1. Lineage (GTDB taxonomy): Archaea > Asgardarchaeota > Thorarchaeia > Thorarchaeales > Thorarchaeaceae > JALVPN01. The sequence goes on along the minus strand of JALVPN010000137.1, from coordinate 3,958 downwards.
CACGCACGGTGGTCCACTGGGACTTGTGACGGGCCGCAGGCTGACGACCTGGAGGACGATGGCCGGCATAGTGGAACGCTCTCGTGCGCGGCTGCACCTGTTCATGGCCTGCGAGAGCCGCAACATCGTCCGGTATGGTCGCAGCTCCTCACACAGGGTGGTCTACACGGTGCCCGGGGCCAGGCCTGCGGAGGTCACCAACGTGGAGATAGCCAGCACGGTGCTGCTGGCGCTGGGGTGGCCTGCCGGGTGGGTGGAGGACTACAGGACAGCGGCGCTGACGCGGGCAAAGTACCTCGTCCAGTCCGGGGCGAGCGTCCACATGATGGACTTCGAGCAGGTCGTCCTGAGCCAGGTCGACTACATCGACTCCCACTACTCGGACACCTACACCGACACCCACCGGGTGTACAGGTATGCAGTGACCGACCACCTCACTGGTGCCGAGGGCTTTGACCAGCTACCGGACGACCTGAAATACCTCATAATGCAGTACTATGGGACCTACTGGTATGACTGCGGGGGTGGCCTGGAGCCGGACGTGCGACGGGTCGAGGCGTTGTACGTCAACTACACGCGCAACTACTACTACAATGCATCCTGGGTGGAGGACTCGGGGGAGCCGCCCACCCCACCGGACGACACACCGGACTCGCCCCCACCACCGGACCCGGGTGACCAGACTGTATATAGCGACACGTACTTTGAGGCGTACGAGCACACGAGTGGCCACTGGGAGTACAGCGAGCACGTCTTCTGTGGCGGTGTCTACTCGGGCACCATTGTCCTCTCGGGTGACGGCACACTCTACGACCGTGTGTGTGTGAACGTCACCGCCAGCGTGGACAGGCTGGGCAGTGTCGACTCCATCTCGCTCAACCAGGTCGGGGCCGGTGGTGTGTATGTGACAAGACAGAAGGTGGACGGTGTCTGGCAGGAGCCTGTTGTGGGACGGAACCCGGGCCGTAGTGGCGGGCTGTGGGTAGACCCGTGTGTGAGGGCCGACTACGAGTACGAGGCGAGTTGGCCAGCACTGCCTGGGCTTGCAGCCAGCAGCGGGACACTCCGGGCAGTAGATGGTGGTGGTGATGATGGGTCAGACCAGTACTTGGAAGTGACAGGTATTCCCAGCACGGGTGCCGGCTGGCATGGCCCGTCCTTTGTGCGGACGCTGCCCTCGTACTTCAAGTTGGAGGACCTGGGCTCGTTTGCTGCGAACCTGTCGCTGGACAGCAGTTCTTCGCCATCACAGAAGGGCGTGCTTGCGGTCTCGCTCTATGATGCCGACAAGAAGATTGCGGTCTCGCTCACTGTGAAAGACCCCACTTGTACGTCAGACACTGTCTATGCCCAGGTACGGTACTACCGGGAGGACGGCAGTTCGCACGCGCTGTCGGCATCCTTTCCCAGACGGTTCCTGGGAGTGGTGCAGCTCCGCTACGACCCGTTACAGGGCGTGATAGCCAGTGCACCTGGTGTGCCGGACAAGGTGCTGTACTTGTATGGAGAGGTGGACCGGGAGCGACTGCTGGAGTACGTGGTGGTCCAGGACTATCGGCACGGCAGTACGGTGGAAACGGTCGAACGGATATACAACATCCGGCTCAGTTATGCCGGCTCTGACTATACAGTATTCCATGATACCTGCAATGATGCTGACGGGTTCTCCCAGGACAACCGGTCTGACATGGGCCTGGGAGTCCTGATGAAGGAGGACGCCGAGGACGGCAGTACGGACGGCTGGGGGGTCTACGACAACAGTCCAGCAGGCACTATTACCAACGAGGTCGTGGACGGGCGGCGTGCCATCCATCTGCAGGGTGGTGGCACAGGCACCGGGTACAGATACCCTTACTCCAGCAGTGACTACTGGAATGATGCCCAGCACCTGGTCGTCCGCTGGAGCATGAAGTACTCTGAGGACTTCCGCGTGTACGTCTCTGTGGACACCACTGCGGGACACAGGTACCTCTACTATACACCTGTTGATGACGACGGTCTGGGGACAGGGGAATACGTCCACCACGGCCTTGGTGTGTCGGCGACTGACGGCAGCTGGCACACTTTTGAGAGGGACCTCATGGCCGACCTGCACGACGCACAGCCGGATGTGGACATCCTCGATGTGGATGCAATCCTCTTCAGGGGGAGTGGCTATGTTGACGACATCCAGCTGCTGCCACGCAGGGATGTCGGTGACCTCATCAGTCCTAGTGGGCAGAGCTACCTCCAGTTCACGGACATCGAGTCGCGCAGGGGATGGTACGAGTGGCACGGCCCCACCTATGTGCATGTACTTGACCGTCCCTTCAGACTCTACCAGCTCTCAGAGTTCTCAGTGGTGGGGGAGCTTGTGCAGAGCCCTCCGGGCACGATGGGGAGGACGTATGTGGCACTGTATGATGACCAGATGCGGATAGTGATGAAGATTAAGTGGGGTGTTGGCCAGGACGTCCACCACTACGGCGATGAGTGGGTCGATGCTGCCAGGGGCTGGTTCAGCGTGTGCTTCTACTCACAGGACGGTGACACCTACGGCCGGAGATTCAGCTCCTATTCCAGTGGATTCGAGAACTCGTTCGAGAAGACCGGGAGGCTGTGGTGGGAGCCGTACCAGGGCGGTCAGGGAGCGGTGTATGGGAGCATCGATGGGTCTGTGACGTCCGGTCTGATAGGCGAGTGCGACAATGCCTCCCGGGTGATCAAGTACGTAGTGGTGCGGGGCCACCGGTATGCTGACCGCGGCCTTGCGGAGCTGCGGGTCCACGACATCAGGGTGGTGGCGGATCTGACGCGGCACGACCCGAATGCGCCTACAGTGCCGCCCCCAACACGATACCCGCCTGCCAGTGAGTCTCCAGCCCCTCATCCTGCGGATGGCACTGCGGACGGAGAACTGGAGGCCCGGGCCATCAAGACACAGGCCTATGCTGGGGCACGACTGCAGGAGGCAACAGACCTTATCTCAGTGTACTGGACTGGCTGGTGGCCCACTGTCCACTTTGAGGTACAGCACGAGTTCGTGACCGATGTGGTGGTGTCCATTCACATCACTGTCGACATCCTCGGGTCTGTCGATATCGTCGCCTTTGATATCGAGTTCCTGGGACTTGAAGACATGTCAGAGGCGGAGGGTGATGCCCTCGTGGACAGCCTCCGTCCATTGTCTGAGCGTGCCGGTTCTGGAACGGGCAGTCCATGGGGGTACTTCTCCGGGTTGGCAACAATCAGCTATGTTGTCGCAGACACCATTTCCCGGCGATGCGTGCCCGGAAACGCGTATACTGAGGTTGCCTTTTGGGCTGCTGTTGGACTGTTCATAGGTTTTTCAGTTGCGGGGCTGGTTGCTCTTGCGGAGGCAGTGGCCGAGACCATTGCTGCTATTGGTGACAATCACTTCTTAGCGGCGATGTTATTCCTAGGCCTCGCATTGACATTGATAGCGGCAGCATTGAGCTCCTTGAATAGGTTCGATGCGAACAAGAGGGCAATCGACAAAATGGGTGGAAAGAGTACAGGCGCTGCGAAATACTTCAGGTTCTTCAAGGAACGGTATCAGCATGGGCAACAGTGGCAGAAGAGAGGCCTTGAGGGGCGGATACATTTTGGACTCATGTTGGCGAACCTTGTCGTCTTGCTCACTATAGTCGTCTTCGCAGTTGGCTTCTTAGTAGGGTGGATTTATCAGTGGTTTGATGGGACATGACTACAGGCCGGACTATCGGCCGGAGGGTTGTCAGGTGCAGGAAGGTGTCCTCAGTCTAATAATCATAGGGCTTACTGGAGCACTGATTGGTGGGACCATCTATGTCTTGTTCAGTCGCTACAGACTTGACGGTGAGTGGCAGCTTGTGCTGAAGATGAGAGGGGCGGGACTTGACCCCACGAGACGTGGTGCATGGTACGCAGAACACGTGACACGACCAGTAGACCTGGTCATATACATGCTCATGGCATA
>JALVPN010000136.1 GCA_027031765.1 Promethearchaeota archaeon | reverse complement strand
TGGCGACAGCATGGAGCGCCTGCTCAAAGACGTGGCCGGCATCGGCCTGCGCCCCGAGTTCCAGAGCAAAGAGAGCATTGCGACCTTTGTCGAGACGCACTGGGACATCACACTCCAGGCCCTCTGGGACGCAATGGAGGACTTCAGTGGCGACACCACGCCGATCAAGAATGCAGTCCACGCCCTCTTTGACGTGGACAACATCAAGGAGCACACGGTCCCATACATGATGGCCGACCTCGGCTCCATCCTGGCCACCGGTGTCGGGTTCATTGCCGCAGTGAACTTCAACCCAGAGGACCCAATCCAGCCGCCAAGGGAGCTCGATGTGTCCGACATCGAGATGACCTTCGACGCTGACCCCGAGGGCATCACTTTCGACGGCCCGTTCCTCGTGGTCACGAAGGGCACACCATCAAGGCAGGTCACGAACAACACAGCCGTCCCGTTCACAATCACTGTGCACAACTACGGCAGTGCTACGGCCTACGACATCAAGGTACTCGATGGCATGAGCCCCGGTTTTGATGGCGACCGCGACTTCTACTGGACCCATGACGCCCTCGCAGCCGATGAGACGTGGACAATCAACTACACGGTCACCGCGAACCGCGTCGGCTGGTACGTCGACTACCCTGCCATCTGCGTCTACTTCAACACTTCACTCAGTTCCTTCGACCCCGGCTCACCTGAAACGTGGCCCGGTGCTTCATTCTATGCCACTTCGGAGCCCGGCTACCACATGCTGGTGAACCCGTCTGGCAGCACGACCAGCAATGCGACCAACTGGTGGGAGGGCCAGGTCTTCGGTGTCCCGACCCTCTACGTGGCTGCCGGCGCTGGCGGTGTTGCTCTACTGGGTGTCGCAGTACTGCTGGTACGGCGTAGATAGGTGCACAGCCTCACCTAGTACAGCTCAATAGACAAAAGGAAGACCCGTTGGGCCTTGCCCCGGGTCGTCCCCTCTTTCTTTTTCTCACGCCCTGCACTCCCGTGACCTACGGGTCTCGCCCAGGCAGGTGGTCCCAGTCCACAGAGGTGTGGGTGACCAGCAGCAGTGACACACCCTCCATGGTGCAGGTACCCAATGGTCCGGAAACGGTCCTGTTGTGCCGGACGATGTACCACTGGTGACCAGCGTGGCCAGTCGTACAGGACTCCATCCCGTACTGTCCACTCACCCCCTAGACACTCACATCGCCACCCTTATTAGATGCCAGCCAACACCGCCCATGCTCAGGTGCCCTTGGCACGGACATCACAGAGCAGGAACAGGAGAACTCACGATGGCCAAATGGGAATGCACAGTCTGCGGTTGGGTCTATGATGAAGAGAAGGGTCACCCCGAGTCCGGTATCGAACCGGGAACCAAGTTCGAGGACTTGCCCGACGACTGGGTCTGTCCAGTGTGCGGTGCAAGCAAAGAGGACTTTGAGCAGGTCGAGTAGTCTGCAGGTGCCTGATGGCAGCCCTGCCGGGCCCTGTTGACGTCCCCTGTTGACGTCCCCTGTTGAGAGGGGACTGTCGCCCCACGTGGTACTCCTACGGCCAGACCGTGCGGCCCGTGGAAAACGTTGACCACACTGGTGGCAATACAGACAAGCCTAAAATAGTCCTACTTGCGTGTCCTCGTGGGTGGGATGCCCTGCCGACTGCAGTGTACAAGGCCCTCCTCATAGGACCGCCCAATGTGGGAAAGACCTCCCTTGTCCGGAGGTTCACCCAGGACGAGTTCCATGAGACGTACACCTCCACTGTTGCAGCTGAGATCCGGGTCCACGCCTTTGAGCTACCCGAGGGCCGGGTTGTCCTGACAATGGTTGACATCGGCGGTCAGCAGAGCTTCTTGTCACTGCGCAACCGCTTCTACGAGGGTGCGCACTACATAGTCCTCGTGTACGATATGACAGACCGTAGTACCTTTGATGTCATGCCCACCTGGTACAGTGCCCTTGCTGACACTGCCTGCGTTGCCACCTGTGGCCCCATTGGTGGGTCCCTCGTCGCGAACAAGTGCGACATGCGTGACAGGCGGGCGGTCTCTGAAGCGGAGGGGCGGGCCCTCGCAAAGATGCTGCACTTCGACTACTTCGAGACCAGCGCCAAGACCGGTGAGTGCGTGGCCGAAGTCTTCCTGAACGCGGCCGCTTCGGCCAGAGAGCATTTCCGCACGTCGTGAAGTCCCCTGTACCAGCACCCTTAGGGACGGGGCCTACGGTGGTCGTCTCGGCCCGGATGTCCCTCCTACTGGGTGGCCGCAGTGAACCTGCAGTCGGTCACACGCACTGTGGAGATGAATGTCGGGACGTCCACCTCCCACCAGTAGACCTGTGTCCTGTCGTCTGCCATGGCATCGATGTTCCGGAACATGCGGAGGCTGTTGTCGCTTATCCGCAGGTTCTTGATCGGTGTCCACCTGTCACCCTCGATAAGGAACATGGCATCCCTGGGTATCGTTGAGAACGTGCCCTCCCTGTAGTCCTGCCACCGGGTGTACCAGTTTGAGGTCACATATATCGTCGGCCGGTCGACATAGAACAGCTCCTCCACCGACGTGTCGCCATTGTTGAAGACTATGTTGCTCGGTGCCGGCAGCAGCATCTTGATCTGACCACCCAGTGCTGTTGGCTCCGAGCTGCCGGTGCTCTCGACCTCGTACATCGCCGCCGTCGATGTGTTGTGGATGAACTGCTTGAGCACGCCGTCCTTCACAATATCGACCCGCTGTGCGGGCGTGCCCTCAAAGTCGAACGTCCTGCGCATGAGGCCACCGGGCACTGTGGGGTCGTCGGCCGCACTGACCCACTCTGGGGCGATCTGTTCGCCAATCTTGTCGCCCAGTGGGGAGACCCCGATAAGCACCATGATTGGGTTTGCTGAGGCCGGGATGTAGCCGAGGACGTTCGCTGCAACAGTGGGCGACATGATGAGGTCATAGACCCCCGGCTTGCCCTGCACGGCGCCGACAGCCTTCTTGGCGAGCTCGCCAGCCCTGTGTCCTGCTGCGAGCATCTCCTCCTCTGCCGCCGACGGGACCGTACCACAGGCAAGTCCCTGACCTGACCAGTCGAGCTGCTCCTGGAATGCACGCACGTTGAGGTCATAGGCTGTGCTCATGGCACGCCCTTCCACGCCGTGGCCCGTACGCAGACAGCTCAGCCTGCGTGAGAACTTCAGGGCACCGGCCACTCGCGTGGCACCACTCTCGATGGCAGCGTCGATACATGCATTGACCAGCTCTGGTGCCCTCTCACCGAACTCTTCAATCCTGTTGTCATAGTCCTCTGTCGACGCCTCGTACCTTGTGGCCCTCTGTTCAACACCGGCGTAGAAGACGGACTGAGGCATCCGTTCCGTGAAGGCCACCACACTATCGACAGCAGCGACCACGTCCTCCTCGCTCGTCACAGAGCGCTCTCCAAAGCCTGTCCTACCGCCCTCAAGGGCCACGAACACCTCTATTCCAAGGCGCTCCCACACCTTGCTGATGTCGACGTTGTTCTGCGAGAAACGGATCTGCCATTCCGTGCCCTGTGTGCACCTTGCAATGACACAGTTGACGCGGTCGCCCGCGTGTTCCACCGCCCGGTCGGCATATCTCATCAGCGTGTCCAACCCAGTCATCACCCAACACCTCCCAGCCTGATGCCACGGATGCGTACGTGCCCGCCCCCTGCGTAGACGGGCACCGGCTGCATCGGGTCCCCCTTGCCACAAGTGGCTGCAAAATCCAACACTTCGTCCTTGGAGACCGCATCCACCGCACTGAGCAGGCCGACGCTGGTGGACTCCAGTATGGGCCTCTTGACCAGCGTGTCGGTGAGCGCGCCATCACGTATCAGGTATGCCTCACAGCCCGTGTACTTGCTCTGGTACCGCCGGTCGTCGATGTTCCACTCACTGAACGACCGCATGTACACACCAAGGGATATCCCCTCGAACAGCTCCTCGAACGTGTGGTCTCCCGCTGCAAAGAAGGTGTTCGACATCCTGATGATGGGCTCCCTGTCGAACCCGGCCGCCCTTGCAGCACCGTTGGAACCAGTGCCGAACCTGGCACCGAACTCCCTGTTCAGTAGCGGCTCGTTGGCTACGCCCTCCTTTATCAGGAAACGCCTCCGGGCCCGCACGCCCTCGTCATCATAGAGGTAGAACCCACCTGTGTTCGGTATGGTCGGGTCCTCACACACAGTGACCTGCTGCGACCCCACGCGGGCCTCCCCTATCTTGAGGTCGCGCCAGAAGCTCTCGCCCGCCTGTGCCCCCTCACGGCCCATGATCCTGTCGCCTTCGCTCGGGTGGCCGACGTTCTCGTGTGCGATGATGCCGGCGACCTCCGGGCCGACCACCATGTCCACAGGCTGCTGCACGAGCTCCTTGGGTGCAACGGCCACCTCAAGCACGCGCTTGAAACGCTGAACCTCGTCGGCGACCCGTTCCACGAGGCCTGTGTCCTTGACCCTCTCCCAGCCACCTGCCGTCGTCAGGTCCATGAACCGCTGCTCGGAACCAGCCTTGCCGTGTCCTGTGAGGAGCACGTATGTCTGGAGTTGCTCGGTGTGACCGGTGACCTCGGTCCCCTCACTGGTCACGAGATACTTGTCACACACCACTGGGCTCAGTATCAGGGTGTACGATGGTAGCCCTTCCATCTGTCTGTTCATCTCGCCCGCCAGACCGGCAATGGTATCGATATCGACACCCCTCAGCGAATCTCGTACATCCATGCTCCAGGAGGCCCTGTTCGACACCGGTCCGCCCATGTCGACCGGTTCGCGCCTCCTCGTAGTCCGGGCCATCTTGACAGCGGTCTCTACGGCGCTCCTTGCCAGGCCACGGTCGAGCCTGTCGATGGACGCGAAGCCCATGGAGCCCTCCACCAGCACCCGCATGCCAATACCTGCACTGGGTGTCCTGCCACCGGATACTGGTGCGCCATTCCGGTACACATGTCCCTCAATGGTCGTCGTAACAAACCTCGCGTCAGCATAGTCCGCACCCAGCTCGAGGGCATACTGCATACATGACTCAGCGAGTTCCTTACCGTGCTCCATCATCTCCGCCAGCACCGGCGGTACGCATGTGCCCCTGATAAGTGCTCTGGGCCACGCACCGGGGCCGCGACCACACGGGCCGCACGGGCCTGTGCCAGTACCGTGCTGTGAAACTCCTGACGCAGTGTCCCCCGCGTCGTGCTCTTGTAGCTGGTGTGGAGCGCCCGTCCTGTTGCATGTTGCCGACCACACGACCAGTGCCCACTGAGTGCTATTGCGCTGGGTTCAAATGGTGGGCCTCCCATCCGTGGACCATTGTGCACACGCGGTGGAAGACATGAACCCTGTCCGAAGACTCAACACCCTCAAGTGGGTTACCCTGGGCGCGTTCGTAGCTTTCGGTGTGGCCCAGCTGGTACTAGTATCGCTGCTCCGCTTCGACGACTCCAACCCCGTGTTCGTCAGCATAGGGGCCGCACCCGCAGACCCCTCTGTGGCAGCGGCACTGGTAGTGCTCGCAGTGTGTCTTCACTCTGTTGTCCTCACGCTGAATACAGTACGCTTGCTCCGCGACCCGTCAGTCCGGATGCTCTACCCGACACCTGAAGAGGACGGGTGGGCCTGCCGGTATCAGTGTGCACAGATTGTTGAATGGGTGCTTGCTAGGGCTAGGCAGGCAGGCGTGTCGGTCTCACGTATCTATCTTGTTGACTCGCCCATTCCCAACGCCATGACCATCAGTCTGCCCTTCATCGGCACTGTTGTCGTGCTCTACTCGAATGCACTCGACTTCTTGGGGCCCGAAGAGGTGCAGGCAATCGTAGCCCACGAGCTCGGACATGTCGCCAACCACGACTCCTTCATCGCCCTGCTGGCATCACTCCCCGCAGTCTCGGTGCTCGTGGCATATGCATACGTGTGGCTGGTCCTCGTCACGGGTGTCATGAACGCGCTGCTCATGCAGAAGGACCTCCTGCTCGCACTGGTCAGACTCGCCATACTTGGGGTGGTGTTCCTCCTGTCAAGAGCGGCCATCTGGGTGTCGACGGCACTCAGCAGTACGGCCTCAAGGATTGCCGAGCACCTCGCGGACATATCGGCTGCGAGACAGACAAGTCTCGTGGACATGGTGAACGCCTTGGTGCACCTCGGACAGCGGACAGAGGCGATGAGCGTACTGCTGGAGGAGGTCGAGTGGCTCGAGTCACGCGACCCCATGCGACGGGGCCCTCCCACCGTTGAGGAACTCCTCGTCATGGTGAAGGAGTACCCACGGACAGCAATGGACGAGCGCACAGCGAGAGAACTGGCCCCCGCACTGTACCTCATGTTCAAGCTCAAGCACCTGCGCAGGGTCTACGAGGTGGCCCTGACCGACGACCAGATCAGGGCGGCTGTAGAGCCCGCGGCCGCAGCCCTGCTGAAGGAGCGGCGGATGACACAGGCGGACACAGCGCCCCCAGTCCCGACGGTCGACTGGCGCACCATTGACACGGACAGTGACCACCGTCTCTCCGAGGACGAGATCCGCACACTCGTGAAAGAGTTGAAGGAGCACCCTGGACGGTTCCTGTTCGAGGCGCAGGCGCGACAGCACAGTATGACAAGCGACCACCCGAGCTACGCACAGCGTGTACTCGTCCTGGTCGACGCTGTCGGGCTCTAGTCCTACTGTTGTGCTACCTGCGACCGTGGCCCGGTCACCCAGCACATGCCCCTACTGTCCTGACAGTCCAGTCCCGGGGTGCTCTGTGTCCCGTGCGTGTGCTGTGGCCTGCTCTCCCACAGCGTCCGTACCCGTCCTGTTGACCGGGCCCCGGACGAGTGACACCACGGCCCCGGCCACGGCGAACAGCGAGAACGTCCAGACCACGGCCCTGTACGTCAGTATGTAGGCGGTCACATCTATCGTGGGTGGGCCTCCGGGTATCCCGGTGAGCACACCGTAGACCACCACAAAGACCGCGGTCACGCCTGCGGTGCCAATGGCAAAGCCCGTTGTCCGTGCCACGTTCACGAGCGCGCTCACCACACCCCTGTGCTGTGGGGGCGCCGCGGTCATGGCGAAGTTTCCGTTGGCGACAGAGAACGTGGCGGTACCAACGCCCATTACTGCGACTGCAGCAAGCATGGAGGGGACATGTGGTGTTGCAGCACCCATTGCAAAGAGACCGGCGGCCACCAGCACAAGGCCAGCAGATGTCTGGGCGGCACCGCTCACCCGCTCGGACATCAGACCGGCAGCAGGCCCCACGATGGAGATCACCAGCGGGTGCACGACGAGCAGCAGGCCCGTCATTGACTGGTCGTAGCCGAGCGCCTCCTGCAGGAAGAAGGGGAACATGTAGGTGACAGGCACGATTGCAATGAACATCAGGAGGGCAGACAGCACGCTTGTTGCAATGCGCCGGTCCGCCATCAGTGCGACCGGTATCATGGGTGTATGGAACGCCTCCTCGCGGAGGACGAAGCCGACAAAGAAGAGGGTGGCAAGGGCGACCAGCGGGAGGGTGTAGTCCGGCGTCAGGCGTCTGGCAAGAGAGACCGTCAGCACAGTGACTGCCAGTCCGCCGAGCAGCAGCAGGGCACCAGGGACGTCAAATGCGACCTCCTCATCCCTCTCAGTTGCCCCGACCTCGTAGTGGAAGAATACGAGCCCGACCAGTCCCACCGGCAGGTTGACGAGGAATATACTGGGCCAGCCGAAGTGCTCACTGAGGACGCCGCCAATCACGGGCCCCATTGCCAGTGCAGCAGCAAGGACGACCGAGTTCAGGCCCATGGCACGCCCACGGTCTTCCGGCGTCGTGAAGTAGGCGATCAGCGCCAGGCCGTTTGCTGCCATCATGCTCGCACCCAACGCCTGGAACAGCCGGGCAACGACCAGCTGTACCAACGAGTGCGACAGGGCACACATCAGCGAGCCTGCCATGAAGAGCACCATTCCACTCTGGAACACCCGTTCCAGGCCCAGCCTGTCACCCACCTTGCCCATCAGGGGCATGAACGCGGTGTACACGAGCAGGTATGCCACCACCACCCACTGTATCTCTTCGCGCCCTACAGCGAGGTCCCGGGCCACCGTGACCAGTGACACGTTGACTATTGACGAGTCCAGCGCAGACAGGAATACCCCGAGACCAGTTGCCGCCGCTATCACCATTGGTCCCGGCACTCTGGTCGGCCGGACAGGGGGTGTTGTGTCGCTAGGTGCCATTGGCCGTGTCCTGACAGTCCGGCCATATAATTGTCGTCCCGCATGCCCCTCATCGGGCACACCCTTCGGTCCCGCAACGTGTGGTGCCCTGTCCGCTCCCCTCACACTGATAAGACGCCGGCACCAGTCACCAGCCCATGGGCCCACCACAGCAGTCCCGACAGGTCACGACCATTGTCATCACACGCACTGGCAGGAAGCCCGAACCCGACTGGGTCGCCATCGAGGAGGCCCTGGAGCTCGTCGTCGAGGGGCGGCCCATAGTCACGCTCCCCTACCTACCAGGACACGAACGTGAGCTGTGTGTCGGCCATCTACTGTCCACGGGCATTGTCCGTGACCCGAGTGCCGTGCGTGTGACCCGTGTCACCAGCGGCCGTGTCGAGTGCGTCATCGAACACAGGCCAACGACAGGGCCGTGCCCCCCGTTGCGGTCGGTCTCACTGACATCGCTGTTCTCGTGTGCGGCCGCGCTCCAGGAACGCCAAGTCGTCCACAGGGCCACGGGTGCAGCGCATGCAGCCGTCCTGTGCAGCCCGACCGACCGTGAGGTCTTCTTCGCCGAGGACATCGGCCGGTTGAACGCACTTGACAAGGCCATCGGCCTTGCTGTCCTTGGTGGCCTGTGTCCCAGTCGTTGTGTCGCCGTAGTGTCCGGGCGGCTCACTGGCACCATGGTGGAGAAGGCCCTTGAGGCTGGGATACTTGTGCTGGGCTCCCTCGCAGTGGCCACCACTGCCGGCATCCGGACGGCGTCGCGTGGTGGTCTCACACTGGTGGGCTCGTTGCGCAACGAACCGGCCAGGCTCTACACTGAAGGCGTCACCAAGGTCCGGGTGCCAACGTGACGGTACCCCGGCGCTGTCAGTGAGTCCCACTAGCTGAGGTCTAGAACTGTGCTAGGGCGCCCCTCTTACGCACCCACCTCTCGGTGGCCATGAACATCAGCACCCCTATTGTCAGGTACACCGTGTCCAGTATGACGAGCGCCATGACGGCACGCAGCAGCCCCTCGTAGGCGAGGCCGTACATCAGACACCCACGGAACCCCTCTACAGACCACGTGAGGGGGGAGGCCACAGAGATGTACTGGAGCACTGGCGGCAGCACCGCAATCGGGTACGCCATCGGCGCTACCAGTATCATGATGTCACCCAGAACCTCCGTGAGCATCCAGCCCCGCTTTGCGACGAGCACAATGCATGCTACTGCGAACGCAATCCCCTGCAGTCCGATCACTGACAGTGCGACTATGGCGAGGGCAGGTAGGACACCCCACGCATTCAGGCTGACACCGAACAGGAAGACCGAGGCGACGAGCTGCAGTACCACTCCCAGGCCCCCGTGCTGGAGCTCGTGGAGCATCGAGCCCCAAACGAGGGTGCCCCGCCTGACGGGCATCGCCATCAGGGTTTCAAGGGTGCCAACGTTCTGCTCACGTCTCAACGCGTGCCCGGTGCCCCATATCATGGAAAGGGTCAGCCCCATGTAGGCAGTGCCAATCGAGACGTAGCTCACCCAGTCACTGGTGCCCACGGATGCCTCAAGGGCTGGTGACTGCATCGCCCCGGTAAGGGCCACTCCTGTGATGAAGTATGGCAGCATCCACATCACTGGCAAGAGGACGAACCACAGGACGGTGAGTGGATACGCGAACTCAACGCGCCACTGCTTGACCGCAATCGCACTCGCCGCCCTCAGCTCTGTCACTATGTTGCGACGTGCCATCATGCGTTCATGAATGCCGTCCTCTTCACTGTTTCCCGTCATGTCGTCAGGGCCTCCACGGTCGTCGCTCACATCAGAACCCTCCAATGTGCCCGCGGTCACGCGTCCAGCGTTCGGCCGCCCTGAAAGTCACAAGTCCCACACTCCAGAAGAACACGGAGAGGAGGCCGAGCCCAACGAGCGTCTGCAAGAATATCACGACGTCGAAGGTGCCACTGATTGCAAAGTACCGGATTGCGACGAGGGCCAGTGCCGATGGCATGAGATAGGCCACCCACCTTGCCCAGCGCGGTAGCGCACTGACCGGATAACTGATGGGTGTGAGCACACGGGTGACCGTGGCCACGAACTCCGTGAGCACACTGGGGTCCTTGAACACGATGATTATCCCTGCAAGCATGAAACTGAGGCCATGCAGGGCGACAATCATCGCTATCAACACGACTATGACCGGCCCGATTGTCGATATCGCATACCCAGTGCCAAAGACCCCACAGGCGAACGCCAGCATGAGGGTCGCCTCAATCGTCGCCGTCACCGTGCTCGCCACGGCAGCCCCCAGCATCAGACTGACCCGTGGCACCGGCGCACAGAAAAGGGACTCAAGCGTACCACCGAACTGTTCCCACCGGAAGTTGTTGCCCACTGCCCAGATGCTGTTGTCAAGGTACGACGCGACGAACCAGCCGATCACCGTGAACCTCACAAAGTCGCTGAAGCCGGACAGCTCGGTGAAGTGCGTGAGGTCTCCGCCAATGGCCACCGCCATGAGGATCATGGGCGCCTGCCAGAGGATTGGCATCACAGCCCAAGCGATGAAGTTGGCGGGATACCTGAGGGAGACACGGAGCTCCTTCTCTGCGACGAGCCACGCGGCTGTCCAGTCTACCAGTCGCGGCGTGAAGTCAGTGCGTGCAGGGCCCGGTGGGAGCGCCTGCCCCGTGGTCTCAACTGTCGTCTGTGCCATCAGTCCTCAATCCTCCTCCCGGTCAGCTGTAAGAACACGTCATCGAGGGTGGGCTCTCTAACCTCAAAGTTCTCGACCTTGACGCCCGGCATGTCATGCAACAGGTCGAGCACCCTGTGAGCAAGCTCGTAGCCGTCATGTGCTGTCAGCACCAGCTCCACATGCGTGTCCCGGCGCCTCTCGGTGCAGTTGATGACACCGTCAATGCCCCGCAGCCGTGCGACGTCCGGCTCACCCCGGACACTTACGTGCAGGCTGTCATAGTCCCGCACACGCTCCTTCAGCTCGTGCGGTGTCCCAAGGCTCTTGATCTCGCCCTCGTTGATGAGCGCAATCCTGTCGCACAACATGTCGGCCTCGTGCATGTAGTGTGTCGTCAGCAGGATGGTCCTGTCGCTGAGGCGGTCCCTGATGTACCTCCTCAGGTCAGTCGCAAAGGTCGGGTCCAGGCCCTGCGTCGGCTCGTCCAGCAGGAGCACGGGCGGTCCGTGGAGCAGCGCCCGCGCAAAGACGATCTTCATCCGCATCCCGTGGCTCAGGTCCTCCACCTTGTCGTCAGCCCTGTCAAGGAGTCCCATCTGCCCCAGCAGTTCGTCAGCCCTCTCCTTGGCCTCACTACCCGTAAGTCTGTAGAGCCTCCCGAAGAAGACAAGGTTCTCCCGTGCGGTCAGCTTCCAGTATATGCTCCGCTCATTGCCCTGGCACACGCCAATCGTAGCACGTACATGGTCCGGCTGACGGAGTATGTCATAGCCCATCACCCTCGCCGTCCCAGACGTCGGCAGCACGAGGGTCGCTAGACACTTGACCAGCGTCGTCTTCCCAGCCCCGTTCGGCCCCAGCAGCCCGTGCACAGTCCCACGCGGTATGTCTAGGGTCACCTCCTTCAACGCGTGGACCGTCTTCTTGCTGACAGGTACCACCAAGGCCCTCCTGCGTGTGCTCACAAATGTCTTCGTTAGTCTGTCAATCTCAACTGCTGCTCGCAACGAGAATACCTCCAGAGAAGAGGACCGTGTCATCGTCTGAGAAGAGAAACTCACCTCTGTGAGGCCTTCCACACATGTGCTGGACTTGAATCACTGGCCCTCTCTCATTCTGGGACACCAGCCACATCCGCTACCAACTCCCGATATGAACTTTTCCCATCCTGCGGACCCCTCCCACTC
>JALVPN010000135.1:11579-12116 GCA_027031765.1 Promethearchaeota archaeon | reverse complement strand
GGTGTCCGAGGAGACCAGTCTGTGTATCGAGCTCGTAGAGATACTCGGTGTGTACAGTGACCCGTCCCGTAACCCTCGACACCATACCCTCACGGTAGCCTTCATAGGTCGCCGGGTTTCCGGCGAGGCGCAGGCTGGCGATGACGCCGCCGATACGGTGTGGTGCCCGCTCGACTCGCCCGTCCTCAATGACCTGGCGTTCGACCACTCACTCATAGTATCTGATGCGCGTCGCTGGCTGCGCTCGCACCGTACGTTCTGGTCGACCCTACAGCGGGACTGAACAACAGGGGCCGGCTGTGTCTGTTGCCCCGTCCGCGAACACACCTTCTGTCCTGCCACACGACCGGGCCGCATGTTGGTCGGCCAGCTGCCCACCCACGGCCCAGTGACAACACCTCACTACAGGTCGATGAGTGCGGGCTTCTCAGCAAGACGGATAATGGGTAGATGGACTGTCATGGGCTCGCTGTCGACTGACCCAACGAACTTGATGCTCTCCGTTGGTCTGGCCTTGTACGCGAGGAAGTTCCCCTC
>JALVPN010000135.1:3665-11569 GCA_027031765.1 Promethearchaeota archaeon | reverse complement strand
TAGATCCACAGTGGGAGCCCATGGTACTCATAGTACCCCGGATTGGAAATTAGCGTCCCGTAGATATGCTTCCCCTTGTGTTCAAAGTAGAACATGCTTGCAGGCCGGTCCCTCTGAGACCAAGAAACGAGCATCCTGGCAAGGTCTGTCATTGAGGCAATCTTCATGTTAATAGGTGGTGTCACACCTCCGCTACTCAAGGTCTTCCACCTCGTGTGAAGAGATGAGGCGGGTCTTATAAGGCCAACCATGGGGGATGACCCCAACAACAGACCCGGTACACGGGGTACCACCTGACATCGCGCCTGTGTTGTCCTCCGAGTCAGCAAGACTCAAAACGAGTCCCATCAGAACCCCTCACCATGCACGAGACAATCCAGGACGGGGCGTATGTCCGCATCTACCTTGATGCCAGAAGGACGTGGCTCCGTAAGGTGCAGGCCGGCGCGGCGTTCCACTCCAATAGGGGCATCATCCACTATGACGACCTCATTGGCCGGCCCTATGGCATCAGAATTCGCAGCCACTCCGGACAGGTGTTCGAAGTGCACAGGCCCACAGTCACCGACATCCAAGTGGCAATGGGACGCAGCACGCAGATTGTCTACCCCAAGGACGCAGGCATGATTATCGTGGAGACCGGCATAGGTGCGGGCTCACGGGTCGTCGAGTCTGGCACGGGCTCAGGCGCCCTCACGTGGGTACTGTCCAATGTGGTGGGGGACTCTGGCCACGTCTACACGTACGAGGTGCGGGAGGACATGTACCGGAGTGCACACAAGAGCCTCTCACGCTTTGCCGACATGGACCGGATCACAATGTACTGCAAGGATGTGCGTGACGGTATCGAAGAACGAGATGTGGACGCGGTGGTGCTCGACCTCGCTACCCCTTGGGAGGTGCTCAAGACGGCTCACGAGGCCCTCTGTCCGAGCCGTGTGCTCGCCAGCTACAGCCCCACAATCGAACAGGTGATGCGTACCTGCAAGGCCCTGCGGGAAGACAACAGGTGGGGCATGATCAAGACCTTGGAGGTGCTCGTCCGGGAAATCATGGTCCGTGAGGGCAAGACACGACCCCCCACATGGATGGTCGGTCACACCGGGTACATGACGTTTGCAAGAAAGCTCGTGGCAGAGCCCTGAGCCCTGCCGTACGACATGGCTGTGTCCAACCCGTGCCCACCACTCGATGTCCTGGCCTCCATTTGGCCCACCTGACTCTATGGTCGTCCTACCGTTTCATGGTCATTACCAAAGTCTTATAATGGCTCCCGCTACCAGTCCATTGTTGATTGTTGTTGACGGTGCACTGACATGTCATACAGGCACAAGCGGATACCATGTTTCAGGTCGACTAGTGAAATCCTCGCCGAGAACTGCCTCGACATCAAGGAGGCGACCTATGACCTCACGAATACACCTACTACCGGACATGGTTGCAACAGCACGGCTGCTGAGGCCTCAGCACGGTTCTCCAACGTCCTCATAGTACCATCGAGCGCGACAGAAGAGCAGGACGCACTTGATGCCCCTAGGGGCGAGAACACACCGGGCACACACGTGTCCTTCGACTACGTGATTGAGCGAAGCACCGATGTCCGTGCAGAGGACACGAAGGAACGCATTGAGAAGAAGGAGCGCAGGCGTAACTATGTCGAGTTCCGGTCGGACTATCAACGGGGGCACTGAGAGTGGTCGAGAATGATGTACTGGAAGAGCTCCGACGGGAAGTCCAGCGGATTGGGATGACGCTCCGGGCCCTCACAAGGACGGTCGATGACCTCGCACGCCAGGTCAGCGAGCTGAAGACCCGGCCGTGCATTCCGCCAAGTCCGACATACGACCTGAACGTGGACGACAGTTCAGACAGGGTGCGCGAAGACCTCAGCTGGAACCGCCTGCTGGCAATGGTCCACGAGGCCGGCTCTGCCCTCACCGCCGACGAGCTTGCACGACGCTGGGGTCGTTCGAGGTCACGGACAAGTGAGGTACTGAACAAGCTGGTAGATGAGGGGCGGCTCACCAAGGTCCGCGATGGACGACGCGTCCGCTTCAAGGCCACGTGATGGTCTACAAGGTGCTACCACAATCGAGCTGAACACATCCCACTTACAACTCATCTGGTGGTGGGGGGCTCTCCGTACGCAACGGCTCCGTAGACAGCGTGACGCCCTCCTCCATGTCTAGACTCTCCGTGTACACCACATCACCAGATGGTGGCGCCGCGTTCCAGGTATGACCTGTCCCCGTAGACCCTCCTCATCCTTGCTCTCTCCTCCAGCCTGACCCTGTGCCCGTATGCAGGACCAACAGTATGCCTGGGCCCTCCTGCCACCTTGACCTTTCCACCGACATCCATCTCGGCACAGCTTGTGCTCCCTCTATGGCACCTTTCCACCGACATCTGTGGCCACGGACACAAGCCCCCGCCTGCAACGAAAGTGCCACCAACATCAACAGACTGTGCTCGGGACTCGCGGCCCACGACCGTCTTCCACACGGCCTGGGTGGAGTCGACCTCCACACTCCCTGTCATCACGAGGCTCCCGCCAATAGCCACACGGCCGGCCTTCCCACAGTGGAACTTCTCACCCCCCACTACCGCAATCTCTTCACGGTCAACCGTCCCCAAACAGTCGTCGAACTGCCGGCTCCGAGCAGACGCACAGAAGCATCTCCACTGACCTGAACGGCGCCACCAGCACTGGCCTTGTCGGTCGTGATGGAGCTGCCGACCCTTACCAGGTCTCCTACTCTTATCGTGTTGCATTCCACATCCCCACGTGACCACTAGGCGCTTGGAAACCGAGGCCGCTCGTGCGTTCAGTGACCCCTCACTTCAAGGGAACACCTAGGCCCGAGACCTCTCTCTTCCTGGCCACGACGTGCCCCGTGTCGTGTGTGTGGCCCACAATAGAAAGGCGTTGGCCGACATAGTGTCCGTTGCTCTCCGCTATCGGCGACTTGCTGCTGACCTGCCACTGTGCCTGCCGGGCGCTGTAGGCAGCGGTCTCAGGTACTGTGGTATTCCGTCGATGGTGTGCGGGCCCACACGTCATGCACACGGTGACTGTGTTGTGGTCCAGACGGGCAACCCTTATGATTGGTGGTATGTTGAACCAGAGTAGTGGGGGTCTCACATGATACTTTCGGCATTCATCATCCGTCCTGATGGCGCGACAATGTTGGCCCGTTCATACAGGCCCAACGGCGCAGCGTGCTCATCAGATCCCCTGCCTCCACTCGTGAAAGCGACGGTCACCCTGTTCCACTCCCGGAGTAGTACTAGGCTTGAGAAGGCATACACATTGATGCAGGGCGACCTTCAGTGGGTCTACATGTTCTTCAAGAGGTTTGCCATTGTCTTCCTCACTAGGGGTGACGGTGCAGTGCCCGTCATAGCCAAGAAGATGCTTGCCATTGGCAAGGAACTGGCACGCGACTATGGGCACATACTGCCGTCATGGGATGGGGACTTGAGCGCCCTGACCGATGTGGCACGGATGGTGGACAGTATCGTGATGATGGACACCGACTGGGTGACGGACGACGTCGTAAGGGCCGCTGAAGAGGTGGTCGACCACGCACTTGAGTATGGAGAAGTCTCGTACGTCGGGGTCTTCGACATGCATGGCAGAATGCTCCAGGGCAATGTCCCAGAAAGCCATTTACTACGAATCAGGGCTGCCATTGACCAGCTGGTACCGAGTGGTGCTACTGGTGTCGTACCGGTAGAGCTCGGCATCGGAGAGTTCAGGGCCTACCTGTTACGGGTGCGCTGGCTCACAGTCGTTATTGCGACCCACCGTTCTGCCAGACGTGTCCGGGTCATGAGTGTTGCAGGCGAACTGGCACAGATGCTGGACCGGGCCGTGGCGCAGCTTGTGGACAACTGAGGTGCTGTACTCATCGCGTGGTCGCACATGCTGACAGGCCGTCAGCAAGGGCCAGCACCAAGTCCTGCGCTTGGCGGGCGTACAGTGCGGTGACCGGTGTCTGTATGACTGACAGAGAAACAGACAGGTGTGCCAGTGCATACACACCATCCGGGCCGCAAGTGCTAAATGAGGGTCGCCACCCCACAGACACGTGACTCATCATGTTGGTCCTCGGAATCTCGGGCTCCCCTCGTGGGGAGCGGTCGAGCACCAGGTTCCTGCTCCAGCAGGCCTTGGAGGCCGCAGTGGAGCTCTTTGATGCCCGGAGTGTTTCGGGTGCCACGGAGTTACTCGACCTCTCAAAGCTCACAGTCCTACCCTGTACCGGGTGTGACAACTGCGTCAGGCGCAAGCCGTGCCCGGAGAGCGAAAAGGATGACATGGGCCTGATTGAGGGGAAGATGGAGTCGGCTGATGGGATCATTGTGGCCGCACCGTCGTACTTCACCTCCGTGCCGGGCGTCCTCAAGAACCTGATGGACCGCTCACGCACCCTCAAGATGCTGGATCACCGGCTGCGTGACAGGGTCTTCGGAGTGATAACGTATGCGGGCCTGCGGTACGGGGGTCAGGAGCACATCGTGGACCTCCTCAACCGGTACGCCTTGGCCCATGGCATGGTCGTTGTCGGGGCGGTGGGTAACCCGGTCCGTGATGGGCCGTTCGGTATCGGCAGCATGCAGACCGACGAGGGCAAGTGGCGCACGGCAAAGGACGACCCGCTGGCGGTCGAGGCGAGCAGACAGCTCGGCAGGCGTGTGGCCGAGATGACAATACGCCTGAAACGGGAGTCTGACTAGGTTGACGCATCCACCAGCCCCGGGGATGGTGCAGGTCTATACCGGGAATGGCAAGGGCAAGACGACCTGTGCACTGGGTGCCGGCCTCCGGGCTGCGGGCCATGGCCTCACCGTGCTGATGATATGCTTCATGAAGGCAAAGGTCGCGTGGCGAGGAGATGGCGACGACGATGTCAACTATGGTGAGTTCAGGACTACGGAGAGCATCCCGGGCTTCACGGTGGTCCCAGTGGGCCGTGAGACCTTTGTCGACAAGGAGAACCCGGACCCGGTGGACATCGAGCTGGCACAGAAGGGCCTACGCATGGCGCAGGAGGCCCTCCAGGAACACCGGTGCGATGTGCTCATCCTGGACGAGATCAATGTCGCTGTTGAGTGGGGCCTCATCTCGCTTGACGAGCAGCTGGCCCTCATTGATATGAAGCCGGACGATGTGGAGCTGATAATGACTGGACGCTACGCCCGTCCTGAAGTGATAGAGGCTGCTGACCTCGTCACTGAGATGACCGAGGTCAAACACTACTATGCGACGAAGAAGGTGCTTGCACGGCGTGGCTTTGAGTTCTAGCCCGTGAGCACCCACTGGACGGCCCGGTCGTCAGCCGCCCTGGTCTCCACCGTCCCCTATGACAGCAACGTGGTCATGCCCACCACCGGCAATTGTACGGCCATCCGATTACTTAATATCCGATGTTCGATGAGAGGACCACCTGAAATAGAGCAGGAGCGAGCCGTCATGGTCACAGACAGAGCTGAGCCCGAGTCTGCACCCCTCGACCCTGAACTCGAGGCAATCCGGAAGGCCAAGGAACAGTGGGAGTCCGAGGTCCTCAGACCACACCAGGAGAAGTACGCTGAGCGGGCCAAGGAGTTCACGACCACGTCGGGCAGGCCTGTGAAGGTGATCTACACGCCGCTTGACATCCCACGCTTTGACTACGTGCGCGACCTGGGTTTCCCAAGCCAGTACCCCTTTACACGTGGCGTGCAGCCAAACATGTACCGTGGACGGCTGTGGACGATGCGCCAGTTCGCTGGCATGGGCACCGCCGAGGAGTCCAATGCACGGTACAAGTTCCTGCTGGCCAACGGTCAGACCGGCCTCAGTGTTGCCTTTCATCTGCCTACTCTGTTCGGCCGCGACTCCGACCACCCGTTCTCGCGCGGAGAGGTCGGCAAACTGGGTGTCGCAGTGGACACCCTCAAGGACATGGAGATCCTCTTTGATGGCATCCCACTGGACAGGGTCACGACATCCATGACAATCAATGCCCCCGCATCGATACTCCTTGCCATGTACATGGTCACCGCTGAGAAGCAAGGTGTCTCCTCTCACCAGATTGGTGGCACCATCCAGAACGACCTGTTGAAGGAGTACATGGCACAGAAGAGCTGGATCTACCCACCTGAACCGTCGCTCAGGATCATCGTGGACATCATCGAGTACGCGACAGAACACATCCCACGGTGGAACACCATCAGCATCAGTGGCTACCACATCCGTGAGGCGGGCTCGACGGCGGTGCAGGAGCTGGCCTTCACCCTCCTCAATGGAATGACGTATGTACAGGCGTGCATTGACCGCGGCCTCGATGTCGACACGTTTGCACCGCGGCTCAGTTTCTTCTTCAACTCCCACAACGACATCTTCGAGGAGGTCGCAAAGTTCCGTGCGGCGCGGCGGATCTGGGCCCGCGAGATGAAGGAACGCTTTGGAGCAAAGAAGAAGCGTTCACTGTGGATGCGTTTTCACACCCAGACCGCTGGGTGTTCTTTGACCGCCCAACAACCAATGGTCAACATCGTGCGTACCGCCTATCAGGCGCTTGCTGCCGTGCTCGGTGGCACCCAGTCGCTCCACACCAACAGTATGGACGAGGCACTGTGCCTGCCCACCGAGGACGCGGTGCGTGTGGCCCTCCGGACTCAGCAGGTGCTCGCCTACGAGAGTGGAGTCGCCAATACAATTGACCCACTTGCGGGCTCATACTACGTCGAGTGGCTGACGAACCAGATGGAAGAGGAGGCATACAAGTACTTTGACCGGGTCGAGGCCATGGGCGGAGTCCTGGCCGCTATTGAGAAGGGCTTCTTCCAGCGTGAGATTGCCGAGGCGTCATACAGGTACCAGCGTGAGGTGGAGGAGAAACGTCGGACCATCGTGGGTGTCAACGAGTTTGTGCTTGAGGGCGAGGAGATCAGAATACCGGTGTTGAAGATTGACCCTGAGGTCGAACGGAAACAGGTTGAGCGGCTGGAACGCGTGCGGCTGGAACGTGACAACCGGTGTGTCCAAGAGGCCCTTGACGGCCTGCGGAAAGCGTCGGAAGGAGATGAGAACATCATGCCTCACGTCGTGAGGGCAGTCCGTGCCTACGCCACGATTGGCGAGATCTGTGACGTGTGGCGTGACGTCTTTGGGGAGTGGGAAGAGCCAAAGATTTTCTGATGGTCACCCTGCATGTTCTCCCGTCCCTTCTCATGCCCTGTCATCCACCCTATGGTGCCCGTGGTGGTGCCCCCGCCCTGTGATTCTGTCCTCACTCCAATGCCACACTCTGTCCATGTATGCCGTCCTACTTGAACAGCCACGCTGTTTCCACAGCGGTGACGTCCTCCAGCGTAAAGATGCTCTGAACAGTCCCACGTACGACAACAACGGACTGAAGTGGGGGCACAGTCCCGTCCCACACGAATGTTATCGCGTGGCCCTCTCCATCCGATACTGTGAGGACATTACCTATCCGTATCTTGAGGTATCCTTTCACAACCACTTTCGTTCCAATACCAACGTCGCCCTGGTTGATATCACGGATTGCTGTGGTCCCCACCACGCCGTCGTGCCATGCAACCAAAGCAAACGCGCCAATGACGACGAGTATGACGAGCAGTGGTTTCTTCCCTGAGGAGCCCTTCTTCTTTGCAGGCATGGCTTGACCTCACGCTTGCTTGGGCCATCCGTCACTATAATACCTTTGCATCGCAGGTCAGGTGCTCTGGTGTTGCTGATCCTGTCCTAGTGGGCCGTTCGTGTTCGTGCCAGTTTCCGCGTCCACATGGCGGCCACCGCCAGCGGCAACTGTCCTCGCCATATGACATAGATTAATGAGGCGTGACATGTCTTCCCTCACGTGGGTTTGCGATGCTTGGCCACAACATTCAGG
>JALVPN010000135.1:0-3655 GCA_027031765.1 Promethearchaeota archaeon | reverse complement strand
CATGGACAGGGCGGGAATCCCACAGTTCTTCATGAAACTTGACCCGCGGGCACAGGACCTCAACCCGATGCTGGTGTCCAGTTTCCTCACTGCCATCCGCAGTTTCTCAAACGAGGTGATGAACCGGCGGTCGTCGGAGTTCCAAGTGGACTATGGTGCAAGAGTCTTCACCCTGATTGCCGGGGACGACCTCACACTTGTTGCCGTAAGTGTGGGGCGGTGGAGGGAACACCTCACGCCTGTGCTCACAGACCTGCTGCGGGACTTCGAGGTCCTGTGGGCCCAGCTCGGTCCGGAAGAGCGCGACCAGATTGACATCAGTATGGGGTATGAGGAGTTCCGCGAAGAGGTCGCACGCCGCCTGTCACTGAGGCTGGTGTCCACACGCTGGGTGCCCTTCATGATTGGTGGGACTCCCGGCACTGACATTGGGGCTGGTGTTGTACGGTCGCATATTGACGGTGTCCACTCCATAGCCGAGATTGTCGAGTCAAGTGGGCTCAGGGAGGAGGAGGTCGTGGCTGAGATGTCGCGACTGTTCGCCCTTGGCCACATAGGTTTCAGGCAGACCCTCGACATGACCGACATCCTTGTTGCGACCTCTGCCCTGTCACCACTGCTCCAGAGCACGTCCCCTGAGCGTGCCGAGCTGGCCAAGAACGACCCGGATGTGCTCGTCCTCCTTCCACGTCTGGCGGGTGCGATTGATGGGCGCAAGACGGTACAGCAGGTCGTCTCCCTTCTCACTGACCAGTACAGTGAGAGCTCCGTGCTGCGTGCGGTGGACCGACTTGTCGAGGTGGGGGCGTTCGAAGTGCTGTCCGGAGAGCAGCGTCGGATCCTCTTGGTAAAGGAGGCCCTCGATATCGCCACTCGCGTGGCCGCCCAGACATATTCGGAGGAAGGGTCAAGGCAGGCCCTTGAGGCGGCGCTGACAAATATACAGGTGCCTGAGGTCATAGGCGAGATACGCATCGCAGAGGAGGGCTGGGCCATCGGGTATGACACCCGGCTCTGTGAAGGTCTCGACCCGAGGCGGCTCATGGACCTGTACGGGGAGTGGATGAAGCTTCTGGCCCAGTTCGCAGCACACCTCCCACGAAAGAAGCTGAAGAAGTTCACAGAAGCCCTTGTGAGTGCATACTCGTCGTACATCCTTGAGCGGTATACAGGTCAGGACCTGAGGGGCTTCGAGGAGTTCGCCTATTGGTTGGAGATGATGAATGTTGGATAGCATGTCGGCCTCATTGAAGGAGCTCGCCAGTGCAGTCAGTCGTCGTGGCATCACAATCCACGGCCGTGAGAAGATTGTAGAACTGTGTGCCAAGTCGGGTGTCACACTGTTGGAGGGGCTGTTCGGTGCAGACCTTGCTG
Organism: Promethearchaeota archaeon; assembly: GCA_027031765.1. Classification (GTDB taxonomy): domain Archaea; phylum Asgardarchaeota; class Thorarchaeia; order Thorarchaeales; family Thorarchaeaceae; genus JALVPN01. The sequence goes on along the minus strand of JALVPN010000135.1, from coordinate 2,281 downwards.
AGGACTCACAGGACGACCTCATGGACTTCCTCGTAAGGTACTCACGGCTGACACCGGCATCCAAGCTCACAGTGCTCGTACTGGCAAAGCAGTACGGTGTCACCCCGCCGCCAGAGCTGCTCAAGAAGAAGGTCGGCCTTGCCGACTTTCTCCGTTCATTGCCGGACTTCCTGACGTGACCCTCAACGAGAGTGTTCCTGTCAGAAACATTGAACTAGTTGATATGACTGGACAGGACTGGGTTCTTTAGCATGGCGCCCTCATACCTGTTCAAAATAGTCACTGTGGGTTCCTCGGCCGTCGGCAAGACCTCCATCATTCTTAGGTACACTACCGGAAAGTTCAGGGAGTACTACGCCCCCACTCTCGGTGCCGACTTTGCAATCAAGCAGATGGAGATTGATGGCACACGGGTGAAGCTCCAGATCTGGGACATGGGCAGCCAGGACTTCCTGGGCAACGTCCGGGCGGGCTACTACCAGGGCGCACGTGCTGTTGTCTACATGTATGATGTCACGCGACAGTCCACCTTCACAGACCTTGAAGCCTGGCATGAGGAGGTGTGGGCACATGTCGGGAACGTCGTTTCGGTCGTGGTGGCGAACAAGACCGACCTGACCGCAGACCGTGTCGTACCCACAGAGCTCGGGCAACAGATGGCCGAGAAGTTCAGTGCCGAGTACGTTGAGACCTCCGTGAAACTCAACAAAGGTGTCGAGGATGTGTTCACGACAGTAGCACGTCGTGTCCTTTCCCGGATGCTATGACCATGGACTGGGTGGTGTTGTAGTTGCTGGTCGACCGACAGTCGTCCCTTGGAGAGTGGACGGTGCCAGTATCAGTGGGCCCAGGCCCGACACCAGTGCCCGCTGACATGCCGGGTGTGGCACCGTTTTGCACCTGCAGTGCAGTCCGGGGCCAAACCTCCACGTCGTAGCATGGCAGGCCACTGTCGATGCCTATTTATGATGGGACTATCTCGCGTGGAGCACCATCGATGAGTTGACGACTCGGCATAGGGTGCCGAGAACGGAGGACTACCATTGGTCGAGTACAACAACGTGACCGACGAAGTGGTCAAGAAGCTGGAAGCGATATGTGGCGAACAGTACGTCACCACCAGCGAACCACTGCGTCACTCCTACATGGCGCGAGGGATCATGGGCCTTGAGGCGGTGCTGCCAGAGGTCATTGTACGGCCTGCAGACGCCCAAGAGGTCTCAGAAGTCCTCGTTGTTGCCAATGAGCACCTCATCCCAGTGACCCCTGCAGCGGGCGGGCTGAGTGGCGGCTTCGCACTGCCTGCAATCGAGCCCGGCGGCATCTACATGGACATGACACGCATGAACCGGCTCACTGTGGATGTGGAGAACCGTGTCATGATTGTCGAGCCTGGCGTCAAGTCTGGTGATGCCTGGCGGATATTCAAGGTCAAATATCCTGACTGGGCCCCACCAATCCCAGATGGCGCACCGCCAGCGGCAACAGTGCTCGGCGATGCCATCGAACGGGGCTTCTCACTGGTCACTGGCGTCTACGGCCCGCAGGCCGACATGATAATGGGCCTTGAGGTGGTGCTCCCAACAGGTGAGATCTTCCGGACCGGTTCCTGGGCCATCCCGGGTGCGAAGCCATTCTACCGCTGGGGGCCGGGCCCGAACCCCGACGGCCTGTTCCTGGGCTCTCAGGGCTCCATGGGCATCATCACGAAGGCCGCCATCAAGATCGTGCCGCACCCGCATCACAAGACAGTGGTAGCATACGGTGGTCAGAACTGGGAGGACATCGTCCGGCCAGCGTGGGAGATATCCAAGCACGAACTTGGTGTCGCTGAGCACACAGTCATGGTGCAGGGTGGTAACTGGCCCTTGGTCATGACGCGCTGGCCAAAGACCAATGTCCCCATCGACTACGAGTTCTATAAGGGCATCGGCATCAGTGAGTACTGGATGAACTATGAGATCTGGGCCTGGTCGGACGAGGAGCTCGAGTTCGTGAAGAAAAAGATTGACGAGACCTACAAGTGGTACGAGTCCGAGGCCGGGACACGGTGCCCACAGTGGAAACTCCATCCCAAGCAGGTGGCCTCACGCCTCAAGAAACCCAACAAGATTGCGATACCCTACTCGCTCTGGGAGGCCGGCTTTCTCTTCATCACGTGGTACACCCCATGGCTTGAGAGCCCGGCAATGATGGAGGAGTACTGTGCAAAGATGGAAGAGTACGGTTTCCCACCGACCATGTGGGTCGCATCAATCGACCACTGCCGTCAGGCCATCGT
>JALVPN010000134.1 GCA_027031765.1 Promethearchaeota archaeon | reverse complement strand
GTGGAATAGGGGGTGGTCGCGGAATAGATTATAAACGCAGGTCCACTGGGGCAGGTGAGTTTCGGAGATGTACGTGCCTTGTCCAAGTTGAAGTGGATGATGAAGCAGTACTGGCGGATTGGCACGGTGCGTGCCCTCCTCAGTCTGGGGATGGGTATGTTTGTGCTGGGGAAGTTGTACTACCGGTACGTGCCGGTGCTGCAGGACATGGGCCTGCTGGGAGCGCTCGTGTTGGGCACGGTCCTGTTCTTCTTCTTCTTGGGCGTGGGCTGGGCGTACGATGTGAAGGCGAAGATGTGGAGCCCGAAGACGCAGGTGGGAATTGAGAGGAACCCGTACAGATATGTCCCCAACTTCAAGGACCTGGCAGCGAGCTATCCGTTCTTCAATGCAACGCTGCGTGTGCTTGAGGGTGTGTTCGAGAAGCTTGGGCTTGACCGTACGTGGATTCGTGACCTGCGCGTGTACCTTGCGAGGTTCTACAGCCTGCGTCCCAACCGGAGGGACTTGCAGTTGTCGGAACGGCTTGCCGCAGAGTTCATGGCGACGCACCCCTTCTCCCGGGAGCGGTTACCGAAACGTCCAGTTGGGCTGGGTGCCCGGATGAAGCTCTGGTTCGAGCTGAACATCCTGAGGATTGGATGGGTGCAGTCGTTGACGGGCATGACACAGGATGTGCTAGTCCTCGCGGCGTTCTACGTGGTGTTCCTGTTCCCAGACCAAGTGGAGAACAATGCTGTACCTATACACTATCTGCTGCTGGGGATTGTTCTCGTGGCGGTACCTGTGATGTTGTTTGTGGTCGCCCTGGGGTGGTACTACGACCGGAAACTCAAGGCGTGGTCTGCTGACCTGACCGTGAAGGTTGAGCGGAACCCTTACAGTTATGTCCCACAACCCAGGCTCTACATGACGGTGTTCCCATACTACTCCGCGGTGTTGACGACGCTGCGTGATGTGTTTGCCGCTCTCGACATGGACACATCGTGTCTTGACCGTGCCATTGAGTTCTTGAAGGAGTACTGTACGCTGAGCGTCACCCGTGATGAGGACATGCAGCGTGCACGCGAGCTACGGAAGACTTTTGGTGCCACTTTTGTGGCGCCGCAGAAACGACAGGGTGGTGTGAGATGAGAGTCAGGAAGTGGTTGATGAAACAGCAGTGGCGTGTCGTACAGATCCGTGGCATCTGGAGCCTGTTCTATGGGACGTTGCTCCTTGCCATGGCCTATGTAGGCTACGTCCCGGTGTTCTCGGTGTTCGGTGCAGCAGCGCCCTTTGTGTTTGCAGTCGTCATCCTCATAGTGTTGCTAATCTTAGGCTACATCTATGACCGTGTCCTCGTCCTCTGGGCAGCCTCGCAGGAGGTCGTCCAGGAGCGGAACCCGTTCCAGTACGTGCCGGGACCAAAAGACCACATTTTCACATTCCCCATCTATTCGACAGTCCTCGATGCCATGGAACAGCTCGGTGACAGGTTCGGGGTTGATACCTCGCTCATCAAGGAGACCCGCGAGTACTTTGCCAAGTTCGAAAGGTTCAGACCTGAGCGGAGGGAGGACATCGACGAGGCCTTGAAACTGCGTCAGGAGTTCCTGAAGAAACACCCCCTGATCAGCGATGACGAGCTGGAACTCACACGGGCGCCATAGTCATCCTGGGCGCCCCGCCCTGACCAGTCAGTCCTGACCATGGGCAGCGTAAGAAATATCTGATGGCCTTCGGTCAGCATTCCAGTGCACCATGACCGGTGGTGCGGGGTAGACATGGGTCAAGTACAACCGTCTGGGCAGGGGCTTGTAGGAGCACTCCGTGGCCTCTTCTCTAGGCTGTGGCTTGCGGCCACATCTGCTGAAACCCTCGACGTACTGAAGAAGACTGTGGCCGCACTTGCAGGTGCAGCGGGGATTGTGGTTGGGCCCACGACTATGGTGTTGCCAGACCTCCTCCTCAAAGTCGGCACGCGCATATGGGACCACGTGAGGGAGCAGCGGGCCAAAGGCAAGGCACAGGGCCTCGTAGCTGATATCGTTCAGCAGCTCGGTCTGGACACCGGACAGCGCGCTGCTCTTGAGGGACTACCCGACGGGATACGTAGCTCAGCCAAGGAAATCCGTGAGGCCCTCTCTCGCAACAAGTCCTTCATGGATATTGTGGTCGGGCTGCTGCTGGATGCTGGTTTCAAAGACAGGGCACTCGCAGAGCGAGTTGCTGAGGTGCTGGAGACTAGGCTGGCCAGGACTGTTGCTGTCAGGGCGTCCACTGCTGATGTGTACCAGGCCGTCCTTGCAGTCCAGGGCCAGGTCAGTGGGCTCAGTGAAATGGTCGAGTCTATCAGAGGAGTCCTGTTGGAACGCTCTGCCGTGGCTGCAGCGACCCCACGTACGTTCACGTTACTACCACTCGTCCTCAACCTTGACAACTACCTCCACGTACTGGCAAAGACTATCCCCAAGGGCATCACTTCACTTGAGAAACTCAAGGCGGAGGAGCGTCGGACTATCGAACCGACCTTCTTCAGGCGCCCACATCCCATGTGGGTCGACCTCCTGAACGACTACTACTACCCGCGCGAAGGTCTGCTCACAAGGATTGAGGAGGGTTTCCGTACCGAGTCCAACATGCAGCTTGTTGTTGCCGGTGCTGGTGCAGGTAAGACCACCCTTGCCCTCATCCTCGGCTTCAGGAGAGTCCGGGACATGGGCGTGCCCGTGTACTACGTTGACTTCATGACCCATGACCCTTCAGACGTGGCAGATGACCTCGTGAGTATTGTATGGCACCTGGGCAACAACAGGGGCGATGAGAGTAGCCGTGCCCTGTTCATCCTCGACAACGTGCACGTGGCACCAGACAAGCTTAGAGAGGTGTATAGGAACCTCCGGGAATCACGTGCTTGGAAACGGGGGGGACACGCTGGGCTGACGGGTGTGGCGAGGCCTGACTTCCTGTTCCTTGCAAGGACGACCACGGACGACCCTGACGGTGCTGTCCGTAGAGTGGTGGAGGGCATTGAGCCATTGGAGGTGGGCCGACAACTGCTCCAGGTCACTATACTGGGGCCGACAGACTTCAGGGATGCAGTGTCTGGGATTATCAGGGCCTACGGACAGAGGAGGGACAGGAGGGGTCTGCAGCAGATGGAGCAGGAACTGGTGGAGAAGAGTAGGGACAGCCTGTGGCTCCTCTCGTTCGTACTGCGCGGGCTGGAGCGAGGGGTGGGACTGGACAATGTTGACATGTGTGCTGAGATCCGCAGGTACTACTACGGCGAGCGTGACGAGAGCGGACCTGACCCGTACTCGGTGATTGCGCAGTTATCTCGTCTGCAGGACGGTGACAGGAACCCGTTCTCAGGCCTAGGGGTGATAGAGGACGGCGAGAAGAAAAGGCTCCTGCAACTGGTACTGGAGAGTATCGCTGCACTGAATACTGCCGACATCTCGGTGCCTGTCGGGTTCGTGGCCCAGCTCTGTGTAGAGGAGCGGGAGCGTGTGTTCACAGTCACAGACCCGGACGAGTTCAGGGGGCACAAGTTGAAACGCACTGTGCGTGGGGTCTGCGGCCAGCTGACAGACTGGGGCGAGCTGGTCGATGATGGATGCCAGGACGTGAACAGGGTGAAGCTCCCACACATGACCCTTGCCCGTGAACTGTCCCGGTGTGGAGGCATCCTTACGGGACAGTCCCAGCAGGGCACCGCCGGGCCGGGCCTATCAGAAATGACCGGGTCCCTTACAGCCCGGCTGCTCAGGTGGTCGGCCGAGAACGACCCGGAGATATGGCGGCTGCTCTGGACGATATCACGTTCTGAAACTCTCGCGGAGTCCAGAGGGGTGCGGAATGCCGTATATGAGAGTGTGCCCCGGGTGGCGCAGGCCGTCCGTGAGTCCGACCGGCCGTGGCGGGTGCTGGAGGCGGTGGGGGAGTGGCCCGAGGTGCGAGCCTCTGAGGAGGTGCTGGCCGCGGTGGCGCGGGCCGTCCGCGAGTCCGACGAGCCATGGGAAGTGCTGGAGGCGGTGCGGGAGTGGCCCGAGGTGCGAGCCTCTGAGGAGGTGCTGGCCGCGGTAATCCGGGCCGTCCGCAAGTCCGACCGGCCGTGGCGGGTGCTGGAGGCGGTGGGGGAGTGGCCCGAGGTGCGAGCCTCTGAGGAGGTGCTGGCCGCGGTGGCCCGGGGCGTC
>JALVPN010000133.1 GCA_027031765.1 Promethearchaeota archaeon | reverse complement strand
TTTGTCACCTCTGAAATGCTGCGTCCAATGAAGCAGACATACGACGACACTCCTGACATTGTGGCTGACGACAGGTACGTCTACTTGGTAGGGAACACGGCGGGGGTGACAGTCTTGGATGGGTGCAGCCTCAGACCCCTGTCCACGCCTCCCGCATTCTATGGGGGGGCAGTCGTATGCGACGGGGGACATGTCTTCGTGAGCGGGCGCAGTGGCCCCGATGAGTTTCCCGAGCGGTCGGCGGTCTGGAAGTTTCCTAGGTGGTCGCCGGCTCTGGGCAGCAGTCTCGTACGGGTCGAGGCTCTGGCCAGTGACTTGGACAGCGATGAAAAGTACCTCTACTGGCCAGTCGAGGACCATGGGCTGATGGTAGTAGAGAAGGACACAGGGAATACGGTCACGCAGCTGGAGGAGGCGGGCACCGCCGTTGCCTCGGACGGGGTGTATGTCTACACCACTAGCAGGCAGGACAATGACGTCATAGTATGGCGCAAGGGGGAGTTCGCAGAGGAGACCAGGATTGCGGACAAGAAGATCAGGGCTGCTGCCGGCCTTGCCACCGGTGCCGGGGAGGAGTACGAGGACTACCGTGTTGTTGATGTTGCAGACGACGAACAGTACCTCTATATCATAGCAGAGTACGTGGAGGCGGGGCAACTGTTCAAGCTATATGCCACACACTTTGTCATTGAACAGTGGGAAAAGGGCAGCTGGTCGCACACCGGGAATACGCTGGACATCAAGCTGAGCAGCAGGCCCCTGGTGGTCTCTGACAATAGGTACCTGTACGTGTTGGGCGTGTCAACAGTAACTGTCTACGACAGGGACACCTTTGAACAGGTGACCGAGATATCACTCCCGGTCGAGGGCACCAGCCTCGCGGTGGATGACGGGTATATGTATGTCGGCAGCGAGGCAGACCGGCTCATGCTGTGGGACAAGGAGTCTTGGGAACGTCACATAACGCCCCCTATCTTCGGCGGTGTGGCGGGCATAGCGGTGGATGACCATGAGGTCGTCGTGGCCACTCAGAGAGCGACTGTAGTGATACTGCCCAAGTGGGTCATCACTGGCAGCAGTAGAGAGAAGGAGGTCTGGCTGAAAAAAGTGCTGGAACATGGCCCCGAAGTGAAGGCGGACGACTACATCGGCTACGCCTGGACTCTATGGTATGACAATATCGCGTCGCTTGCCATGGAGAACAGCCGCCTGCAAGCACAGGCCGCAGGGGTCAAGGCACACATTATCAGCGAGCAGCTCCAACACATAGGACAGCTGGACTACGAGTGGGTGGACAGAGTGCGTCCGTTGTTAGAGGAGGAGCTGGAGAAGATCTCAGGTGGCAGCTAGCGGTCACCGGGTCCCTCCAGCATGGCCTGTGCCTGTCCAAGCATCTGGGCAACACCCCGCATCACTTCGCCGGTGCAGCGGGCCGGATACGACAGGCAGGACAGTGACAGACGGCCTGGACACTCCTCGCGCTAGGACACGGCCTCAACACTATGGGGGCCCGGACTGGCACTGGCCGGACAGGGATGGCCACACAGTACGGACAGGCCTCCAAGCAGGACATGCGGGACGGGCATTCGCGCAGCCAGTACAGGCGCTGCGACCATCGGCAGGTCGTGCAGCGACTACGGAAATCATGGGACTGCATGTGACCGGGTGCCATCAGGACTGCTGGTGGAGTGGACACGGAGATGCCTGCATGCACGAGGCGGTACACCGGGACAGCACACCGGGGCCCTACTGGAAATGCACAGGAGCTACGAGTCCTCCAAGCTCTTTCGGAAGAGTTGGACGACTTTCTTGCGGGTCTCGACTGGCAGCGAGTAGACCGCCTCCGGGTTCTCAAGCAGGTACCGTGCTATGTTCTCCGGCCCACACGCACCAAGAACCCTGTCAATGCCCACTGCCTCGACAATCCTGTCAATGCCCACTGCCTCGACAATCCTGTCAATGCCCACTGCCTCGACGACCATGCCAATGCCCAGCGCCCTGACAACCCTGTCAATGCCCACTGCCTCGACGACCATGCCAATGCCCACTGCCTCGATGACCATGTCAATGCCCACCGCCTCGACCACGGCCACTATGCCTAGATCCTCCACTATGCGGTCAATCCCAATGGCTAGGGCGCCCTCTCGGAGGCGGCTCATCAGTGTGGGGGCGTCCTGATTGGTTGGCTCGGTCACTTTTCACACCGCTTCCGTGTCTACATATCTTCTTGCTACGTGGTAGAAAAGGGCATCGTTGTCACGGAAGTCCTCACAACTCGTTTCGCGTCATACCTCCTCATCGGCAAAGAACCGGGCGGGCCTGCTATCACGGGTCTTGCGTAACTCCTCAAGGACTTTCACTCTACATGTCTAGGGCCGGTGTGGGCTGCCCTGTCACACCATGTACACGTCGCCATCGAGGTGCTCCATGCCCGCAGCCAGCGTGGGCGGTTCAGTCGGTTCTAGGCTGACCCAATCCTTTCCGCCGGGCACGAGTACGAGGGCAGACCAGGATGGAAGGGCCACGACATCACCGTCTTGCAACTGGCCCATCAGCACCAGCAGTCCATAGTCCCGTGTGCAATGCAGCTGCGGGTGGTGTGTGAGGAGTGCTCGACCTGACCGCGGTCTGTACTCGAATCCGGTCATGGACACACACTTTATATTGCGGGCCCCGCACACGCGGCACCTGTAGACGAGGTGAAGACATGCCTTGCCGCTCAAGAACACGAACATAGTCAGTGCTGCACAGACCAAGTTTGGCAAGCTCGAAGGGGTCACCCTGCGGGAGATGTTTGCTGAGGCCGTGGACAAGGCTACGACACAGGCCGGAGTACCGAAGGAGGACATCCAGGCAGCGTTCATTGGCACCTTCATCCCTGAGATGCTGGTCCACCAGGGACACACTGCGCCCCTGCTCCTCGACTATGCAGGGATGCGCGGGCTGCCAGCAACACGGCATGAGGCTGCATGTGCTTCCGGGGCCACGGCCCTCCGCGCAGCGATCATGGCCATTGAGTCTGGACTCTACGACACTGTGTTGGTGGCGGGCGCTGAGAAGATGACGTCGGTGTCCACGAACAGGGCAACGGAGGCCCTTGCAGCGGCGGCCGACGACGAGTTCGAGTCCGGGATTGGCCTGACATTCCCGGGCGTGTTTGCCATAGCCGCTGTTGCACACATGCAGGAGTACGGTACCACTGAGGAGGACATGGCACTGGTGGCCGTCAAGGCACACAAGAATGCCTCCACGAACCCTCTGGCCCAGTTCCAGAAGGAGATAACGCTTGAGAAGGCCCTGACACCACGGTACATAGCATGGCCACTGAAGCTCTTTGACTGCTCACCCATCTCTGACGGTGCTGCGGCGCTGGTCCTCACGTCCAACGAGAAGGCTAAGCAGTACACCGACACGCCCGTGCGGATAATAGGTACCGGACAGGCGTCCGCATCGATGAACCTCTGCGACAGGACGGTCCTCACATCCTTTGAGGCATCTGTCAAGGCCAGCCGGATTGCCTATGACATGGCGGGGCTGGGGCCCAAGGACATGGACTTTGCCGTCGTGCACGACTGCTTCACCATAGCAGAGATTATTGCAACCGAAGACCTTGGTCTGTTCGAGCCCGGAGAGGGGGCCAGGGCAGTGAGGGAGGGCGTGACCGCCCTTGACGGCGACATGCCAGTGAACCCGATGGGCGGGCTGAAAGCGGTGGGGCACCCTGTCGGGGCCACGGGGGTCAAGCAGGCGGTAGTGGTCTACCGTGAACTGATTGGTGAGGCGGGCCCGAACCAGGTGCCGCGACACGACACCGCAATCATGCACAACTTTGGCGGCACCGGTGCGACCTGCGTTGTGAACATCATGAGGAGGGCTGACGCATGAGCGGACGACCATCACTCGAACAGTACAAGAAGAACATCGAGGCACGCGACTTCAAGGCCTACAAGTGCGCCAAGTGCGGTGCTGTGATAGCACCCCCAGTAGGGGTCTGCTACTCCTGCGGTGGGACTCAGATGGAGTGGACCGGGGTCAGCGGGAAGGGAAAGCTGGTCTCTTACACGGTCATCCACGTCGCCCCGGAGCAGTTCCAGGACGAGGCCCCCTACTATATCGGGATTGTCGAGCTCGAAGAGGGGACGCGTATCACGGTCCGACTGACCGGTCTTGACCCCCAGAGGCCTGCAGAGGTCAAGATAGGCATGCCCATGGTCCTCGACTACGATACCGGCAAGAGCGGCCGGACATACCTCGCCTTCAGACCGGCCTGAAACGGGCTGTACACGAAGACTCCCACGATACGCTGACGACCGGGCATGGCCTCATGACATGGCCACCCGGTCAGCCCGCAAGGGGAGAGCTCACTGGGGTGTAAGTGGTTGGTAGAGAAGAGATACGGGGGCGCACTGCGCCTGAGAGTACCGGTGGAACGGGCGACATTCGATGAGGTCGCACCTGGGCTGAGTGCAGAGTACGACAAGGCACTGCTCGAACAGTACTTCCCACCCGTCGTTGGAGTGCGTGACTGCGACCGCGCCCTGCTGTCGACCCTTGGTCACCGGCTCCCCGAGGAAATAAGGGAGGCGCTCGAAGAGACCGAGTTCGTGGGGGTGTTCGGACGTGTGGTCAGGAGGAGGGCGGGGCGTGATGGCAGGGGGATGTGTCTGCAGTACATCTTTGTCTTCGACTACCAGGCGGTGCCACCACACGAGTGCGACTACGAGCCCGTGTTTGTCTATGTGGACACAGGAGCGGACATCTATGACGCACTGTTTGACCTCGTGCACTACTGTGTCAGGCGCGCTGACATCCACGAGGGACTAAGACTGCGGATGGTACCGGGGTGGCACTCGTTCATACCAGACCCGCTCTCACAGAGTGCGCCTGAGAAGTGGGAGGTCATGCCGCTCAGCGACCAGGTACTCAGGGCGTGGTGGGAGATCCCAGACCATGAGGCACGCTTCAAGATTGACACGTACATCCGCGACCCGTTCGCCCTATCGCCAGAGGGGCACTTCAGGGCCGAACCGGATGCCACCGAACAGACCGTGTGCTGTACACTGAAGGCGCTCGAAGGGGGGCTGCGCACTCACGAGGACCCACTGGCCGGTCTGAAGGAGGGCCTGAAGCGTGTGCTTGCGGAGTGTATCGGGCTGTTCGGCATCTACAAGCTGCCCGCACTTGTCGGGTTCATTACAGAGATGGTACAGGTCGGTATCCTTGACGTGCCTACCGATGGAGGACTGGACTATGGGTCCATCCTCGACAGGGTGCGGAGCGGGAGCATCGCCGTTGGGGACTGGGGACGTGACTTCTTCCGCGGGCTCCGTTCCGACTAGTGTGTGTCTGCGGGCGTGTCCACCAAGGCCCGGCGGGTGACGGAGTCCCAGTCAACACGGGCGACCAGGTACAGGACGACCACGAGGGCCATGAGCGCAAGGACCTCAGTGATCCCCGATAGTGGGCCTGGCTGACCTGACAGCCCGAGCAGGCCCTCAAGCCACGTCATCCCTGACCGACCAGCCCAGCTGACAGCCGTTAGGAACATCGTCTTGCCGACAGCACCGGCCACGAATACGACACGCCAGTCGTAGCGCACTGTCCCAAGGGGTACGACCAGCACATCGTCCGGGAGCGGCGTGACCGCGAGGAACCACACAAGGAATGGTACGCGGTGTCTGTGATGGAGCAGGAGGCGGTTGAGGGCTTCCGTGCGGGCCGGGTCGAGGCACCTACGTCCGCCAGCCCCGAGAGCGTAGCCGGTCATCTCGCCCAACATGGCCCCAATGCCACTCACCAGACCCGTGAGCCATGGGTCATATAGGTACGTCCCTCCAGCGGCCTGGACCCCACCCATGAAGAACGGGACGCCGAGATACGGGAAAGGCACTAGGAGAGTGGCATTGCCTAGGAACGACACAGCAAAGGCACCGGGGTAGCCGGCTGCAAGGGAGACGTCCCGCAACCACAGGACGGCAAGGACGAGCGGACCAGTTGTTTCCGGCAGGAGCACGAGGAGTACGCCATAGGCTGTGAGCAGGAGCATCGAGAGGCAGAACAGCAGGTCTCTTCCGGGGACACCGACTCCCAGCATTGGCTTTCACTCACTGGTGTCGGCCCTACGTAGTGCCTATCAAACTTCCTCTTGCCGGCGCAGGTCCACCCATCGGCGGAGTGGTGTCGGCCCACCAACAGCCACCAACTGATGGCCCGGTCAAGCAGGGACTGCACACATTCGGGCAGAAGTGTCCACAGGTAGGGGGACAGGTAGAGCGAGCGTGGATGCCCAGAGAGGTACACTGTTCCAGACAGACCGCGGGGGCATCCGGACGGATGCGACACGTTGGCCGGATACGGCTCTCCTAGGCCTGCAGACTGGGAACGGCCATCACCCTCTGCTCGACTCCTCGCGGTCAAGGAACTCGCCGACAGCCTCGATTGTGTCCGAGGCCTCTCGACGTGTGAACTGCCCGAGCTCCCCGGCCTTTGCGATGCGGACCCTCACCAGTACGACATCACCCCTCGGCGTCATCTCCCAGGAGACCTCTAGGCCGGGTTGTCCGGAAACGACCTCGTGCAACATGTCAAGCCAGGCCCGTTTTATGTCGTCAATCTCCGCAAGGCGCAGGTCAATGAGAGGTGCCGTGAACTCGACGGTGAGGACACGCCCACCTTGGATGTAGTAGTTCTCAATGTTCCATGGACTCATGTGACGACCTCAAGGGGAGCATGAGCATGTCGTCAGTGGGTGGCCCACACGCCACTGATAAGTGTTGTTGGCAGGCACCGGCAGGGAGGCGAAATGCTAGGCCGGAGAACTCACCGGTGGCCGAGACGGACTGGTGCCACCGGTCAGCTGTCGTCACTGTTGTCGTCACTGTTGTCGTCACTGTTGTCGTCACTGTTGTCGTCACTGTTGTCGTCACTGTTGTCGTCACTGTTGTCGTCACTGTTGTCGTCACTGTCGGAGTCGTGTGACCCTTCGTCCCCCGTGCCTGAGAGGAGAGACTCCACGTCTTCAACGAACTTGTCGAGCTCGTCCTCTGGCTCCTCGTTGGTCTCTTCGTTGTGGGGATTGCGTGTGTCGTCATCCCTGTCGTCCGGGACCTCACTTCCGGTACTCTCATCGTGGTCACCAACATCGGGAATCCCCATGCCCTGTCGTGTCAGCACTGTCTGGACGCTAATCGGGACGATCACTCCGGCGTCGTGCAGTCTGAGCAGTTCGTTCAGTGCCTGTGCACGCCAGATGCCGAGGTCATTTGCCACTATGTCTATGACCGCGTCAATCAGGAACTCGCCGTTCTCGTCGAGGTGCGGCCGGATGAGCTGCAAGACTCTGCGCGCCCTCTTGTCGGCCTTGTCCTCATTAGCAATCCTGTGGGGGAGGAGCCAGTCGTAGCCTATGGTGGAGTTGAGGGTCGACACTATCCACTCCGGGTCGAACCGGTCCATGAGGCCGTTCCAGTTCTTGAGGGCACTCTTGTACTGGCTCTCGAAGAGCTCGATAAAGAGCTGGAGGCGCTTCCGCAGCACAGGGGCCATATCGCCCTCGACAATCAGGATACCAATGATGTACCGACCACTGTAGCTGTTGAGCCTCAGTCCCTGATACTGGATTTCCTCAAGGGTGCCGATGACACCATTGCCCTTTATCTCGCCGTAGACCGAGGTGATGGCAGAGATGAACCCACTGATGAGGTTCGGCTCGATGCGTTCGTCAGTGAACGGGTGGTAGAACACACAGGTACCCCGTGCAGCATAGATTGCCATGAAGTGACGCAGGTTCTTCAGGCTCTCGAACACTTCGAGCTGCTTGTGCATCTCCTCCTCCTTCTCACTCTTCTGCGGACGGATCTTGCGGACATACACACTCCGGGCAACCACAAGACCAGCGACACCTGCAAGGAGCAGGAGCCACTCCGGTCGGGTCAGCAGCTGGACCACCTTGCCAGGCCCAGCTGCCTGTACCGTCACCTCGCTCATCTGTGTGGTTGCAGACCACTCCGTCCGTGAGCCAGCAAACTCGGCCCACACCTCTGCACCAACGGCATCGTCCGGCACGTCGAAGCTGACCAGTGCGACCCCATCCGAGTTGGTGTCATCTGCCAGGTGCAAAAGACGTGTTGTGTTGTCCGACATGGTGAACCGGGCGTAGAAGAGGACTCTCAGGCCCTGCACGGGACTGCCGTCGTGGGTGACGAGAGACTGTACTACGAGCTGTCCACCCGGTGGTACGGACTCGTCGACAACCAACTCCACCTGATAACGCGTATTCGCCATCACAGTTATTGTCACTGGCAACTGGGCGGCCTCGTAATCAAGCGCCGTGGCATGCAGTACGCCCGTATACTCACCAGGCCCGATGGAGGCGTTTAGCCAAAGGCCGCCCACGTATTGTGACGAATCGGGGTCGAAGGTCAGGGGTACGTACCCGCCCATGAACACCAGTGCCACCTCGGCACCTGTCACGGGCAGGCCATGGTGGGTCTCATTCAGGTAGACAGCAAGATGGAGGGTTTCATTCTCATACTCGACCAGTGACGACAGGACAGAGAGCGCCGTCGGCAGGGGTCTGACCTGTGCACTGAGGTTGTACGTGCTCGTTTCGTGGCCCAGTGCAGAGGCCGTGATCAGCACGGAGTACGTACGAGAGTGCAGGCCTGTAGCGTATAGCACCACGGCGTACGTGCCGTCACCATATGACCACGACTCACTGCCGGGCCATGATACTGAGAACGCACTTGCCTCAAGTGGGGTGTCATACCGCGTGTCACGGTACTCCACATCCAACACAACACTGTCATTGACATACATCCACGGCGACACACTGACTACCAGTGTTGTGGGGACTGGTGATATTGTCAGCGTGAATGAGAAGAGCTGAGACTCAAAGCCATAGGCTGTGAAGTTGAGCACACAGCTGTGACCACCCACCATGAGGTTCCGGCCGACCAACACCATGCGCCACGCATCACCTTCAGGAGCGAGCATGTAGGTCGTGCCATCAACGACAACAGTTGCGGTAGCCGATGGCACGGCCGTGCCGTTCAACATGGAGTACAGGATGGTTTCGTTCAGCACCTCGTCATAGTACATCACATATGTTTCGGTCGACCAAGAGATCCCAGTGGCCGTGGTGTTCACATGGAGTGTGAGGTGCAGAGTGGTGGTGACAAACCCATGCCGTACGAACGTCACGTTGACTGTGTGGTTTCCGATGGGGAGTTTCGGTCCCAGTGCTACATTGTAGGTGCCCCCTCCAATGGCCACCGCAACATACTGGTGGCCTGCCACATGCACAGTAACGCTACCATCAGTGACCGGCGTCATGTCAGAAGCGGTCACATTGATGTTCAGTGACACGGGGCTCGCATAGTCTGTTGACATGGCCTGCCACTCCGGAGTGACGACTGGCGTGTCCGGACTCACGACCACAATGCGGCTGTCAGAGCCCGGTGCATAACCTTCCCTCTCTGCGGTGACCACCATCTGCCACGTACCAAGGTCAATGGTATTAGCAGCCATGTTGACGACCCACCGCTGAACAGTGGTATTGTATGTGAGGTCAAATGTCCTGGTTCCATTGATGACCACACGCACCATTGCACCGGACACGGGTGTACCGTTGTGCTCGTAGGCCACACGGATGGTCAGGCTGCCCAGATATCCGAGCTTGCAGCTTGCAGGTATCCACTCTACAGAGAGGGCAGTGTCCGCAGCAATGACCTCAACGTGGGACGTGATGTTCTCCTGTGCCTGATAGCCGTAGTGCCACGCCCGGACAGTGGCCGAGTAGACTCCAACACCCAGGTCCGACCCCGAGATAATGACCGACCATGTGCCATTCGAATACGAGAGTGGGTGGGTCACACCACCAATGGTCACATTGACCGTTGCGGACGACGGCACAGGACTGGTGTCGTAGGTGTAGTATACCGTCAGGTTGAGCGAGTCGACGTACTGGACTGTCGCTGAGGACGGCGTCCATACCACGACAAGCGTAGTGTTGACAATTGTCACGTTCATCGAAACGGTCGAGTTCTGGTACTCGTAACCGTAAGCCCAGAGCTTGATAACAACTTGATGTTGGCCCACACCGAGGGCCTGACCCGTCAGGTCTGCTGTCCACGAGACGCCGGACTCGTTCATCATGAAGACGGAAACGCCATCCACCGTAATGTTGGCCTGTGTGACAGCGTGTGGCACGCTCTCCCCAGTAGACAGTAGCGTATAGTTGGCCTCTACCACAAAGTGGCCCACATAGTCGATGGATGTCTGGCCCCAGTCTACAGAGAGGACAGTCTGTGCCTCAGTGATGTTCAGTGAGAGCACCACCGACTGTGCAATGTGTCCATTCTTCCATGCGTGGACTGACATGGAGTGCAGGCCAAGTCCTGGCGGGTCATCCGAACCATTGAACCGGAGCTCGTAGAAGCCACTGGTGGCATTCCAGACCATGCTCCACGTGGTCGTCCCGGTCGTCACATTCACGACCGCACCACTGACGGGCGTCCCGTCTGTGAGGCTGTAGTTGACCAAGAGGGTAGTGGTCTCGACATACGAGACCGTGTTGCCATCGCTCCACCACGCGCTGAGCTGCGTCTCGGCCACATGGACTGTCAGTTGCAGCGTCGCGTTCCAGTGGGCCTCGTGTTCCGCTCGCCATGCACTGACGTTCAGGGTGTGAGTCCCGAAGCCGGGCGGGTTGTCAGAGCCGTTGAGCCGGAGCTCGTACCGCATAGATGTGACGTTCCACGAGAGGGGCCACGTGTTGCCCTCAATTGTGACGTTCACCGTGGCACTCAGAACCGGAAACCCGTCCGTGTAGGAGTAGTTCGCCCAGAGGAGGGTGGACTCCACATAGGAGATGTTGTCTGGGCCATCAAGGCCCACTGACAGTACGGTCGGGTGCGTGAGGTACAGGCGCACAGAGTCCGTGTGGTTCTCATAGTAGCTGCCGTTGGCAAATATGTCGATGTCGTGCCAGCCTGACGACATCAGGGAGGTGTCAAACGTGACAGTCCAAGTACCGTTGCCATGGTCGCTCATCAGCACCCTCGGGCCACTATCGAGAGAGTACTTGACCTCGGCCTGCGAGCCGTTCAGACCAATACCATTGAATGTGTCGTTGTAGTAGGTGCTGACCACCACCATCTCGCCCACGTAGGCGTGGATCTCGGACTGCTCTGTGGTGAGTGCCGTCGGGTGGTATATTGAGACCTGCGTCTCGCGATAGCCGGCCTCTGTGTGGTTCGCCCAGTACACAGCGATGTCAAAGACCCCACGAGACGAGGTCGTGTCGTTCACATCCCACATGTAGACCACCTGACCATTGGACACAGTGACGTTGGGCGGTGCCCAGACGGTCTCGCCACCATGAGTGATTGTCAGGTTCGTCATGCCGCTCTGTGCACCGTTGCTGGACTCGTCCTGGACGTACACCGTAATGACAACGGTCTCGTTGATACATGCTACAGTGGGGACGGAGACTTGGGTGATGTAGTTGTGGGCCTCGTTCCTGAGAGTCCATGTGCCATTTGATAGGTCGGCACATACCACAGTGTCGCCATGCCGCAAGTAGCTGCTGTGGTTTACAGACGGGCTCGCTCTCTCGTAGAGCCCCGTGGGCCCCCAGTCGTGCTCGACAGTGACGTTGGCCATCCGCGCTGTGACACTTGTGACGTCGGGGTAGCCCACTGTGAAGGTCACGTTCCACTCCACAGGGCTCCCCGAGGACGGGATGTACCACGATGCAGACGGAGTGATTGTACGCCTGTACGTGAGCGTGAGGTTGTGAAATATGTATACCGACTGGTTCGACGCGAAGGTAAGCGACGTGATGCTGTGTGTTTCGTTGATCAAGACAAACCTGTCGGCCCCTGTAAGTGCGGAGCCATTTGCAGTGAGGGCGACCTCGGCGGCGTCGTTGAAGACAAGTGGACGGTTGAGGGTCTTGTTCCATGGGATGTATGTGTAGTTCAGGCGGCCCTCACACGCCACGTTGAGCCACCCGCCGTCCGTGTGGTACCTCTTGGAGGCAAAGGCACCTGCGGCGTCTTCATAGGCCCACCAGATCTCGGGATACCTCGGTGGGGCGCCGCCCTTGTGGAGCGAACTGCCATCAATCATGGCGTAGTATACGGTGCTCATATTGAGGACGCTGCCAACGGTAACATTCGCCCACATCGGGTTGCCGGAAGTATCTGTCAGCGCCACGGGAGACCCGACATTCGTTGACGCGTTGGAGTAGTCTGAGCGCACTACAAAATATGCAGTGCCGTAGGTCGCGGGGGCGTAGCGCGTTGTTGAGTAATATATTGAGTAGTTTGCCAGATAGCCGTCGAACGGGACGTTGTAGAAGCCC
>JALVPN010000132.1 GCA_027031765.1 Promethearchaeota archaeon | reverse complement strand
CTTATCAATACCTTCCTGACGCGCCTGCTCTTCTACCTGTTTGCTGGCCTCGGGCTGACATGTTGGCTTGCAATAGGCGCGGTAGTGCTGATGGGCATTGAGAACATGATGACGAACCTGGCAGAGGGGACGCCGTTCATCTTCGGCCTCGCAGGTATCGGCCTTGTTGCTGGCACCCTCTGGATGGTCGGCCCTACCTACCTGCTCCTTGTGGCCCCGCTCCTACTCGTGTTCTTCGGGTACATGGTCCAGAGCATGTTCATGCAAGAGGGCGAGGGCAGCACCGCGGTCTCCATGTTCCTGTACCATGCTGGACTGGTGACCCTGGTCGCGTACTTCACCTTCGGCCTTGCTGGCACTGACATGCTGTCGAACATCATACTATTGGCAGCCGTAGTCGCAGGCAATGTTGTCCACGGCATCGAGGGTGCAATAACAGCATCTGGTGAGGGCGCCATTGTCCTCTTTGCTCTGGTCGGGGCCGGAATCTATGCCGTTGTGTACGTCCTCCTAGTACCAGGCATGCCCATGATTGCCCTGCTGACAGTAGCGGTCGTGCTCTTGGGAATCATCGGTGAAGACCTCTCAGCCCTCAGCGGCTGAACGGTACCGTGTCTCTGCACGGGGCACGCGCCCAGGTGATACCATAGCTCGTACCATAGGTGACCGGCCGGACGCCTCTCCCCAGCCGCGGGCGTCCGGTTACTGTGGTCACTGGCACCCTCCAGTGTGGTCTGGCAGGTACTCTGGTTGGACCAGGGGAGAATACAATAGGTTTATCATCTTGGGGCCCCACACTGGCGGTGGAGAACCACGGGCGTGACATCTGATGTCTGAGAGTCCGGGTCACAGTGATGACCTCAGTCGATATCTTGCTGGCCTCTCGCTGCTCTCATCGGCCCTGTCGCCAGCGACGACATGTGCCGGGTGGCGCCGTGCTGGTGTGTTCACGTACTCTGATGGACCGCTCCTGGACAGGCCCGACCTGTACCTGTCTTCGGAGCAGGTACTCCTGGTGCTGGCGTCACGGGCGGAGCAGCGTGGTGAGGTGCCGGTGTTCGTTGTGGACGCCACTCAGGAAGGGGCCCTGTCACCCGGCACCAGGCCCGGTTTCGAAGCTCTGATGAATGCCTTTGAGGACACCTTCCCTGGCTCTCCGAAGTTCTATTTTGGGCCCCGCGACTCCCCACGGCACTGGTACCACTCCCTTGACGCAATCCGTGTCCCACTGAGCTGGCTCGTGCGCCGGCCAAACATGTTCGCAATGGTACTGTCAGACGCATCCCCACTGGGTGAGGAGATCGGCCCCGGTGATGCTGGTTTCGAAGACATGGACTCGATGTACGAGGTGCTCATAGAGAAACTGGGCCCACCATCACTCACCGATGAGGTCTTCGGACGGATGCGCGCTGCCGATGTCGGTGACTACGCAGGCGAAGCGGTCGGGCTCATGGCCTCGCTCATCAACCCGGCCGTGGCGGTCTCGCGTGGGTTCAAGTACCTCGGCCAGTTCGTGTCACTGCTCAAGGACCGCAGGCGCCAAGAGGTCCGCGAGGTGTACGAGGAGTGGGAGGCGCGGGTCAGGACTGTCTTTGCACCTGAGAACCTCCGGCGCTTCTTTGCAGAAGGCGACTACTCGTCCCCGCTTGTGTCTGCGGTCAGTCACGGGCAACCTGTGCTCATTGCCATCGAGACCCGCAACACCCTGTACGAGGTCTTTGCACCACTCGTGCTGCTCCACCTCTTTGAGGCCGTAGGACATGAGAGGGCCGGACGACGGAGGAGACGACCACAGCAGACGCCCGTACCGGACGACCGCCCCACCACTGGCCCACGCCTGACGGACGACGGCTCCCGAGATGGGGGAGCAGACCAGGCAGACGACACGTCACCGGCCACAACTGGTACCGCTCCGGGAGAAACAGGTGATGTCGGCCCACCGGTTGTTGCTCGCGGGTCACATGGTGGTGCGGGGGACCGACCAGTGTCACCTGCCCTGTCTGTGTTGCTGACATCTGTCACAGCACTCTCACGTTTTGAACGCTCTCTCACAGCCACCCTTGCCGCCCCGGAACACTATACCAACATCTCGGTGGCCGCCTCGTTCCACACTGGTACACTGGTCGCCTCTGAAACCCTGCGAGACCGGGTGGTAGAGTTCCTGTCCGAATATGCGCTGGTCTTTGACCTGCACCCCACCCTGTTCGACCTGGCTACAGCACAGGTACCCATCACCACCAAGGCCCGGCTGCTCTCGCT
Organism: Promethearchaeota archaeon; assembly: GCA_027031765.1. Taxonomy (GTDB): domain Archaea; phylum Asgardarchaeota; class Thorarchaeia; order Thorarchaeales; family Thorarchaeaceae; genus JALVPN01. The sequence continues at coordinate 1,977 of JALVPN010000132.1, read as the reverse complement.
GCTCGCCGAAATGGACCGGGCGCGGCAGTCAGGGGCACTGTCCGCCATCGTGTACTGCAGCCATGATGGCACGTGGACACCACTCGACATCCACCGGCCTCCACAGGGGCTGCTTGACCGGCTCAGGGCACTCGTTTCCGGACACAGGTGAACCGCTGCCGCTCTTCAGAGTGGGCCTGTCTGTGTGTGGGTGAAGGGCCGGGCTACTCTCGCTGTCAGGCACCGTGCATGACCAGGCTATCTGTGACAGCAGCCAGCACCCGTCAGCGCCTGTGAGGTGACCCGGCTGTTGGAACGCCTGGACGAGTAGGGCCCACGGCACGGGCCTGGTGGTGCTGTCGTCAGGCCCGTAAGAAATATAATCCAAGTACGGCTACTCGGTGTTGTTTCCCGCTCGGAGGAAATGTGGATTGACAGAGCCTGACATGACGCACGCGAGGGTCTTGCGGATCAAGAAGGGGGACAGCATAACCCTCCCCAGTGAGTTCGTCGACCTTATTGGCAAGAAGTACGGCCTTGCAATAATGGTCGTGAAGGACCAGAACATCAAGTTGTACCCTGTCGAGTCTGACCGGGTGCTCTACTTGAGGCTGGAAATCGACAAGCTGAGCAAGAGTTTTCTGGAGGAGCTCACGCTGACCTTTGAGAAGGCCGGCCTTGAGGACATCCTCTTTACGAGCGGGATCTGTCAGGATGCCGACCACTGCTACTATGAGTGCTACTTCACGCCTGACCAGCTCGAAGTCGCGGTCGACGACTTTGCATCAGACCTGAGTTCAATCACCGGTGTCAGGAAGGCGGTCCTGCGTGAGGTGCCTGTCAGTAGCGACTAGGGCGCCCGTGTCGCCGGGTCCTGCTCTCAGGGACAGTCTCGCGCAGTGACGGCTGGTGTACTGTGCGTCCTCCCTGAGCGTACCACTGGTGTAGTATGCCATTTACCTGCATGTCCCTTGTCACGGGGGGATGACCTGTCAGGCAATCCAAAAGAGTCGGGTGTGTGACCTCTCATGGCGGGTCTTGCTGGTGCAGCAATGGTCATGACCGCGGCCTCCCAGCACAGCGATGTCACTGCTACCGTGGAGTCCATGGCACATGCACTGGCGCATAGGGGCGCGCCACAGATCTACGAGTATGGGCCATATCTGCCGGGTGTGTGTGCCGACATTGCCGTCACGGTGGCCCTCCTTGGACACAGGCCTGACGACATGGCAGCAGTCTCGGGCGACGGACTTGTGGTGGTCTCGGGCCCCAATAGCTCGGAGGAAACAGCATCCGGACTGTACAGTGCGCTCGGCTGCATGCCCGAGAGGCCCGACAGCCCGCACTTCTTAGGGCTGCTCTCCTCCCTCTTCTCGCAGACCGCAGTATGCATCCACCACACCGGTGTCTGGCTCATCCGCTCCGAGGACGGCACGTTGCCGGTCTACTACTCGCCCGACAGTGGACTGCGGTTCTGTACCGAGAGGAAGGGCCTCTGGGAGCTCGGGTGCACGGATGTGCACGTCGTCGCGCCCGGCGAGGCCCATGTCATCAAGTGGCCACTGACCGGTCAGCCGGTGGTACTGGAGTGGGCGGAGTGGATACGCCACCTGGCCCACGGTACTGGCGCTCTCACGCACGTGGAGTCTGGGGCCCCGCCGCAGGGGCACGCGCCAGTGGGCACGACGACAGGTGTGGCGTCCCGACGTGAAGCCCTCGACCTGCTTGCATCGTGTCTGACCGGGTCCTTCAGACGTCTACGTGGGGCCTCTCGGGTCGGCGTCCTGTTCTCAGGCGGTGTTGACAGCAGCCTCGCAGCACTGATGGCCAGTATGGAGTGCGACGACGTGGTACTGTTCACGACGAGCGCACCTGATGGTCATGACCGTCAGGCAGCACGCAGGGCGGCAGACCTGCTCGGGCTCAGACTTGTAGAGCTGGTGTTGACGGAGTCTGATGTGTGGACACTGTTGCCCAGCCTCGTGTATGCCATAGAGT
>JALVPN010000131.1 GCA_027031765.1 Promethearchaeota archaeon | reverse complement strand
TCCCCTGTCTAAGGGTCACGAAGAACGATGGAAACCCACGACTCAGCGTGATCGAGGAGAGTCTGGAGAGGAACCAAGTCTTTCCCATGCCGACATCACCGAGCACGAGAAAGATGTTCTGGTCGGTAAAGCCCACGTCGTCCAAGAACCCTTCAAAGACCTCCTCATCGTCCTGCCTTGGTACGTAGCGGTCGGGGTCGTAGCGGATGCCGTAGCGTGAGGCGAGAAGGGCGTTCTGTCTGTGGAGGCGACTGATGACCAGTAGTCGTTCGTAGTCGAGCTTGCCACGAGAGTACTTCTTGGAAAACTCCCTGAAGACCGACTCAAGCTGGCGCTCCAGCGACTGAAAACTCACCTGGAGCGCACTGATGGACGAGTCGATTCGAGACGTGTTCTCCATGATCGTGCCTATCTTCGAGTCGGTCTCGCGTGCGAGTCCGAGCACCTCCATCAGGAGAGTGCGGTCCGTCTGTAGTTCTTCGATGATTCCGGAGAGCGTGTTCTGCAGGTCGCGGAGGCCGTACTGGAGCGCAGCAAAGGCCTCGTCCTGCTTGATACCCAGTTCCTTGGCAATCTTCTTTGCGAGGCCCTCCATCTCCTTCTTCTTGAACAGGTCGGCAATGCTCCCGGGCGCGTCCTTGACCTTTTTCTGGACCATCTCGCTAATGGTGTCAGCATCGACACTGACCCCCAGCTCGGCCATCTTCTTTGCGACAAAACTGCCAATGGCACCACCCGCCACGGGTCCAAGTGTGACGCCGGCCACCATGCTCGCGGCGGCAACGAGGATGCCCTTTCCGACCTTCTTCATCAGACCCTTGATGTCCACTGTGTCCGCCCCGGAACTGTACTTCTGGGTCGTCTGTGCCCTTATAAATTGGTTTCGCGTGTTTCGGTGTGCCCTCTGTGCCCGGCCCTGTGCGTGAGAGACCGATGTGACACCCAGAAACCTACCAGGCCCATGGCCTCACATAGTGGACTCGCTACGGCTGTATAGCGTGCCGCGGTACGGACTCGACACTGTCAGTGCCCACTCAACCCGCTTGGTCAGCCATGGCAGGACTGTTCCTCCATGTCCTCACGTTGCGGAAGACTAGTGCTGTCCCCTCCGTGTCCTCTATGTGTGCCCCGACCTCAAGTCCTCCCGGTCTGAGAATCCTCTACAGAACCTCTGTCGCCCAACTCCTCCTGGCGTGCCTCCTCCCTGAACCGTTGTGTTTCCCTCGGATACGACGACCGGTGGAGGGCTACGCTTCTCAGGAACGATGCCGTTCGAAGGGCGGGTAGCAGCGGGTGGAACCGAAGCTCGGAGGCAACCCAACAGCACAGCCCGGTTGTAGTCTGGAAACCTCTTTCAATAGGCACCTACATTCTGCTGGTTCCTCGGCGGCGGCTCGTTCCGTTCTCGAAGTCGCCGAAGAAGAAGGATTTCCCGTACATAATGTGCCAGCTCTCGGCAGGGCCCTGAGCCGACTCAAGAGGCTCGTTTCTGGAACTTGAAGATCGGACTGAGTAGCCTATCCCGTCCACCGAACTCTCAGATGCCACCAAGCTCTCCGGACAGGATGATAGGGGGATTCATGAAAGTAGTCAGGAAGGGGTGTATCGTACGAGATTCTTTCTGGCAGGAGCCGGTCAGAGTCTATGTGGCAGAGGAACAGGGCGAGTACTTGAGGATAGTGGGTCAATCATAGAGACATTCATTGCAAGCAGGGGGTCGAATATGGGGGCATACTTCAGCTTCCGGCGAGAGGTCGTCTAACCCAATGGCTACGAGAGGCAACATGAAGCAGGCGCCAAGTAGTAGTGGAGGGCACTACGAGGATAGAGAAGCACGGCTCGCTCCAGCGCACGCGAAGAACTGGTCACGGCCATCCCTAGTTTCGCATCTATTTGGCTCCCTCTGCACCCATCCTAGAGCGTATTTTCAGCTCCACTCCTGGACGGAGGAAGTTAGTCGTACTTGGACTTGCGTAGCGCATCGCACTCGTACCGCAAATCAGACCCCGCTGCCCTGCAAGGCTTATCGAAGCCCGGACTGCATGAGTGTAGCCATGATACTTCGCGGGGCCACTCCCAGGAGGCCGCTCCAGCTTCCGAGTTATGGACAACTCGCTGTGATGGACGTATCCCTTGTACCGCTCCAGCCCCTCATTGTCCGGCTCCGAGAGTGTGACTGTGATTGATATGGGTGTACCCGTATCTCGATTGTAGAAGTCATCCCGTGGCTAGCCAAGTGAAGAGGAGTAGAACAGGTCAAGGGCCCTGAGAAAAGAAGACTTTCCAGAGCCGTTCGAACCAACGAGTACTGTGAGGTCTTCGCAGGTCAAGGTCTGGTCACGGATAGACCTGAAATGCTTCACCAAACCGATTTCAGTTTCACTACGTGCAGCTCTCCTACCAAACAAGCGTGACAGGGGTTCCCTGCCCGATAAGTCTTCTCCCATTGCGGGGAGCCGCCTCCCGGGTAACTGGTGGCAGGCAGACCGGCAAGCCTACCCGTGAAGATGTGCTGCCCGACCCGATTGGGGAGAGAGAGCTCGGTGACAGACAGGTGGCCGTGATGGTGTTGGCCTTCAATCACTCTGCGCTCTTGGTGCTGCGCTCTGTGCTCTTGATATGATAGACTGCTGTTTGATTCGGTTTGAGTACATTGTCTACCCCAAGAGGTTGTGCCCCTCTCAGTACTGACTTCTCTCACCCGTTCTGATATTGCTCAAATCATCTCAGATGGAGGCATGGGGTCTTGCGGGATTGAAAATGAACCCGGAAATTGGCCGCTCAGGAACCTTTGCTGGCGTTCCTAGGATGTCTGCTGATGTTGTCATTGAGGCAAGTGCGGCCTTCTCAAGTTGTAGTCGCCCGGATGAAGTCGACATTTGATGATGAGGAAGATGATTGAATGAAGAATGCTGACAAGGACGCCGGATGTTCGCCCAGTTCCACGAACAACCGAACTACTAGGACTGATTGGCCTAGAGGGCTGCCCTGCCGGGTTGGATGCGCCAGACACCGGACTGGCGGGACTGTTCTGACTGTTGGACGACTGTGTACTGGCGACTGGTCTACAGTTCGCTACGGGGGCTTGCCCGTGTGGCAACCTGTAGCCAGTTCCCAAACGAGCTATTCACCAGATTGGAGACCTAGCAATATTCGGATCTCATTTCGGAAGATTGCAAGAAGCGCGCCGCCTACTGAAAGAACTACCGCGCCTCCAACAGGTGAAACAAACCCTGCCACAAGCGATAGAGAGGCATAACTCAAGAGTACTCTCGCTACTTTGACAACGCCTTCAACGGAGAGCTGTTTCTCACCCGATTGCCGGTCTTCAGATTTCGATCCTTTGGACTGGCCGGTATTCTCATCCCGGTTCGTTTCCCTTGTTCTAGTGACCTTCACTTTGACCTCACGAATAACTTCACGTGCTCGTAGACAACTTATGACAAGCCGATACATTCCTTTCCGCGGGAACTGATACGTTTCGTGAAAGTATGTTTCGTGTTCCGCGTTGAGAAGCGCATCACTATCATAGAATCCCTCCTCATCGACAGCTTCGTCGGGAAGTAGAAGAACATCAAAATCATACTCGTCTTTCTCTATGACGAAGATTTCGATTTCGTCGCCCTTCTGAACAGCAATTCGCATGCTCCAAAAGTCGCCTGGGTCTATGTCAACTACCTTGTTTACCAGAACCCTAGTCTCTGACCCCAAAACTGTTCACCTAAGAGCTGTGTTCAAGAATGAGGACTACTTCCTAAGATTAAGGTTCGCTTCTCAACTCAGGAACTCCCGTGAACTTGTAGTTGAGAGAGCATGCAGTGCACTTCGTTCTTGTCTAGTTGTAGATACTCTTTCCCTCCCCGAAGTAGGACTCATGTACATGTTGATAGACCATCCCGCATCCTGCATTGTACAAATCATCCGAGTATGATGCTGGAAGTCTATCAAGTGCCTCTTCAATCGCAACTCTGACTGCAGCGCGGGTCTTCTGGTTCTTGCACCAGTCAACTACGAGTTTCTGTTCCTTCAACGTTCTGAGGAGTTCCTTTGGAACCTACTTGAGGAGTTCTCGGTCTTTTTTCTCAATCCTGCGTTGCGGTCTAGTGAGTATGTCAGACAGTGCAGATCCCCCTTCCGTCAGCCCCTCTCTGACATAGCGCTGCCCCTCTTCGCTCAGCGCCCTTGCCAACTCTACCCGCGCATCGAAGAACTAGTCTACATCCATCTCTCGCTCAGTGTACATGTCAA
>JALVPN010000130.1 GCA_027031765.1 Promethearchaeota archaeon | reverse complement strand
CCTCAAGATCCTTTATCAGGAAGACGCATGTGCGGCCAATCTCGTCGACCCACTCCGTCTTAATCAGCCCGAGCTCCTCGAACGGTGCGAGGACCGAGTCGACGCTTATGCTCGGGAGGCCAGTGACCATCTTGAGCCACTCCTCAAGCGCCTCCTTCGTGATGCCGCCCTTCCACAGTTTTGGGAACACCGCACGGGACACCTCATCGGCGAAGAGTCTGGCAAGCTTGGACTCGTCGGTCATCCCTGCCAGGCGGATGATACGGCGGTACGTGGTCTCCAGCTCTTCCTGTAGCTCGGCATCTGTCATGGAGGCGACGGCATTGACCAGAGGACCGACTACGGACGTGACAGCGGCCTCGTACGCCTTTGGGTCTTCGGACGGCTCTAGTAGGAGGGAGATACAGTACTGCTCTTCCTCTCGGACCTGTCCGGTATAGTAGGAGGCCACAGAGTAGTCCTGAGTACCAATGCGGACTGTGAGTGTCGCGAACCCAGCGACTGCATCACCCATGGCATGCGATGTGAAAATCCGCATAATCTCGGTGTTCAGGTCTGCCTGGTACTCGTCTGCAAAGTTGGCAGGCACCTTGGCCTTGAGGACCGCACCAATCTTGCTATCCCAGTCAATCAGGAGCATTGCAACAGGAATGATAGATTCCTCCGCAGACACAGTCGTCATTCACGTGGCAGGCGGCGACAGTTGACGTCTTTCGCCTGGAGAGGGCTTGAGTGGTGTCTAAACAGGCCAAACTGTCGGGGGACTAAAAAACCTTCGCACTAGACCCTCCGCAACTAGACTGTGAAAGGGGCCACGAGCAGCAGCAGAGGGCTGACACACATCCGGGCCCACATCACGGCCCCGGGCGTCAGGCCCCTCCAGTGCGACGGCCCCCGGGTCACGCCTGTGCGACAATGTCCTGGTAGGCCCTCTCCACTTCATCGTGCATCTCACTGGTGGACAGCGAACAGACAGCATCCACCAGCCGGGGTGCCACAGACCTCAAGGCTGACAGGTATGTCCTCGGGTCTTCAGAGGGCTCCACAAGGAGCATTATGCAATAGGGGCCTGTCCCATTCGGGGTCGTATAGTAGGACGCTAGGTAGTACTCTCTACCGCCAATGCGTGCAGAGAAGACTGCTGACTCGTCCAAGGCCTCCCCCATCGCATGGAATGCGAAGACGCGCATTATCTCGGCCATCAGGCCGCCATGGTATTCATCTGCAAAGTCGCGGGGTGCCTTCGCCTTCAGGACGGCACCCACAGACGGCTCGAATTCAGTCACGAGCAGTGCAACAGACATTGGGGACTCCCTCCAAGGTGTGGTGGTCATGTCCAGTCCGGGTGTAGCCGGCAATGTGCCACCATTCGGGATGGGCTGGCCGCCTCTGTTGGGTGACCAGTAATACGATAACAATGGGGCCGCTTGTGCATATATATGTGATATCATTGGCCCATGAGCCCCATGAGGACATCAAAGACCTCGTCCACTACGGCATCAATGGGACGGGTGGCATCGACCACGCGGAAGCAGTCACTGTACTCACGGGCCATCTCAAGGTACACCTGCCGCACCCGCACAAGGCGCTCCGGTCGTTCGAACTGGATGTTCGTCGCCCCCTTCCGCGAAACCGCACGCTCCAAGCCCACTTGGACTGGCACATCGAGCAGGAAGACAATGTCCGGGTCTGGCGCATGGAGCTCCTCACGGTTCATCCTGAGTATTTCTGCCCATGAGACCTTGGTGCTGACACTCTGGTAGGCCCCGGTAGCAAAGAAGTACCGGTCAAGCAGTACGACCTTTCCCTCTCCCAGTGCGGGCAGGATACGGTTCTCCACGTTCCACCGGCGGTCGCGCATGAACAGCTGCAGCTCCTCTTCGGGCGTGAGCTCACCCCACGGCGAGCGCTCGATTATCTCCCGTCCCCACGGGCTCTCTTTCGTCGGCTCTCGGAGCACCACAACATCATGACCGGCCCCTCTGAGCCGTTCTGCCAGTATGTTGCAGACCGTGGTCTTCCCGGCACCGTCAATACCCTCGAAGACAACCAGCATACCGCGCTTGGGAGGACTGTCCGTGCTCGCCAAGTAGTCGACCACCAGAGGCCCCCAGTCTCCATCCCCTTTATGTCTTTGCTCTCCGCAGGCATCATGGTGGGGCACACGGCCTCGCTGGCCCACTATGAGTGCCCTAGCCAGCACATCTCACTCTGCTCATGGGGGACTGACGGGGTGCAGCCCTCAACATCTCAGACAAGACCACCAATAGACCACGATGGCACGCACCACGTCGGGTGTGCGGGCGGCGCACATTCAACAAGACTTAAATCCACCACTTGACCATCGTAGGTCAACATATCCTATAGGGGTGAACTGGAGTGTACTGGTTGCGGTCCACATGGCTGCTCTGTCTGGTAGCCCTCGCGTTGGGGACGGGCAGCACAGTACACGGCCCCATTGGGCAGCAGAGTATGGCGACTGCAGCTTTTGGCATCGGAGTCGTCATTGACTACGGCAACGGCACGGTGCGCAGCTACGACAATGTCACCGCCGACAATGTGCTCAGTGCCACCATGACCGTAGCTGATGTGGAGGTCGCATGGTACGGAAACCTGGCCTTTGTGACGGCCATAGATGGGGTAGCCAACGACGGTGACAGAGACCTGTGGTGGCAGTACTGGGTGAACGGCGACTACGCGTCGGTCGCAGCGAACAAGTACAGTCTGAATGACAGCGACACCATCGAGTGGGTGAGAGGGCCGTCACAGCAGGGGACGCAGCCAACAGGCACAGGGAGTAGCCCAGACCCGATGCTCCTGTGGTATGCCATCGGGACTGTTGCGGCCGGGGGCATTGTCCTTGCAGGATACTACCTTAATAGGAGGAAGACATTGAGTTGATGCGGGTCAAGTATGTTGTATGCAGTGCTCTTACACTGACGGTGATACTGTCACTTCCGGTAGGGGTCATGGCCCAGACCGGGTACAACACACCGGTCCTCATGCCGTCAGAGGGGCACACGGTGATCACATGGGATGTACTGAGCACCCCCGATGTGGCATTCCAGCTCTACTTCTCTGGCAGTGGGCGCTGGCTTGCCGAGGCCGGGAGCACAATGACGTTCAACATCACGGAGGTGGACGAGGACGTACAGGGGGTCGTCACACTCGGGAACGCGACCTGGACGGCGCATGATGATGATATAGCCAGAGACCTGACCCTGAGTGTGGGAGTATACGGTGAACACGCATGGACACCGGGCCTCGTGATACCGACACAGGGGGGCGCTCTCGCGGCACTGAACGAGTCTGCCCACCGTGCCGCAGCACGTGTCAGTGGCAACTACATGAACGGCACAATGACAACGAGGACCGAGGCCCTGACCGTTGCAGCCGGGACCTTCCAGTGCATTGTCTTTGAGTACCAACAGGACAACATGGGCTTTGGCGAGCCCCAGCAGACCTACCTTGCATATGACACGGTCACTGGGATACTCGTACGGGCGAACACGAGCTACTCATTTGGGATACCCTATCACCTTGAGCTAGAGCTCAAGGCGGTGAGCCTACCATACCAGCAGGACATCTGGGGCGTGGCACCGTACGTAGCGGGCGTAGTGGGGGCCGTGGTGTTCGTCGTCGTGGTCGCAGCAGTGGTCAGGAAGCGTAAGTAGGGTGATGGACATGATGGGGCATGATGGCAGGGCGCCGACCAGTCGCCGGGTTTCCATCGTGGCCCTCATGTCTGCCCTGGCCCTCGTGGGAATGTATGTCCTCTCGCCAGTGCCCAATGTGGAACTCGGGACAGTAGTCCTATTCACCACCGCGTATGTCTTTGGGCTCCAAGTCGGGGTGCTGTGCGTCGTCATCGTGTCCGTCGTGTACGGGACGCTCAACCCATGGGGTGCCATGATCCCGCAGATCCTGGTCACTCAGGTGGGCGGGTGGCTGTTCACTGTAGGGACGGGGCATATCGCCGGTCAGGGCCGTGGTCTCAACGATACAGTGGAGAACAGTGGTAGCAGCACCACGGAGCTCGCGGCCCTCGGACTCACGACCACTGTGTTCTACGACCTCCTCACTAACATCGGGTTTTCGTGGGCGTTCTCAGTACCGTATCCTGTTGCACTGGCGGCAGGCCTCCCGTTCATGGTCGTACATGTGGTCTCGAACACGGTCCTCTTCCCGGGTGTCGTCCCCCGTGTGAGCAGGGCAATCTCCGAGGTCCTCATGGTGACCGGCAGAAGTGATGGGACAGGTATGTGCGGCCGTTGCGAAGAGTAAAAAGCGGTGGACACAACGTGACGAGACGTGAGTACCGGTGCACTGGAAAGAGGCCTTTGTCAAGCTTGCCGAGCCAGCCACAAAGAGGGTGGCGCCCGCGTTCCGACCACACCATGCAGCTGTGGCACTCCTGATGATTGGACGTGAACAGCCGCTGGGGAGATACGAGCTCTGTGACAACATGTCGATAGGAGAGGGTAGCGCAAGGACGCTGCTCCGGAGGCTCACAGAGGCAGGGCTCATCTGTGCTGACGGCCGCCAGGGCCAGCGGCTCACCGAGAAGGGGGAGGCGCTGTTCGCAAGTGTCTGTGAGGACGTACCCCTCGGCCTCTTCCTCGATGTACCACACCTGGTGATTTACAGGCACGCATATGCCAACCTCGTCAGGAAACGCGCCGACAGGATTACAGATGGCATCCGTCAACGGGACGAGGCGATAATCCAAGGCGGCTATGGTCAGGCCGGGGCAAGCACCCTAGTCTACAGACACGGCACGCTCAACATGCCGCCAGACGAGTTCAATGTCCTGCGCGAGTACCCTGAAGAAGGACTGCTCATACTTGAGAGCCTCAGACCGGAAGAGGGGGACGTTGTTGTCCTCGGGACAGCGGACGACCGGAACCTTGCACGTGAGGTGTCGATGGCGGCTGTCATGACGCTCTTCAACAGTGACTGAGGGCTCGGACATGCAAATGGACCTGTTCGGGAATGTCCCCGAGATTCTCATCGACTCCCACGAGACCATGGGGAGGAGGAAGAACGCAGTACACCACCTCATCGAGCTGTTGGAGAAGAACGGTGTCCAGTACGCCGTCCAGACGATACCTGTGGGTGACATCCTCGGCCCTGATGGGGTCGCTATCGAGAGGAAGACTGTGAATGACCTTGTCGGGACCCTCAGGGGCAGCACATCCGGAGTGCCACGCCTCACACGGCAGCTGGAAGGACTTCTCCAGTACGAGCGGCCATACCTGCTTGTGGAGAACCTCTTGGCAATCAGGCGGGACCCGATGAAGGGCTGTATCTATGTGCCCTTCAGCACCAAGCAGACGAAACAGAAGTACTTTGTCACACTGGAGCACGCCCTCTATATTCACCCCAGTGCCCTAGACGCCCTGCTGGACAGCGTCCGAGAGAGGGGTGTGGAGGTCATTGAGGGGTTCAACGCTCTACACTCAGCAGGCCTACTGTTCGCCCTCCTCACAGGACAGGACACACAACATGCGGGCCCAAAGAGGCTACCCACGATAAGGACGCGGAAAGGACTGGCATCGACTGCGGAGGAGCAGGAGTTCTTCATTGCGGGCCTGCCCGGTATCAACGTTGTGAGGGCCCGGGCACTGCTGGACCACTTCGGGTCACCAATAGAGGCAATCACGAGTACCGACGACTGGACGCAGGTCGCGGGCATTGGGCCAAAGACTGTTGCATCAGCCAAGAGGGTGCTCTTCACCGAGTACAGACGTGAGCACCCAGCAGAGGAGGAAACGGGGGACAAGGACGAGCCGGAAGGGACAACACGGGTCACAGAAGACAGCAGGGAAACATAGAGGACAGCAGGGAAACATGAGAGGGCACAGTGTGCGAACTCGATAGTTTTAAAAGAAGGGGCTATTCTACAGCTGTAAAATAGCAGGGATAGTGAGCCGCATGGGCGAGATACGTGTCGCAATTGCAGGACTCGGCAACTGTGCGTCAGCGCTGGTCCAAGGAGTCCACTACTACAGGAATGCAAAGGCCGATGACGAAGTGCCCGGACTGATGCATGTTGACTTTGGTGGGTACTTCCCGAGAGACCTCAGGTTCGTGGCAGCCTTTGAGGCCAACAGGAAAAAGATAGGGCTCGACATTGCCGACGCCATCTGGGCCGAGCCGAACTGCTGCGCCAGGTTTGCGCCCGACGTACCAAAGACGGGGGTAAAGGTCCTGCCCGGGCCGATATCGGACGGCGTTGCACCACACATGCGGGAGTCCTTCTTCGCGTATGATGGTAGCGAGGTCGAACCAGTGGATGTCGCCGAGGAGCTGCGCAGGGCACGGGCTGATGTCCTGATAAACTACTTGCCAGTAGGGAGCGCCGAGGGCTCCCGCATCTATGCACAGGCCGCACTCGACGCGGAGGTCGCCTTCATAAACGCAATCCCGGAGTTCATAGTTTCCGACCCGGACAGCCCCATTGCACAGGGCTTTGAGTCCAAGGGGATCCCATGTGCCGGCGATGACATCAAGAGCCAGCTCGGTGCCACAATCCTCCACAGGGTGCTCGCCCAGCTCTTCGACAAGCGGGGACTCATCCTCCAGAACACGTATCAGCTCAACATCGGTGGGAACACCGACTTCGAGAACATGCAGGTCGAGGCGCGCCTCTCATCAAAGAGGATAAGCAAGACCGAGGCCGTGACGAGCTGTGTCGACTACGAGCTGCCGACCAAGATTGGGCCGAGCGACTATGTCCCCTTCCTGGGTGACAACAAGGTGTGCTACATAAGCATGCGCTCCCGGGCCTTTGGCGACCTGCCAATTGACCTGCACCTGAAGCTCTCTGTACAGGACTCACCGAACAGCGCAGGTGTCATCATCGACGTGGTCAGGGCCATCAAGATTGCCCTCGACCGTGGGATTGGTGGCGAGCTGTCGAGCATCAGCTCATACTGCTTCAAGCACCCGCGTTACCAGATTGATGACTTTGAGGCCAGGAAGAGGGTCGACGAGTTCATAGAGGGGAAGAGGGAGCGGTAGGGAAGGCAGCGGCCTACCAGTGCACACCACACCAGACCATGACTGCCGTCAGCCAACAATAGACTGCTGTACCCGGCGCTCCCGACTCCGGGCCGGTAGTCCTCTCCTCTGCTGGGTATGTATGAGCGGGCCGGGCGGCGGTGTCCGGCACAAGGCACCACTCACCCTACAGGGCCCGGACTAGACCTCTGTGAAGCTGGTCACAGTATCTGCATCAAGGCGTTTAATCACTTCTACGAGGAGGTCGACCGCACTCTCGACATCACTGAGGTCAAGTATCCCGTGGTGCGAGTGGATGTGACGTGTCGGGATGCCGATGAAGAGGGAGGGTGCACCGATACCAGTGAGATGTATCACGCCAGCGTCGGTCCCACCAGCCTTCAGGAATGCCGGTTGGTGGCGGATACCGGCCTCTTCGGCGACGTCCAGGACGAATGCTCTCAGTCGCGGGTTGGGTATCATTGAGCCGTCACCTGCGGAGATGGACACCCCTTTCCCCATCTTCTGGACGAGGCCCTCGACACCGGGCACATCACCGGAGATGTCCACGTCCAGCGAGAACCCGACGTCAGGCATGATGACACGGGCAGCAGTGCGTGCCCCCCGGAGACCGACCTCTTCCTGTGTTGTGGAGACCGAGTAGACCGTGTTCGGGTGTTCAATCCCTTCCTGGGCCAGTCGTCGGAGCACCTGGAGTGCAATGAACACGCCGATGCGGTCATCAAAGGCCTTTGCCACTGCAAGGGTCACTTCACGGGTGACCTCTTCAGAGTCCTTGTCATCCGCATCAGCCTTCTCCACACGCTTGCGCCGCATGGTACGGTACTCCGAGTACGGCACGGCAGGGTCACCGACCCTGATGCCAAGCTCCCTGACCTCCTTTGCAGAGGACGCGCCGATGTCGATGAACATCTTGTCCTTTGTGACCACCTTCTTCCGTGCCTCTGGGGACAGGACATGTGGTGGCGGGGCACCAATCACACCGATAATCTTCTCGTCCCCTTTTGAGGGGCGGATTACCACCTCCTGCGTCAACAGGGTCTGGTCCCACCAGCCGCCCAGCTGATGGAACCTGAGGAAACCGTTCTTCTCGATGTCTGTTATCACGAAACCAATCTCGTCCACATGGCCCGCAAGCATAATCTTTGGGCCACCATCCCCCTTTCGGAAGATTACCGAGGCGAGGCGGTCATATAGCACCTCGTCGGCCAGGGGCGCCCCATAGTCACGCACAGTCCTCTGGACCTCGTGCTCAAAGCCGCTGGGCCCGAACGCATTGCACAGGCGTTCGAGCAGATCCCAGTCCAGTTGCTTACCAGTCATAGCATTCACCACGAGTCATGAGTGTGCGCTACTGCATGAGGCGCCAGAGTTATACGTATGGGTCCGGTCAGTTTGAGCATCCTGGGTGCTCCGGGGAGCATTGCCGGGCGTGCGCAGGGGTCAGCTGGGAGCAGGGAAACTGGGCCCGCTGTAGCACACAACTGCACACATGTAGGGGTCTGAGGACGCCCGGCCAAGACGCCCCGGGGACTGGAGAGCAGCGATGACCGGTGTGAGGAGGGATGTGCACCGTTACCGGATGCTGGCCTGGGCGAGCATCCTGAAGGCCTCCTCAACGTTCTGGCCTGTGAGCGCACTGGTCTCGAGGTAGCCCTCAAGATTGTTCTCCGCCACGAAGCGCCGCCCCATCTCAGCATCAATGACCCGCTCGTCGACGAGGTCGACCTTGTTGGCGAGGAGGAGGATTGGTACCCGCACACCTAGGGCACCATCAATCTCTTCGAGCCAGCGGGGGAGCTCCACGAATGTGCTCTTGCGTGTCGTGTCAAAGACGAGGAGGGCGCCCTTTGCGCCCTGGTAGTAGCTCGTACGTATGAAGTCAAAACGCTGCTGGCCTGCGAGATCCCAGACCAAGAGCTTTACCATCACCTCGGAGCCGTTCTCATCAATGGCGGGCACGGTCTTGACTGCAAACTGTGAGCCAATCGTCATGATGTAGTCTTCCGTAAACCTGTTGGTCAGAAAGCGGTTGACAAGTGCAGTCTTGCCACTCCCCCCAGCACCAATCATCACGACCTTGCGCATGTAAGTGAAGTCTTGTTCTGCCAACACAGGGACCCTCGCTGAGTACTGTTCTGTCTTTGTTCCATGGTGGCTCCCAGGGGTATGATGCTGGAACTGCTCATGACCGCTGAGTACTAGATTCGAGTTCTCCACAACATATAGCCTTTTTCGCAGCGGATTCGGTCGGGAGCGCAGCCACAGGTGGCAGATAAGAGAACACACATCATCATGGCGGGTGTGGTGTGTTGTGTTGTGTTGTGTTGTGTTGTGTTGTCGACTATGAGGAGGATGGCGCGTAACACCCGGGACATACTGGTCGTAGGGGAGGCCTTATTAGACGGCCCCATGGTGGAGCAGGACGCCGGGAGGAAAACGAGAGATGCGGATCGTAACAGTGAAAATGAGTGAGGTCTACATCAGTGCAATTGACGAGCTCGTTGCACGTGGGCTCTATCCGAACCGGAGCGAGGCCATCAGGGTTGCCATAAGGGATCTGCTGAGGAGAGAGCTCTGGGTCGACGGGATACCCACGACGAACATCGCATGAACCTGGGAGTCCAGAACCGTGGTCTGACAGGCGCAAAGATGACAGCTCGGTACCACAGACTACCCGGGATGACCTAGCCCACCGGATTGCGACGGGCTTGGAGCAGCAATGACCACCAAACATAATTAAGGTAAGGGCACCCTGCGACAAGTGATACGCATAGGAGGACTGCTTATTTGAACTGGCGAATTCTCCTCAAGAGTATGCGGATGGCACTCCGGTCGAAAAAACGGGTCTTCGCATTCATGATCATCTACGCTGTGCTGTTCATCGTAGTAGGCAAGCAGGTAGAACGGGCGGCCTCAGCACCCGGGGCAGAGGTCATGTGGCTGGGGATGGCATGCCTCGTTGCCACAGTGTATGCGATACTCATCTCTCAGTTCAGGAGAAGAGACATCGCAATCTTGAAGTGCATATCGTGGCAGAACAACGACATACTGCTGCTGCTGATAGGAGAGGTGGTAATTGTGTCCCTCGGCGCATTCCTCTTGGTGTTCCAGTTGAGCGTGGAAGTGCTGGGCCTTATCAGTTACTTCTCGGGGTTCGACCTGTCGCTGCTCATCACAGTGAGGAATGCGATTACGGTACAGGCGGGACCGATGGGCATGACACTGTTCTACATTGTCATCCTACAGATTCCCGGACTCGTCCTCGCACAGCTGCGGGCGATGCGGATACCCCCAATGAAGGCACTACGGGAGGAGTGAGTGAGTCATGGCAAACCCGATAATCAGGCTTGAAGCAGTGGACAAGGAGTATGGGAAGGGCAAGAATACGGTCGCGGCCCTGAAGAGCATCAACCTTGAGATATTCCCGGGAGAGTTCGTGGCCGTTGTGGGCCCGTCCGGATGCGGCAAGTCGACACTGCTCCACGTGATGGCTGGCCTTGAGCAGCCGAGCTCAGGGAGAATCCTCTTGGACGGGGTCGATGTGACCCTGATAAGTGAACGCGACCTACCAAAGGTGCGGGCCCAGAAGATAGGCTTCGTCTTCCAGGCATTCCTCCTGATTGAGGACCTCACGGCACTGGAGAATGTCGAGTCAGTGTTGTGGCCGGTCGAAGGGCTCACATGGGAGAAGAAGGAGGAGATGGCGCTCGAGGTGCTCAGGGAGGTCGACATGCTTGAGAGGCGCGACCACTTCCCCCGGCAGATGTCGGGCGGCGAACAGCAGAGGGTCGCTATTGCCCGGGCCCTCGTCAACAACCCACCCATCCTGTTCTGCGACGAGCCTACCGGCAACCTCGACTCAAAGACGGGCGAAACAATAATGGATCTCATCGCAGAACTGAACAAGGAGCGTGAGATGACGGTCGTCCTGGTCACCCATAATGAGGACCTCACCAAGTATGTCCAGCGCATCTTCCGGATGAGGGACGGCCGCATTGTGGGTGAGGAGTGAGTGGTGCCCGGGGTGCGATACGACAGCTATCTCAGGGTTCCTCATGGGTAGTATGTCATGTCAACCATAGATCCTGAACATGACACCGGGGACTGCTCATGGAACGTTCCGACTGCCAGACCCTGCTGGACAATGCGGAGGCGCTCGGAGATGCTGGCAAGAATGTCAGAGCGATGGAAGAGTTCACAAGGGCCGCCGAGTGCTGGCAGAAGTGGGAGTCGTTCTCACGTGCCGCACTGGCCTATGAGCGGGCATATGAGCACGCCATGCTTGAACGGCGCTACTGCGAAGCGGCAAGGCTCCTACTCCGTGCTGGCTACCAGTGGATGAGACAGGCTGAGTATGACAAGTTCGAGCTCGACTGCCAGATTGCAGCCGACGCCTGTCTGATGGCAGCAGAACGGGATAGGGACCCTTCAATGCTCGTTGATGCCACCCTGTACGCGCTCCTAGGCGGCGACAGGGACATGGTAAAGGAACTGCTCAGGGCCGCACAGAGGACATCAGACCTCGCTGACGAACGCGTCCTCCGGGTGGCATTCCTGATGAGCGAGTTCGAGTTTGGCGTCGCAGACGACTACATCGAAACAGTCCTCACCAAGGTGCTCGATGAGGAACGTCTTGCAGATGTCCGGGAGTTCTTCGTCCTGATGTTCGCAGGGTTCGTGAGGGCCTCGCTTGAGTCTGAAGTGGCACTCACAGTGTCGAGCATCGCGGAGAGCACAGGGATGAAAGTCTCACGTGCTCGCCGTATCATCCGAAGGAGCATAGAACGCGGGCTGATCCCTGCCTACTTGGACGAGGAGAACGACGAGCTCGTAGTGGACAGTGACAGGTTCGATGCTGACCTCCTTGCCCTCCGTCAGAGGCCCATCCTCAGCAGGGACCTTGAGGACCCGGGCGCATGGGACATCCCGGACAGGGACAGTGACTGATGCACGGCATGACGCCCATAATACACCACATGCAGTAAGACCGCCGCATACCTACCCCCAACCAGCCGTTTCCAGTGTCCTTCCAAGGGCTGTCGCAATGGGGCGCTATGACGATGACTTGGGGACTGCACGACAGGGGACTGCACGGCGCAGCACGACCACGGACACGGAGGCCACAGACTGCACCGGGACGGGAGTGCCGTCCTCATGGAGAGGTCGGGACAAGTGGCACGTGTCCACCAGTCCAGTCTGGTCCAATCGAGTCCAGCCTTCCGGCCCTGTGATGGCCGTGGCGCCCCTAAGGTACGCACTCGTATCGAGCAGTACCGGGCCCGTGGCGCCCCTAAGGTACGCACTCGTATCGAGCAGTACCGGGCCCGTGGCGCCCCTAAGGTACGCACTCGTATCGAGCAGTACCGGGCCTATTGGACGCGCACGCGGGCATG
>JALVPN010000129.1 GCA_027031765.1 Promethearchaeota archaeon | reverse complement strand
GCAGTGACACTCCCAGAGGGTGTCACACCCAGCCCTCCTCCCCCCTCCGCTCAGCCCGCGAAGGGACACGCCCGCAGGCACCAGGCCGGACGGGACGCGGTATGGTCGGAATCTCATCTGGGAGACTGTGATGGCAGTGCACAGTGTGGCCGGCAGCACCAAGTATATGACCCGGACACTACTCATGGGGGGAGAGGAGGACAAGATGGACGCCAGAGAGGAGCTCCAACGCCTGATTGGGTTCGACACTGTGAACGACACGGCAACGGGGAAAAGACCGACACGTGAGTGCCCGGAGTACATTGCCTCACGACTGGAGGAAATGGGCTTCATCACGGAAATCCTTGAGTCGGAGGGCTACTGGACCGCCCTGGCACGACGTGGACAGGGACGGTTCAAGATACTCTTCCTCGCACACTTTGATGTGGTGCCACCTGGTGAGGGCTGGCATTCAGACCCGTTCGAGATGCGTGTGGACGGCGACAGGGCCTACGGCCGTGGTGCGTGCGATGACAAGGGGAACATCGTGTCACTGCTACTGATGGCGGAGAGGCTGACAGAGAACGACCCCCAGTGTGCTGTGATGATTGCAGCCACGGGCGACGAGGAGATTGGGGGTGCGAACGGCGCAGGGCATCTCAGGGAGCACCTCCGCAAGAACGGGCTGTACCCGGACTACGTCGTCGTGACCGATGCAATCAACCAAGTGATCATCCACAGGAGGCGCAATATCCTGCCAACGGAGGTCAAGGTCAGGTCGCAGCGGGCACGTATACGTGGACGACGCGAGACCGTGAGGTTCCAGACCGACACCTTTGGCACGCGGTCCAGGCACAGCGCATACATGCGTCCGGGCGTTGACAGACACTCCATGCTGGCGGCATCCAAGTACCTCGACCTCCACCTACACAGTGTTGTGAGTGATATCAGGGGGGCCTTCGTAAAGACAAACGTGGTGCCCGACTGGGTGGAGCTGGACATTGTCCACCCAGACCCTGCCGGAGAGGAGTGCGAGTACGATGTTGCACTCACGGGCCTCATGCGTGGGCTGTTGCCACTCGCACACGCAGCATTCCCCACAGGCCACTCGGACCACGGCACTGTGGTCGCACCGAACCTGCTGTCGCTGGAGGACGGGCTGTGGCGTCTGTACTGTGACGTACGGGCAATAACTGCTGACGCAGAGCCCGTGCAGGCGGCCTTTGAGAGGGCGCTGGACGGCAAGGTGGAGCTGTACTCACTGCGTGTGGAACGTGGGGCTGGGCCCGTAGACTCAGACCCGTCGTCGAGGCTCATTCGTGCGGCCGAGTGGGCCCTCCAGAAGGAGGGTATCGAGTACCGTCTAATGGAGGGCTTTGGTGCATCCGACTCGCGCTACTTTGCTGACGGGCGGGCGGAGGTCTTTGACTTTGGCCCGCGTGGCGGGAACGTGCACGGCCCGGACGAGTGGGTCTCCCTGCGGTCAATCGAGGAGGACGCGGCGTTCTACCACATGCTCATTGAGGTACTGTTGAGGGGGCCCGCCGGTCTATGACAGCCGCTCATTTCGGGGTCATCCCCACCCTTATCTTGCGGCCGTCAATCTCCCAGTCCACGGAGTAGTTCCACCGCTTCCATGCGACAGCCTCCGAGGGCCCGACGAGGCGCAGGGTCTCGGCACGGGTCTCGTTGGACAGGTAGTCCTTGAACATCGATACCAGCTCCATGGACTCGTCATCGGAGAAATGTATGACGAGGTCTATCATCTGTTCCACGCTGAGGTCGAGCTCTTTTCGCATCACCTGTACGCGCCGTGTCACATCACGGACCAGGCCCTCAGCCTCAAGCTCGCGCGTCCGGGTGACGTCCACTATCACCTTGCCGGCCCTGCACTCTGCAAGGCTGAGGTTCTCAGGGACACTCTCATGGAACTCGACATCGCCTGCCACGAGCTCCAGCTCCTCGCCGTCAACAACGACCTTTGCCCTTCCATGAGTCTCGAGCTCGTTGCGAAGCCACGCACCATCGACCTCCTCCTCAAGGAACTTGGTGAGGCGACGCATCTTCTTCTTGAGGCGCGGTCCAAGGGCCTTGAAGTTAGGGGTCACTGATAGGCGTGTGAACTCGTCGGCCACATCCGAGTCGAGTACGACGAACTCGTGTGTGTTGAGGTCGTGGAGGAGGATCTCGATGAGGCTGCGGGCACGGCGTGCGGCGTCCTCGGATGCGGGTACGAACATTACCCTGGCAACCGGGTGCCTCAGCTTGACGCCCTTCTTGTTGCGGGCATGGCTGGCAGCAGACCGCAGCTCCTCAAGGAGGTCGAACGTGGCCTCCATCTCATCGTCCTGCAAGTCCTTGTCGGGTAGGGGCATGTCCGTGAGGTTGACGGACTCGGGGAGGTCGCAGTACCGCATGAGGAAGGAACGGTGTAGTTTTTCCGCCAAGAAGGGCGTGAATGGGTTCAGACACCGTACCACCGCATGCAGGGTGTAGAAGAGGACATCATATGCCATCACCTTCTCCGGGTCGTCAGCATCGAGCCAGACCCGCTTTTTCACCAGTGGCAGGTAGACACGGCTCAGGTCCTCTGATACGAACTCGAGGAGAACCCGTCCAGCACGGTGCCACAGGTACGCCCGCATGGCCTCATGGTACGCCTCCACCGTGCTCTGGACCCTGGAGAGCAACCACCTGTCCTCCAGCCGCGCCCCGGACAGGGCCGCCCGCATCCGCGACTCATCATACCGGTACTTGTCGAGTGCCATGTAGGTGTCGGCGAACAGCACCACGTTCCAGAGGACTGAGAGCTTCTTCTTAAGCATCTCAATCTCCGCGGGGTCGTAGTTGGTGCGGTTCCACGATGCGTTCTTTGTGAGGACGAATATCCGGAAGGGGTCAGCACCGACAGACTCGAGAGCGTCACGGGCCCATACCACGTTCCCGCGCGACTTGCTCATCTTCCCACCGTCCTTGTCAAGGACATGCTCCTGACTGACGCATGCCTTGAAGGGTGCGCGGTCATGCATGACCACCGACGTGTAGAGGAGGCTATAGAACCAGCCCCTCGACTGGTCTACGGCCTCGGTGATGAAGTCGTATGGGAAGAGCTCGTTGAAGAGCGACGGATCCTTGAGGTAGTCAACACTGGCGGTGTGTGCCATTCCAGAGTCGAGCCAGCAGTCTGTCACGAAGGGCTCACGGCGCATCTCGCCCCCGCACTTGTCGCATTTGAGGACGACCCTGTCCACCCAGGGCCTGTGCATCTCGAACTCGTCTGGGAACTCCACTGCCCGCTCCCTCAGCTCCTTGCGCGAGCCTATCACGACCTCGTGACCACACTCTGTGCAGACCCAGACCGGGAGCGGCGACCCCCAGACCCGGGAGCGCGAGATGCACCAGTCATCTGCATTGGCAAGCCAGTCACCGAACCTGCCAGACCCGGCCCATGTCGGGGTCCAGTGCACCTCCTTGTTGCGTTCGACGAGCCTGTCACGGACACCGGTCATCTTGAGGAACCACTGAGTATTGTCCGCGAGATATACGAGCGGTGTGTCGCACCGCCAGCAGTGGGGGTACTCGTGTTCGATGGTCTCCTCATGTACCAAGGTGCCCTTCTCCTTGAGCATCTCACACACTACGGGGTTCATATCGAAGACGTACTTGCCGGCAAACATGGGCACCTCATCTGTGAAGCGGCCCGTGGGGTCCACGGGGACGAAGACCGGGACGTCGTACTCGCGGCCCATCTCAAAGTCGTCAGGGCCAAAACCCGGCGCAGTGTGTACGAGACCGGTGCCGTCCTCGACCGTCACATGAGTCCCAGTGACCACAGCATGCATGTACTCCTCATGGTGCTCCCTGTGCCACTCGACCTCTTCGAGGAACGGGTGCACGTATTTCCAGCCGAGCATGTCACTACCGCTGAGCTCCTCGACGACCTTGTACGAGGACACGCCGACCTTTGCCATGACGGTCTCGAGGAGGTCCTTCACAACCCACCAGTACTCGCCCCCGACGTCCACCTTGACATAGGTGTAGTCCGGGTGCACAGAGACCATCTCGTTAGATATCAGGGTGAAGGGCGTCGTCGTCCATATCACAAGGAACTCGTCCTCCCTGTCGACCAGGCGGAACTTCACGTATATGGACGGGTCGACCTTGCGTTTGTAGCCCTGAGACACCTCGTGGCCGGAGAGGGCAGTGACACACCGTGGACATGTCGGGTTGACACGGTAGCCGCGTCCCAGGAGGCCCTTCTCGCTTGCCAGTTTCAGGAAGTGCCAGACGTGTTCTATGTAGTCGTCCCTGCGGGTCTGATAGGCAGTGTCATAGTCCAGCCACAGGCCGAGCCGCTGCGAGTCCTGCACCCACCTCCCAAGGTAGAAGTCCACGAGCTCCTTGCACTTCTGGACGAACTTGTCAAGGCCGATTGTAGTCTCAATCTGGCCCTTCTCTGCAATCCCCTCGTTGCGTTCCACCTCCAGCTCCACCGGCAGGCCCTGCATGTCCCACCCTGCGCGCCTCCACACATTGTAGCCACACATGGTCATGTAGCGGATCTGTGCGTCCTTCATGGCCCGACCACGGGCATGACCAACATGCATGAAGCCGTTCGTTGTTGGTGGTCCCTCAAGGAAGCTCCACCTAGGGCCCTTCTCTCTCGACCTGACGGTCTTCTCAAATATCCGCTGCTCGTCCCAGAACTTGAGTACCTCCTTCTCTACGACGAGCGGGTCGTACTGCTTATCCAGTTGACTCATGATGGCCTCCTCGTGTCCATTGCTTGACAACAGTGACAGAGCAGAAGCCGCCAACAGGCCTTGGTGGACCGGGATGGAGTGTACGGTCTTTGGACAACGAATCTAGACGAGAATTTGACAATCCATCCTTTTCTCACCTGTCTGGGCTCGTGACCCATCACGGACATGTCAGATAAAAAGCTTAGGCTAGCACAGGTTGTCCGGCAGGCAATGGACGGCCTATGAAGACTTAATTGCGGTGCCCCCGTAGAGGGTGCAGTCATAGAGTATACAGTTGACAGGTGGTGAATGGTAAGTTGTCCGCACTGGAAGAGCGAGGACTCGATGACCTCATGGACATCATACTGAACGTGCGCTGGCAGAACCCCATGGAGGTCTGGCGGGTGGTCTGGGACAGGACGGACGAGGTCGGGGCCGATGAGCTGAGGGCCACGTTCGAGGACGCAATAGAGCGGCTCACAGAGGAAGTACTGCAGGGCCACATGGAGGTGCGCTGGGGGATGGACCTGTGCATGCACTGCAACGACAACAACATCGAACGTAACGGGATGGCATACATGCAGCCAAACGGTGATGGGCTGGAGTTCAACCAGTGTCTTAACTGCCGCATTGGTGTCCTGTATGACGTTGCAGCCGCAAGGGCGTGCATGGCAACGTACAACATCGCCATAAGGGAGCCCCTCCTCTACGGCGACACCATGTTCTTCTGGGACGCGCTGGTACCCGACGAGCTCAGGGCCTACTGGCCGACATACCAGCTCGTCCAAGACGGGCGGTGGATTGGGACACTCTCACTGGACGAGAAAATGCAGGCCAAGTTCCTGCCGGTCACGGCGATGACACCTGACAGCCCCAAGTTTGATGCCTCCCGATGGGGTACCGACCTGCCACCCGACTTGCAGGACGCACTCAACACGTTCCTCAACACCGCGCGGCCACAGGTGGAGGTGGCCCTGGCACTGAGACCGGTGTGAACGTTGCCAAAGGAGAAACTGGTCAGGGACAGGATTCCCGAGATAGTCCGCAGATGTGGGCGGACACCACAGGTCAGAGTGGCCGCACCCGAGGAGCTGGACAGGCTCTTCCGTGAGAAGATCCTTGAGGAGGCACAGGAGCTGCTCCAGTCGGGTGCTGACGAGGAGATTGTGGATGTGATAGAGGCCGTCGAGGGGCTCGTCGCACTGAGGGGCATCGGTGGTGAAAGGCTGCAGCGACTGAGGGAGGAGAAGCGTAGCGAGCGCGGCGCGTTCGAGAAGGGGCTCGTCATGGAGGTCGATGGGGACTAGTCCTACGGCACCGGACATGCGTATACGAATGCTCAACAATCATACTCGGAAACATCGGACAAAGGTTATATTCGGCGGCCGCAGGCCAGCTATGGGGTACCTACTCCACCCAGTGGTGGTATGGAAGACAGAGGTCGATAGACATGGAACAAGTGACACGTATTCCTGAGCAGCCGGTCGCGCACGACTACAAGAGCAAGGAAATTGAGCGGTACCGTGTGGAGAACTATCCCGTGCGCGAGCTGCCCTATACAACACAGTCGATATGTCCGGAGTGTTTCTTGACGGACAATGTGGTGCATGTGATAGATGCGACCCTGTACGAGGAAGACGGGAAGGTCATGTACAAGAAGACCTGTGAGAAGCACGGGGAGTTCATAGATGTCTACTGGGGCGACGTCGAGATGTTCAAGAGGGCCCAGCAGTGGTGGTACAAGAGCGTGGGCCTTGACAACCCACGGACAGAAACGGTCGACGGGTGCCCGAACGACTGTGGCCAGTGCCCACAGCACAAGTCGCACACGGCCCTTGCACTGATTGATGTGACCAACCGCTGTAACCTCAGGTGTCCGATCTGTTTCGCCGTGGCTGCTGAGGGCGGGACAGTGTACGAGCCAACGCCAGAGGAGGTGCTTGAGATGATGAAGAACCTCCGGCGGAACCTCCCAGTCCCTGCACCAGCCCTCCAGTTTGCTGGTGGCGAGCCCACTGTGAGCAAGCACCTGCCACAGTACATCCGGTGGGCAAAGGAGCTCGGCTTCAAGCACGTCCAGATTGCAAGCAACGGCATCAGGATTGGCAAGAGCAAGGAGTACCTGAAGGAGCTCCTCGATGCCGGCCTGTCCACGGTCTACATGCAGTTTGATGGCGTCACACCAGACCCCTACATTGTTGCCAGGGGAAGAAACCTGCTGGACGTCAAGAAGCAGGCAATCCAGAACGCACGGGAGCTCGGGATGGAGTCCATTGTGCTCGTACCCACAGTGGTGAGGGGTGTCAATGACGACCAGGTGGGTAAGATCATCGAGTTTGCCGTTGAGAACCGCGATGTCATCAGGTGTGTGAACTTCCAACCGGTCAGTATCACTGGCAGGATTGACTACGAGGCCCGCAAGAAGATGCGGATTACAATCCCTGATGTGATCCACCTCATCGAGGAGCAGACTGGCGGGAAGGTGCCGGCCTCGGAGTGGTACCCGGTGCCCGCGATGATGCCTGTTGGGCGTGGCCTCGGCCTGATAAAGGGGACTCCAGAACTCGAACTGAGCAGTCACTTTGCCTGTGGCATGGCGACATTCATCTATGTCAATGAGGACGGCAGCTATGAGCCGATAACGAACCTGATTGATGTGGACAGGTTCCTGCAGCTCTTCACGGACATCTCAAACATGTTTGCAGACCACAAGAGGTATGCACGGAAGCGGGCCAAGGCAAAGCTGGCCGCTGGGATCAGGTTCATCAAACGGAAGGGCATCATGAAGGACCTGCTGGTGGCCTTCCTGAACCGGGGCGACTACGAGTCCCTTGCAAAGCTCATGCGGCGCGTGATAATGATTGGCATGATGCACTTCCAGGACCCCTTCAACTTTGACCTGGAGAGAGTGCAGCACTGTGACATCAACTATGCGGTGCCGGACGGGCGGATTGTCCCCTTCTGCACCATGAACACAATCCACAGGTCGCGGGTAGAGGAGAAGTTCAGCATCACAATCGATGAGTGGCGTGAACGGCACAGGCCCACGCAGGTCGAAGAGGACAGCATATCACGGCCGTATGGTTCAGAGTGAGCACAACCATGTACAGTGGCGTGGGGGTCATTGAGACCCCCATGTCCCTCCAACCCGGACATCCCCGACAGTGTATCATAGCGCTATGGGCACCAGGTCATGGACACCTTGTTGTAGCCACAGTGTACAACCCTTTGGACAGGCCGTACAATGAGTTGACTAAAGCAAGTACAGGGACACGTACTATCTGATGGAACATGTCTTCAGAAGGAATGACAATGCGCTGGCTCCTTGGCCCGTTGGAGATGGCAGTGGGCGCAGTGGTGGCAGTTGCGGCATTCAGCCTGTTGCTGTGGTCTTTCCTCGGACTGCACCAGGCCGGTACCATAGGCCACCTACCTGTTTTCGTGGGAGTGACTGTGACTGTCGGGCTCATGATGTTCATTGCCGTCCTGATACTGGCCATCGGGCTCAGGACCGTCATTGTTGGCGCAATAGCAGACACAAGGAACGCATGAGGTGAGACCCGAGATGAAGGAATACAATGGCAGTGTGACAAGGACACTCACCCTGTCGGTCGTCATAGGGATTGTCGTAGCGGCCGGCCTCATCGCCGGCGTTGCATGGGTCTCAAATATGCCAAGAAACAACGGTACGGGGATCACAACGACAAGCACAACGACAACGGCAACAACGACAACAACGACAACAACAACGACAACGACCGGGCCGTCAGGAGGATACGGAGCCCTTGCAGCACAGTACCTCAACAGTCGTCGTGACGATATCGTGTTCTACTGGAGCTGCAACTGCACCTTTGTGAACAGCAACTTGACCGAGTTCTATCGGCAGACCCATCCGGGGGCGTATGTCGACGGCCTGTCCATGTTCAGCAACGGTACTGGGGACTACATCCGGCTCTTCTTTGCACCCTACTATGCCAACCTCACTGGCGTGGCGCGTATTGAGAGCGCGACCTACGAGGCTCTGGGCGGTGCCCTCGTGGACGATGGTATCAAGCTGATGCCGGATGCAACAGACCCGCCACCCCCAGGCACCGACATATGGAGCTTTGGGCTGTCATCAATCACCCTCTTCCTTGAGATATGCTTTGACGACGGCACAATGTTCGAGCTGGGCTTTGTCGCGACGCAGAACCTCGTCATAATCCGCAACGGGACGTGGTCCCAGACCTTCACCGACGAGGGGTGGCCTGCAATAGAGAGCCTCAGCGAGCAGGTCTACTGGCTACAGGAGGACGGACACCTTGAGGGGTTCCTGTCCATGCTGTACGATGTCACGACCGAGAACGTGCCGTACCCTGTGACATAGACGGGCACCAGAGTGTCCATCGGAGGGCACCAAGAACCGGGGCCCCTCCCGGCCCCACACCCTCACGACAGGACTTTCACACCAGCACTCGGACAGGCATGGCGGTCGCCACCTACCCTGACAGCCGCCGGGCACTGGGACTCTAGTGTCGGTACTGTACGACCGCTTGATGGACACTACCAGTGGATGGCAATGGTTAACAGGCTGGGCTGCAAGAACAGTACATCAACACGGTGACAACGTGATGAGCGAAGGACTGGACAAGGAGGCCATTGCAGACCTCCTCAGGGGACGTACAATGAGCGTCTACGCACTTCTTCTCACACGCGACTCGATGGGGGTACGAGAGGTGCAGAGGGAGCTCGGCTATTCGAGTCCCAATCTCGCCCTGCATCACCTCACGAAACTCGTGGAGATGGGTCTAGTCAGCAAGGATGCACATGGCAACTACTCTGTGGCACGAGACGTCCGTATTGGGTCACTGTCCCTGTTCATCAGGGTGGGCAGGACACTCCTCCCAAGGTTCCTGTTCCTCGCGACGTTCATCGCGGGCATGCTGGTGGCTTACATAGCCCTGTTCGCCGAGTGCCCACCGGGCCCACGCGACCTGATGTTCTACGGCCTGTGTGCGGTCTCGTTGCTGATGGTGCTGTCTGAGAGCAGAAAGCTGTGGCTCCTCCGACCACTATGAAGCGTCCGCACAGAACAGGGACGACTGCTCCGGACGGTATCGGTTGGCCGTGGGCATCAGGTATAGTGGGCTGGAGAGAAAGTAGGAGCATATATTGTTGGGCACAGACCCCTTGTCGAGGGGCACGACGACATGGGCCCCACACTACAGCAATAGCCCGGTCGGTGCATGGACATGGTGTGCAGGTTGGACAAACCTTAATAAGCCGCCCCCACGAGTGTGGGTTAGAGCTACAAGATGTAACAGCTGTAAGTAACAATGGCAGGTGCGTGGGCTGGTTTTTCGTTACATGCCCTCAATTACGAAACTCCCCCCTCCAGGTCGCGGGATTACCCCGCTGCCGGGGAATACCACGATTTCCCGCGCGCCTGCCACCCCATCCCCCTTGTCCTGTCTGTCCTTGTCCTGTCTTGTACGGCCCCTGGTTGTGGGGCACATACCACCCTTTAATTAGGAGTCCGGTACTGGTCTACGCGGGCGTCTTTCATGGTCTATCGTGGAAAGCTCAGGGTCTTACAGGTCGATGCCTTCACAGACCAACCATACGGTGGCAACCCGGCTGCCGTGGTCCTAGCGGCGGACCAGCTCGATGAGGACGACTGTCGCCGGATTGCGTACGAGCTCAGCTCTCATGAGACCGTATTCGTGTCACGGTCTGCAGTGGCCGACTGGCACCTGAGGTACTGGACACACCAGAGGAAAATAGGGTTCTCCGGACACGCGACCGTGGCTGCCCTCCACGCCCTGGTGGAGGAAGGGATGGTTGAACTTGTCACCGACATCACCGAGTTGAGCCTCGAAGTCGGGCCGAAGGTCATCCATGCTGAGGTTGTGAGAAACGAGTCGTCAGGTCTTCACGAGGTGCAAGTGACCTACGAAAGCCCCTCCTTTGGCGATTCGTACGACCCCAAGGACTATGCTGAGGGTCTGGGCCTGTCACTCGCGGACATACTGTCACCCAACCCGGTACAGGTGGTGTTGACCGGCAGTCCACACTTGGTACTACCTGTGGCCACCAGGAGGGCGCTGGAACGCATCGACCCGGACTGGAGGCGACTCCTCGACCTAGGACACGACAGAGAGTACGACGGCATCATCGTGTTCACAAGGGAGACCGTGGAGGAGACATCCGATGTCCACCTGAGGACTTTTGCACCGGGAATTGGTGTCATGGAGGACGCTGTGTCAGGGACTGCAGCGGCCACTGCTGCAAGCTACGTGGTCAAGCATGGGCTAATGGACTCCACAATACCGGTCACGAGCATCATTGTTGAACAGGGGTACTTTGTGGGCAGGCCCGGGAAGGTGTTCGTTGAGGTGCACGGTGACCAGAACGAGATCCGGCAGGTGCGGGTGAGCGGTACTGCCGTCACCGTGGTGGAGGGCACCATCCTGGTGTAGGGTGCGTGTGTCTCAGGCCCCGTCCAGTGGAGATGTGTGGTAACAGTGTGCTGCAGTGGGACTTGAGGCCACACCGAGCAGTCCTCGCGGTCATGGAGTGGGCGGCCCAAAAGAGAGGTGCGAGGATGTGGAGGGCTCGGATGAGAGGACAATACTGGTCACTATCCGGAAGTCCTGTCAGCCATCCGGTACGTGGTGAGTGTAGGACTACTGGCCAATCTCCACCATCCGCAGACCTAGCAGGAGTATGTCCTCGCCCTTTGTGTTGAGGAGCTGCTCAAGGCGCGGTAGGAGGGACGGGAGGTGTTCTTCCACATAGTTCATGAACTCGTCCCGGGAAACGGACAGGGCCCGTCGCATCTTCTCAGCATGGAGGCGGAGCGAGTGTCGCATCTCGGGTGTCAACTCCCCGTCGGGAGACCGCGACTTGAGGAACGTGATAATATCACGGGCGATGGCACGCGACTCTGTGACTAGCCTCTCGGGCACAGCGGGTGCCACCGGAGTGGTCGGGCGGTGCACCTCGGCTGCCGGGGCCGGCTGTCCAGCAGATGACGGTTCTATGACAACAGTGTCGGTGTCGATAACAAGGCGTTTCCATGCGGGCTTGCCCATGAACTCAAGGGGCGATACAAAGCCCTTGGACTGCATGCTGGCAAGATACCCTCTGAACATCTCTTGCGTCATCACAGAGTCGGGGCCAGCCAAGATCAGGAACTTGTGGAAGAGTACTGCTTCGAACTCGATTATGGAGTGGCCGAACGCTTGCACTATGAGCTTTTCAACGTCTGCCCGTGACTCGTCTGGCGCAGAAGGGAGGGACAACAGTGTACACCCCAGGCATGCACTAGTTGTAGGATGCGTATATGAACATTTGCAGAGTGTGGGTCTCGCACGACAGTGTGCCCTACGCTGCTAGTATCCCAGACCATATGCAACGACGCTGGTGCCAAGTATCAGCACACCAACACTGTGTGGGCCGAACCCACCATTTCCGGGATGCCTGATGTCGCACCTACCTGTCGACCACTGTGCCCAGCCGGTCTAGCTCCTGTTCCGGGACCGGGCCCAGCAATATTCCCACCGTGCTCATACGTGTGCCATTGGGACTGGTCTTCGTAGGTCAGGGGCTGTGTGTCGACAACATAGGAACAACGTACAGTTGGCCCGGTCAATGACCGTAAAGATGGGGTCATGGAGCACACTGTGCACTGCCACAATCAACCCCATTTCGACACATAGATGGAAGGTGTAGGTCTTGGAGCATCTGGAACGGCTACTATCGCTGCAGGTACAGAGGTGTAGAAAAC
>JALVPN010000128.1:5369-12515 GCA_027031765.1 Promethearchaeota archaeon | reverse complement strand
GGTCAACCCGCGCATGCCGCGCACGCGGGGCGACACGCACCTGCACGCCACGGACTTCGATCTCCTGGTCCCGGTGGACGCGCCGCTGCACGAGTATCTCCCCGAGCCGGCCGACGAGGTCGTCCGCCGCATCGCGCGGAACGTGGCCACGTTGATCGAGGCCGCCGATGCCGTGGACAAGTGCACTGAGATGATTCACAAGATACGTGCCACTGAGAACCTCCTGTCGCGGCCACTGCGGATCCGGGAACTGGACGCCGTACTTGACGAACGTGTCACAGCGTTCAGAGAACAGTTCCCAGAGGTGCAAGTGCTCCTCGATGTGCAGGCCGTGCGCCCACTTGTGATGGCCGACGAGTTCCTTGAGGTCCTCGTGTACAACCTGCTCACCCACGCAGTCCGCGACCACGCCCAGAGGCGGGCAATGGTCTGGATTCGTCTGCGAGAACACACGCAGTACTACGAGCTGTCAGTTGCTGACAACGGTCGCGGTTTTTCAGAACACGACAGGACGCACCTGTTCGATATGCGGCGCAGACACGGTGCCCTTGACCTGTACCAGGCCAAACAGATTGTCGACAAGTACGGCGGTCGGATAAGTCTGAGAGACAGGGTGCCGGGCGAGCCAGACCAAGGGTCTGAGATTGTAGTGTTGTTCCCACGTCCGTCACGGCAGGTCGCCGGGGAATGAGTGCTCCGAAACAACACCAACAGCACACCTGTCACACCGCATGCACCGCCGCCCATCCGTGGCGCCCAGTGGCGACTGCGCGTCCTGCTCTATTCTACTCTGCTCTACTCTATCACGACTCTTTCGCCGGGCCTGACCCCCAGCCTGAACGAGGCGTTCCCGTTCCGGACTACAATCTCCAGTGTCCCAGCGCTGCCAGTGACAAGGAACAGGTCGTTGTCCGGTCCCTCCGCGTATGTGGGCGCCCACAGTACCTTGCGCGTGAGCCCCGCGACCCGGAGCACATAGCTCGCACTCCCAGTCGGCGGGATGTTGGTGACAATGTTCCCGAAACGGTCTATACGCACCACCTCTCCGGTCCGGCCCTCAAGTCTGAACAGGAGCGCCTCGTCAAGGTCCCGCTTCTCTCCCTTGACCACCCGTTCCAGCTGCCCCATGTCTATCAGGGCCCCCGCACGAGCAAACACATCGCGGCCATGGAAGGTCGTCGACTCGGGCTCACCCACATCGATACTGAACACCTTCTCCACGCCGTCGTCATGTACTGCAGGGTACAGCAGGCCATTGTCGGGGCCTACAAAGGTGTAGTCCTTGGTCTGCACCACCACCGCGTCCCTCTCAGTGCCCACGCCAGGGTCTACGACACACACAAAGACTGAGCCCTTGGGGAAGTACTTGTAACTCTGTAGTAGTACCCACGCACCCTCACGCACCGACTGGGGCGCCACCTGATGCGTGAGGTCAACAACCCGGGCATCAGGGTTGAGCGAGTAGACCACCCCTCTCATCATGCCTGCATACTCCGACTCGCCAAAGTCTGACATCAGCACTATCAATGTCCGCGCCCTCGCACTCTTGAGAGTGTTGTGACAGTACTCCTTTATGTGTCTGGCGGATGGCCCCGGTACTTGGGTAGTGACCCGTCCCTCCGGGCCACATGTGCTAGATGACAGCTCCCAAGACTGACAGGGTGTCTTTTCCAGCTTACTCGACCCTGACGAGTCTGAACTCATTGTAGTCGGTAATCACACGGATGTACCCGCGCAGCATCTCGTCGACGGTAGGGTCTCCGGTGTCCACTTTCAGTGTCCCCCCCTCTATATCCCTCAGCTTTGATGGCGTACAGAGCACGTATATCCTGTCCTTGCCAACACGCTCAATCACACGGGGACTGATCTGCTGGTTGCCCCTGCCGAAGAGCATGCCCTGGTGGCCAATCGGTGACACGACTATCCATGTCCTCTCAAAGTCATCGACGAGTCTCAGGATGTCCTCCTCATTGACATCATTGTGCACTGTGCCTCCGTGGTAGAGGTCCACTCCCAGAGTCGTCTTCTTCACACCCAGTACCTCTGCCAGAGTCCTGACGGTCGTCCCGGGCCCGAGGATGTAGTACCCATCTGGTATCATGAGCTCAGCAACGTACCTTGCGATGGCCTCCTGTGCCTCGTGCTCATCAACCGTTTCTGGACTGGCCTGTTTTGCACCTTGGAAACGTGCCGGCACTGACGGGCCCTGCAGGTACCCGTACAACTGGATGACAAACCTGTCCTCTCTGAACGCGCGCTCGTCGGCGTCCATGACCTCGAACTCCGTGGTCGTTGTTGCCCCCTGGGCTACGAGCCTCACGACCTCGGCAGCGTCCGCCGGGTTCACAACGAACACACCGCTGTACATCTTCACACCTGATGGCACACCCAGCACGACAAGGCCTTCCAGTCCGTGCTCTCTCACAGCATCGAGGATATCCCTCGCAGTACCGTCCCCGCCCACGAACACTAGCAGTCTGATGCCCTCAGCATGTAGCGCCGCTGTGCACCTGCGCGTGTCCTCGGCACTGGTCATGTCGCCGACCTCAACACTCACCACCGAGTACCTGACGCCTGCGTCGCCGACCACATCGGCCCCCATCTTCCCTGGACATGTCACCACCTCGATGTCCAGGGCATGTGTGTCGATGACAGACCTGAGCGCCTGAAGGAACTCGGAGGCCCGGCCAGGCGCAACAGGCGTCGCACCGCGTGCGATTGCCTCCTCGAGCACGCCATCAGTCCCCTTGAGGCCCACGCGTCCGCCCATGCCAGCGATGGGGTTCACCAGCAGACCTATCTTCATGTCACTTTCCCCCTTGCACGGTTGCTGTTGCCCGCCAGTCCTGCTCGGCCTTTAGAGCTTTGGATTCAGGAGCCGCGGGCCTTGGGTCCAGGGGTCACCACGCACCCCTTACTTGAGGGCACCGACCACAGCTGCTGTCTGGATCCAGAAGCACACACGCACCAGGAACTCCTCAAGGTACCGCTCCCTGTTGCTTGGCCTGACCTCCTCGGGCCACCTGTTCCTGCGGTACTCGTCGAACTCCTCGAACGTCCTGCCGTACTGTGTTGTCATCGGGATCTCGACCCTCCTGTTACACACCGTGTACAGGGCCCGGAGGAACAGCACATAGTCGAGGTTCATCCGCAGGAGCCACTTTGCAGTCCCCTTGAAGAACCGACGGTCGTTGATCTCACTCCAGTCGACCGTCATCAGTGCCTCCCTGTCAGATGCGTCAATGCGCTCGCTGTTGAATGCACAGTCCTTGTCGTAGAGGCACCTGGAACGGGCATACACCCTCCTGTCATCGGACAGCCATATCACAATCTGGTGTTCGCCCTTTGCCTTGAGGAGCTCACGGTGCTTCCCGGCCGGCATGACCACCTCTATCACGCCCTTCTTCCTGATGGGCCCCTTCGCCTTCAGGTAGAGGGCAAGTGCCCAGGACACCGGTGGAAGGGTGTTCACGGCGTAGAACTCGCTAGGGTCGGTCATTAACGGGTGCCCCGTTGCAGTGCTAGATAACACGTACGGTACGGTACGGTACGGTACGGTACATCCCTATGTGGTGCGCGCCAGTCCCGCACGGTTAGGCCTGCTGACCCCCTTGGCGCTGTCGCACCAGTATCCGTGCCAGCTCCTCAAAGATGTCCACAACACCCTCGCCAGTCTTGGCTGAGGACTCGACGTATGGCATCCCGTGCTTCTGCGCGTACTCGCGGCCCTCCCATGTGTCGACCACCCTGTCCGGCAGGTCTGTCTTGTTGGCGACGAGCACCAGTGGGATTTCCTTGTTGATTGCCTTCTTCAGTTCGACAAGCCACTCGTCAAGCGCGATGAACGTCCGCCTCCGGCTGACATCATACACTAGGATTCCCCCGCTCGCGCCCCGGTAGTACATCGGCCTGAGGATCTGGAACCGCGACTGACCAGCCACGTCCCATATCTGGAGCTTGACTGTTACCTTGCTCCCGTCGTCCATGAAGACATCAATGTTCTTTACTGCGAACTGGCTCCCAATGGTCGTCTTGTAGTCTGTCCGAAAGAAGCCGTGGGAAAACCTTGTCACTATTGCAGTCTTCCCAACTGCGCCTTCTCCGAGCACGCAGATTTTGAAGAGATAGTCGTAGGAACTACTCATTTGGTTGCCTCCGAAGGCACATCTCGCAGAACTGCTGGCTTCGCATCCGGCTCCTCTAGTACGTGTCGCATTTGTGTCATGTGCGAACGCCCTTCAGCTCGTTCTCCTTCGCGCTTGGAGCGAGGTAGTTCGGAGCCTAGAATGCCTAGCGGACTAATAAGGTTTCGTGAAATGAATGTGCCACCGTCCAGACAGCCCCGGGCCTACGCTATGCCCCCTTCTCAAGCCAGTCGAAGAACTCGCGCAGCAGCCTGTTGAACTCCGCAGGCTGCTCTATCATTGGTGAGTGGTCAGCGCCACGTACGACTGCTATGTCCGCCCTAGGCAACGCTTTCTCTAGGCCCAGTGCAACATACGGTGGTATTATGTCGTCGTCCTCACCCACAAGTACGAAGGTCGGGACGTCTATGTCTGACAGCCGGTCGGTCACATCAAAGTCGTCACAGGCCTTGAGGTCGCGCTTGATGAGACGGGGGGTGATCTTGCGGTGGTGTATCTCGGAGCCCTTGATATCATATACCGGTGAGTGGTCGCGGACCACGACCTTGCGGAACCGGTTCAGGTAGTTCTCGATTGTCTCTATGGCCAGTCCCACCGCAAGTCTTGACAGGTCCAGGTTGGACGAGGTGTCGACCAGCACGAGGCCGCGTGGGGGTCTGAACTCCTTGTTGAGGGTGTATGCCATGACGACGCCACCACCCATCGAGTGGCCAACCAGGACGAAGCCCTTGAGGTCCAGGTGCTCTACAAGGGCCGCCAGCTCACAGGCATAGTCGCCATCGATTGTGATGTCTTCGCTGTAGGACTCTGACAGCCCATGCCCCGACAGGTCTGGGACTATGAGCCGGTGGGTGGCTGAGAACTCACGTATCTGTTCGACCCACACGACGTACGATGCACCAGCCCCGTGTACGAGGATCACCGGGAAACCTCGTTGCGGGTCTTCTCTCCGGTCTACGTCGAGGTAGTGCAGACGGACGCCCCTATACTGAAAGAACGGCAAGGCTATCGACCACTACAGTGTTTCTCCGGGCCGGCCACGCGGCACTGCGGGGCCCAGCCTGCCTGTCCCCAGTTGGTTTTTATCTCTACCCGTGTTGTACTGGTCTGTCCGTTTCCCAGCCGTCCGACCTCCTGTGTCGTGCTCTCAGGCAGTACCTTTTTCTCCCACAGTACCGGTGACCCTCATGTGACTGCAATGAGGCTCTTTGGAACCACCGGTGTCAGAAAGGTCTATGGCAAGGAGTTCGACGTGGAGATGGCACTCAGCCTCGGGAAGGCCCTCGGGACCTATCTCGGGGAGGGTACGGTCGTCATCGCGAGGGACACACGCACCACCGGAGTGACCGTGGAGAGCGCCCTTGTAGCGGGCATCATGTCAACAGGTGTGTCAGTGGTGCGGGCCGGAATGGTGCCAACACCTACGCTGGCGTTCACCGCAATGAACCACGGGTACGCCACCGGGGTAATGGTCACGGCATCACACAACCCGCCCGAGTACACTGGCGTCAAGTTCTGGGGCGGCGACAGCATGGGCTATACTCCCGATATGGAGCGGGAGCTCGAAGCAGTCTACCACTCCCGTGAGTTCAAGCTTGCAGACTGGGACTCCCTCGGCAGGGAGTACTCTCTCTCCACTGCTGCCGAAGAACATGTTGATGCCATTCTGGAGAGGTGTAGTGTGGATGCCATCCGTCGTGCGGGCTTCAAGGTGGTGGTCGACCCGGGCAACGGTGCCGGTAGTGTGGTGACACCGTACCTTGTGCGCAGGCTGGGCTGCAAGGTGATTACCGTGAACGGTCAGCCCGATGGTCACTTCCCGGGCCGCCGCTCGGAACCGGATGCCGAGTCCCTGACAGACCTCGTGCAGATAGTCCGTACCACAGGTGCCTCCCTCGGGGTCGCCCATGATGGTGATGCGGACCGGGTGGTCTTCGTCACGGAGACCGGCGAGGTCGTCCGGGGTGACAGGACTATCGCCCTCCTTGCCCGGGAGGCCCTCCGTGAGTCGGGCAGTGGCACCATTGTCACCACTGTTGACAGTTCTCTTGTCCTCGACGAAACGGTGGAGGCGGCTGGCGGGACCGTGATACGCACACCAGTAGGCGACATCCAGGTCGCGGTCAAGGTCAGGGAGACCGGTGCCCTCATGGGCGGCGAGGCCTGTGGGGTCTTCATCCTGCCAGAGTTCCACCTCGCCCCGGAGCCGTTCCTCGCAGTGTGCCGCGTCGTGGAACTGATGGCACGCACCGGAAAGACGTTCGGGGAACTGATTGCAGGGATACCACAGTACCCACTCAGGAAGATGAAGGTCTCATGTCCAAACGAGAAGAAAGAGGCCGTCATGGAGCGCCTAGTTGACATACTACCAGGGCAACTGTCGGCCAGAGACGTCATCACCGTGGACGGGATTGGCCTCACCCTTGAGAACGGGTGGGTGCTCGTCAGGCCGTCAGGGACTGAGCCCGTGATCAGGATAACTTGTGAGGCCTCCGTGCGGGAGGCGGTGGACAACGTCGTGGAACGGACGCGCTCGGTCGTCCAGTCGGTAGTGGACGGGGTGTAGCAGGTGCACCCTGATGCAGCGGCCGTGGACGCCGCGCCCGGTGCTGTATTGCCCAGGTATATCATATCCGGAGAATGTTTATAGCCAAACCTTAAGCAGTGAGTCTTGAGAGGCGCTGGAATTGCCTAGCAACGACGACTCCGCATTTATCATGGAAGAGTTCGAGTGGGCCCTGCAGGACCCGACAGCGGAACGACTGCGCAAGATGGGCGAGATAGTTACGGTCATAACCAGCAAGCTCGTCGCAGCAGTAGATGACCTGCGTGCACAGGTCGACGCTATACAGGCGAAACTGGAGAGCTATGGGTCACGCATTGACTCCATCGAGTCCAAGGTTGACAGTCTCAGGGCGACGGGCGTTGCCGCAGCACCAGGGGGTGCGGCCTCAGCTGCCGAACCGCTGGGCGACGCTCCAGATACCCAGGTAAGCCAACG
>JALVPN010000128.1:0-5359 GCA_027031765.1 Promethearchaeota archaeon | reverse complement strand
CAGCACCAGCCACATCGCGTGGTACCATGATGGACGAGCTCAAGGCCCTGCTCGAGGCGCGGCGCAGAAAGGCCGAGGCCGGTGAGTGAACAGTAGTCTCCTACGTCCCGCCACACGTCACGTGCCTCCCTTTCGTACGCATTCTCACACTGTGGACGACGTGGCCGTCCATGCTGCCAGTATCATACCAGAAGCCCCACACTGTTCTCCGCGTAGAAGGGCCCAGCGTGCCCGAGTCGGCGGACCATGAACGCCTCAGCCCGCTCACACGCAGCCTGGACTCCACGCAGGCGGGTCTTTGCATCGAACAGTCGCCGGTAGTAGCCACCCGCTTTCTCCAGTTGTGACCTGTGTGCAGTGAGTGCGCTGAGCGCCCTCTCGAAGGAGTCTGTAGTGTCAACCAGCACATGTGGGCATGAGAACATGGAGTTGACCTCCATCTCATAGATGTGCTGTACCCTGTGGGCACTCTCTCCATGCACTGTGACATGAGCGGCCCACTCCGCCGCCTCACTCACAATGCGTGCGCACTCCACGTGGGCCCTGTTGTAGTCGACTTCGGAATGGGTGATAACTGCGGCAGGCCTCATCTCTAGGAGGGCGCTGACCACTTCGGGTATCAGAGATGGCCCGAGGTCGAAGTCGCCCCTCTCACTGACCCTGACACTGCGTACTCCGAGCCTCCTGCAGGCCTCTCTCAGCTCACGGTTCCTCTCCGGACTGCCAGTGAGACACACCACGTCGACCACAACACCACGGTCCACATGCGCTGCTATTGTCCCCCCTGCACCAAGACACTCATCATCCGGATGGGCCGTCACCACAAGCACGCACTGTCCATCTGTTCCTGTCATTGTTCCTGTTCCTCGTCTGGTCTCCCACGGGTAGTGCAGAGTCCCCCGAAAAAAAAGTGTTGGCACTATTCGTGACACTACTGTATGACGGTCTTGACCCCGACCATCGGCCTTAAAGGCAGGCTCTCAGGCCTACACTGATACGGTGCAGTGATTGAGGATTGGAATCAACCTCTACCCCACTGTGGGCGGCTCGGGGTATCTTGCTACACGTCTCGGACAACACCTGGCTGAGAGGGGACACACAGTTCACTTCATCACGTACCAGCGCCCCTTCTCACTCATGTGGGAACAGACACCCGGCGTCCACGTCGACCTCGTGGACACCATCGACTACCCTCTATTCTGCGACACCGGCCCCCCATACACCATGGCCCTCGCCTCCAAGATTGTGAAGTGCGCGCATGACCCGGGCCTCGACATCGTGCACTCGCACTATGCCATCCCCCATGCTGTTTCCGCCTTTCTCGCCCGGGAGATTGCAGGCCTCCCATACGTTGTCACTCTTCATGGCTCTGATGTCCACACCCTTGGCCTCGACCCAGCCTACAGGCCAGTCGTGCGTCACGTCGTCGAGGCAGCTGACGCAGTCACCTCTGTCACCGAGTTCCTCAGACAGCGTGCGGCCCGAGACCTCGGTGTCAGGCGCGAGATCCGGGTCATCCCCAACTTCGTCGATGTTGACAGGTTCGCACCTGGCAGGAAGATGTGTATCGTAGTCGAGAACGGCTGCGTGTCCGTCCGTCCGCGCCCACCCGCAGCAGCAATCGACCCCGACGAGGCCGTCCTCCTCCACGCCTCGAACTTCAGGCGCGTCAAGCGTGTGGTCGGCCTCGTGGAAGCAATGCGTGTCATTGTTGACCACCGCCCCAATACACGCCTTGTGATTGTGGGGGACGGTCCTACTAGGGTCGAGGTGGAACGTGCAGTCGAACGTCTGGACCTGTGTGACAACGTGCACCTGCTGGGAGTGCGTAGCAACATGGAGGGTATCATGTGCGCCGCTGACGTGTTCGTACTCAACTCGACCCTTGAGGGCATGCCCCTCGTACTCCTTGAGGCCATGGCCTGCGGCCTGCCAGTGGTCACCACTCCGGCAGGCGGGGTCACAGAACTCGTCAGGCCGGGCGTCGACGGCGTTGTCACCAAGGGCTTCGGACAGGACGAGCTCGTCGCCGCAGTCCTCGACCTTGTTGATGATGAGGATTTGCGGGCCCGTCTGTCTGAGGCTGGCAGGCGCCGTGTGGTCGAACGCTTCTCTGCCGACCGTGTGGTCGGGGAGTACGAGCAGGTCTTCGAGTCGGTCGTCGCGAGTTAGGAGGTGACAGGTGATGGCAAGGCAGACCAGCGTGGGGACTGTCTATGACGCCTTCATATGGGATGGCAATATGGCCGCACTCGCAGAGCGACTGTACGACACACCACCCGTGTCACTCGGACTGGCTGCCGAGCGCGCGAGAGAGGTCATCACACGGTACCGTACCGAGGGGTGGCACACGGGTGCCCGGCTCTCGGGGCTAAAGAGGGCCCTGCGGAGGACGAACCGTGCCCTCTCAGCTCTGACACCCCGCGTCCTGAAGAACATCGAGGGGATAGGCCTCGGTGCTGTCGAGGCTGCACACCAGACGGTCGCGATGGGGGGCCCGTGCTTTGTCCTGAACAAGGCTGTGTGCGCCTCTGTTATCGCCTGCATGGCCCGTGAAACAGACCAGCCCCTCGTACCATTCTTCTTTGCAGCGGACTACGACACTGTACAGAGCGAGCTCGTGAACACCCGCACGCCACTGATGGGCAGCGGCGGCAACCTCATCAGTGTCCCAGTGCCGACAGAGTACTCCTTCTCGCCAGTGCGTGTGCTGCCCCTCCCAGACTACGAGTGGTACCGCGGCGTCGAGGACGGCATACGTACAGGCTACAGAGCGTTGTTCCACGGCATGCAGGGCACAGAGCGTACAGTCTTCGAAGAACGCCTTGAACACGCCCTTAGTATCGTCAGGCATGCGTTCGTCAACTCGTCCACACTGGGTGAGTGGTCGCTGCGCATATGGGCCCGACTGTTCAATGTCGAGGGCGACCTTGGGATCCCCATCCTCACTGCGTCTGACCCTGACATGCGCGAGATGATGGCCTCCGGTATGGCGTACCTCCTCCAGCGTGACAACCGCATCCGGTTCCTTGAGGGGCACTCGGCTGCTACGGACATGGTCATCGACGCGGGGATGTCCCCGGGCATTGGACGGCGTCGTCCTGACTACGTGCCGTTCTTCTATGAGTGTCAGGAGCCGGGATGCCATTGTGCGAGGACGGAACTGTCGTACCGCGGGTCTGATAGCATGGCAGTGCTGGAGGGCTCTTGTCCGTCGTGTGGTGGCCGTGTGACAATCGAGGTCTCAGCCCGGGACCCCGACCTCTCGGATGTGGCCCAGTACATCTCGCCCAGGGTCGACTCACGACAGTTCGCCATCGACATGGTCTTGCCGGTGAGCGTACACGTTGGGGGACCTGGTGAGACCGCATACTACGCACAGGTCATCCCAGCAGCAAGGTCCATGGGCGTGCCCTTCCCAGTCTTTGTGAAGTACCCCCGTGTGTACTTCAATACGCCCTGGAATGAGGCCTTGGCCCGTACACTGGCCGGGCGTGGCACAAGGGTCCTCCACAGTCCGGACCTGTTCAGACTCGTCGGGGCGGCGACCAAGGCACGCAAGACGGGCCGCTGGGACGAGATGAACACCGCCCTTGCCGACACACGCTCCCTGCTGCTGGACGTACACAGGGCGCTCAACGATATGCTCGCTGACACGGTCAGGGAGGTCCGTGCGAAGAAGGCCCACCGGGACCCCGACCTGACATCGCTTCGTCTTGGCATTGAACGGTACCTCAGTTGGACCTTTGGTCAGTTTGCCAGCGGCAAGCTCGGCCAAGAGTCCTCGTGGTGCTGGGTCGAGTGGGCTATCAATGCAAGTCTGCGTGACCTGTTCGGTCCCTACATGAGGGCATACGTCCCCCAGCTGAAGAATGGTGCCCTGCTGTTTGTGAACTTCATTGTGTGAGCTGGGTTGCAGGTGGGCGGGCAGTAGGCCCGCCACGTGTGGTGTATGGTACACTACGTACGAGCATGGTGTGCTACGGCCCGCTGCAATGTCCTTCTGTGGTGCCCGGTCAGTCACCCGAGCTCTTCAGTGAGCAGTCTACCCAACTTCGTTATGCCCTCTGTGATCAGTCTCGGCTCGACATATGAGAAGCCGAGTCGCATCGTGTTCCGTTCGGGCTTGCTGCGTACAAGTGTCTTGCCATCATCGGACAGGGAGTACCCCCTCATGGGGTAGAACGGCCCACCCGGTACGTAGAGTAGGTCATTTGGGATTGCGACCTCTTCCATGAACCTGCTACTGTCGAAGGGCTTCTCGCTCTGCCACCAGATGAAGAACCCACCTGTGGGATCCGTGCGTGTGCCAGCCGGGAACGACTCGTCAATCGCTTTCGCCATGGCCTCGTAGCGCAGTCTGTACAGGGGCACGCCGCGCCTCATCGCTTCATCGATGTAGTTCCTGTAGTACTCGTCGAGGATGCGCTGTACCAGCGTTGAGGTGCACAGATCCAAGTAGCCCTTGTCTTTCAACACCTGTTCGCGCACCTTGTCTGGTAGCACCGAGTAGCCCACCCGTAGCACTGCTGCCTCCTTGCTCGTAGTACCTAGGTATGCAACCCTTGTGTTCTCCTTGTCAAGGGACTTGATGGGCTTGGGGTTGGGCTTGAACTGGATCTCTGCATAGGCCGAGTCTTCAACCAAGAGCACGTCATGGTTCTCACATATGTCGAACAGCTGCTGACGCCGCTTCTGTGGCAGTGTCGTACCTTTCGGGTTGTCAGAGTCAGGTACCAAGTACAGGATGTCTGGTGTCCTGCCGAACTGGGCCTTCGAGACCTGGATGGCGTCCTCCACATTCTCCGGTATGACCCCGTGAAGGTCTGTGGGCACCGTTATCAGTCTGGCATCGAGCTTGACCGCCGGGACGAGGAACCCGAGATATGCAGGGGAGGGCGTGATGATGACGTCGCCGGGATCAATCATGGTGTCCAGGAGCGCGTACAGGGCCTGCTGTGACCCGTTCGTTATTGACATCGACTTCCACCCCTCCTCCTTGTCGAGGGGGATGTTGCGCACCCGTCTCATCCGCTCGGCCAGTGTCTTGAGGAACCATGACTTACCCCCTGTCGGCCCATAGTTCAGGTCCTCAAGTGCAAGCTTTGGGTCCTGCTTGTACCGCTCACTGAGCCCGGCCAGTATCTGCGCAAAGACGTCGGTCGGGACAATCCCCGGCATGCCACCTGCAAAGTAGTACTTCACCTTGTACTTCAGGAGCGCCCGTATCTGCGACTCCTGAATGAAGTCAGTCCAGGCTGCAAACGCATACCCATTCTTTCCCGCCATCAGAACTCGCTCCATGCGGTCGGAGTCCACTTCATTGCAACCACGTGTACAGTTGTGTACATGACACGTA
>JALVPN010000127.1 GCA_027031765.1 Promethearchaeota archaeon | reverse complement strand
GGATGAGGGGCATGACCGGGAGGGAGAGCTCTGCAGCCCTCTTTCATGGCATGTGCTCAGCGGCCCGAGAAAGAGTCCCGTAGCGCCACAGGAGCACATCATGCCCGTATTCCCAGACGCTTCCAGTCCGGCTCAGACTTGCGCTGCAGGTACTGTAGGTGTGTCGCCAGGCCGAACTCATCAGGCTCGTGCCCGAATGCGAGCGCAAGCAGTTCGGATACGTGGAGCACATCGAAGTGATAGTCAAGACCGAAGTGCTTCTTGATTTCCACTTGGCCCAGGTCGAGTTGGAGTTCACAGAACGGGCACGGAGTGACTATGAGGTCAGCGCCACCTGCTGCAATCAGACTGTCGAACTTCTGGCGTGTGAAGTCGAGGGCCACTTTCACATCAGCCGTCCGGACTGCGCCCCCGGCACCACAACACATGAGCTCGTCCTTGTACGGTACATACGTGGCACCAGTGGTCTCACAGACCTCCCTGAAGATGTGTGGGTGTTCTGAGTCGTCCTTCCTCTTAACGAGCTTTGGACGCATCCAGTGGCAGCCCGGGTGGAGTGCCATGCGGACTCCTTCAAGGGGGCGGACAACACGGCTCCGAATCTTATCGAGGCCCGCATAATTGTAGAGGGCGTCGACGTAGTGGGTGACCTCAATGACACCCTTGAACTCGCGGCCAATCTCAGCCAGGTTCTCGTTCACTGCAGCACGGAGTTCAGGGTCGTGCTTCAGCTCGTGGTTGGCGTCCCACAATGAGGCGAAACAGCCATTGCACCCGGTAGTAATCGGGTG
The DNA here is from genome assembly GCA_027031765.1 of Promethearchaeota archaeon. Taxonomy (GTDB): domain Archaea; phylum Asgardarchaeota; class Thorarchaeia; order Thorarchaeales; family Thorarchaeaceae; genus JALVPN01. The sequence goes on along the minus strand of JALVPN010000127.1, from coordinate 11,800 downwards.
GCCACCCTGCTCCGCAATCGTGAGGTTCCGCGCCGCAATGGTCGCCCATGTGACCCGCTCGAATGAACCGAAGACGCCGGGTGCAGGGCAGCAACTTGCACCCACCATATCGAGGAGCTCCATGTCGAGGTCCTCAAAGACAAGGCGGGTGGCCTTCTCGATGCTGGGGTACCGGTGTGGGATTATGCAGCCCAAGAAGTGATAGAAGGCGGGTCGGTCAGACATTCTATTTGTCCTCCCACTTCACCAAGAGGTCAAAGCCGGTCTTCCGGGCAATCTTGCGGATCTCCTCGATGGCCTCAGGATGACTGCTTGCGTTCGGCGGTACCGGCTCGAGACCAACTCGCTCCCGCAACTTCTGCCAGGACTCCTTGTCGAGGGGGACGGCGTGACCGGCCTCCAGCACCTTGTGGGCCACTTTCTGGTGAGGGGCAAGCATGTAACCCTCAGCCACCGCGATGTTCCGGATTGCCTTGATGACGTCGGTGGGACGGACATCCTGGGGACACCGGTCGGTACAGGTATAGCAGGTAGTGCAGTACCACAGTTCAGGAGCAGACAGTACTTCGTCCTTAAGGCCAAGGAGGGCCTTTCGTATTATGGCCCGGACAAGGTAGTTCGTGCGTGCACCGGCTGGACAACTGCCACTACAAGTACCACATTGGAAGCAGTTCCTGATATTGGGGCCCCCGGTCCGGAGTATCATCTCTACGAACTCGGTATCCGTATTGTCGATGTCTATCACTGGTTGTTCAGCAACGCTCGTCACAGTCACGCACCGGCCCGGTGGGCTGCGAATGAAGTTCGCCCTTAAATCCATTGTCAAATGGGTTGTACACCCCTATGACAAGCGGAGCAGGCACCCGCCGTTACGGGGTGTTCCTCCAAAGAGTTATGGGATTGTGCCGTGCATGAGATGCCAAATGTTGTGTCCCAGGCACACTCGTGAGGGGCGGCCCGCCGCCGCTGCCATCGGCTTCTGCGGGGAATGCATAGTCACAGATGAGGGCTGTGCCAGTGCTGCAGCCGACGCCCACAGGAGGGGACGCCTGGCAGAGGGACTGGTGCCCATAGTGCCACATGACGGCAATGATGTGTGTCCAGACTGCGGCAACCACTGCAGACTCCACGATGGGGAGCTGGGGTTCTGTGGGCTGCGTAGGGCCGTCGGAGGGCACATCAAGAGGGTGTATGGACGGAGGGCAATAGTGTCATGGTACTATGACCCGCTGCCAACAAACTGTGTTGCAGACTGGGTGTGCCCACAGATGCTGCAGACTGGCACCCGTACTGGTATTGTTGGTCGACCAGTATACAACCTTGCCGTGTTCTATGGGTCATGCAATTCGGACTGCCTGTTCTGCCAGAACGCGACGTTCCGTGCCATGACACGGAGCGGACGGCCGTTGATGACACCAGAGGAGCTGGCTGCATGTGCCAGTCCCAGGACGGTCTGCGTGTGTTACTTTGGTGGCGACCCTGCATGTAACCCTGAGCACTCCATCGCAACATCAGAGGCGCTGGTCAAGCAGCAGGCAGTGAGAGTGTGCTATGAAACAAATGGGAACCTCTCACGGAAGTGGCTTGGGCGTATCACGGATGTCGTGCGTGACAGCGGTGGGACTATCAAGGTCGACCTGAAGGCACTAACACCACAATTATACACTGCACTCACGGGGATTGGGAACAGGACGGTCATCAATAACTTCAGGCACTTGGCCGCGATTGGCCGGAAACGGGAGGGAGAGTTTCTTGTTGCAAGCATACTGCTCGTACCCGGTTATGTCGGCACCAAGGAAGTGCGACGGATCTGCGACTTCATTGCCAGTTGTGACCCGACCATCCCAACCGCGCTGCTCGGGTTCAGCCCACACCATATGATGTCGGATCTCCCCAGGACATCACGTGCCCATGCACTTGCGGCCAGAGAAGAGGCGCTCGGGGCAGGGCTGACAAACGTACGCATTGGGAACGCCCCCTTTCTTTCCGGAGAACAGTACTACTTCGAGTAGGCAGCCGCCCGGGAATGCATGCGGTCAGAGTGGTGCACAGGACAGCACTCCGAACCATCACGATCGTCCGTCAGTCCAGGTGCAGATGAACCTATTGGCATTGAAAACTGGCATACTGGTAGCGGGCAGGCGACTGCAATGGGGGGCGGCCTGTCGGTAACAGCACTCTTATATCGTGAAACTCCGCGCGTTCGGACTTGAGGTCATTCCATGACGGATGCGATAGCTCGGGAGACCATCCACATTGATGACATTGACCCGGAGTTCGTGGATGCACTGATTGCAGCCGGTGCCGACAGGATAAGGGCCTGCCTGCAGTGTGGGACCTGTTCAAGTGTCTGCCCGAGTGGGAGGCGGACTGCATTCCGTACACGGGAGCTGATACGCAAGGCCCTGCTTGGACTGAAAGGTGAAGTGCTGTCGAGCCCGGATCTCTGGCTGTGCACGACCTGCTTCACATGTCTTGAACGGTGTCCAAGAGAGATTAAGACAACCGATGCCATCATCCTCATGAGGAACATGGCTGTGCGTGAGGGTTTCATGCTCCCTCAGCACAGGAAGACGTCGATGAAACTGATAGCCACTGGGCATGCGGTACCTATCAATGACGCTAACATGACGAAGCGAGAGGAGCTGGGACTCGACCGAGTCCCCCCGACTGTACACTCACACCCCGATGCCTTGGAGCAGGTGCAGGAAATCATGAGGAGGACAGGGTTCACGGCCCTCATTGAAGGGCAAGGAGAGGAGGACTAGGGGATGACTGTGAGCCAGACGTACTCGTTCTTCCTCGGTTGTGTGATGCCGAACCGGTTCCCAAATGTGGAGAAGTCAATCCGGGAGGTGCTCCCGAGACTCGGTATCCATCTTGAGGAGTTGGAGGGGGCCAGTTGTTGTCCTGCGCCGGGCGTGATACGCTCGTTTGACGAACCGACCTGGCTGGCCCTAGCCTCGCGGAACCTCGCACTCGCGGAGAAAGCTGGACACGACATTATTACAGGGTGCAACGGCTGCTACGGCACATTCAAGGAGGCCCTACACATCGTACACGAGCACCCGGAGAAGCTGCGGGACGTACAGAAGGTGTTCAAGGGACTGGGACTGCGGTACCGTGCCGAGGCCGATGCAAAGCATCTCATTGAGGTGGTCTATGACCTGGGGCCTGACGCTATCCGTGAGAAGGTCGTGCGCCCACTGGACGGTCTTGAGGTGGCCGTACACTATGGGTGCCACCTCTTGAAACCGAGTGTGCTCCGGCCCTGGAAGAAATCGGCCAGACCGACTTTCTTGGACGAGCTGGTCGAGGCCACCGGCGCTCACAGTGTGAAGTACAAGGACAAGTTCCAGTGCTGTGGGGCCGGGGGCGGTGTGAGGGGCAGCAATGTCCCGGTCAGTGTGGATATCGCGCAGGAGAAGATTGACAACGTGCTTGAGGCTGGTGCAGACTGTGTTTTGAACGTGTGCTCGTTTTGCCACCTGCAGTTCGAGATGTCACAAGCACAGCTGAACAAGGAGCTCGGAGAAGAGAGATATCGGCTCCCTGTGGTGTACTATACACAACTGCTCGGTCTCGCAATGGGACTCGGACCAAAGGAACTCGGGCTCCACAAACATGTTGTCAGCACCGAGCCGGTGCTCCGCAAGGTGCTCGGGTAACACCCCGCCTATCGAGACCCCACGAGCAATGGTTCGTACGTATGTGCTGCGACGCAATGGCCGCCCAACAGCCAGACGGACAGTGATGGGAGTGAGTCCCGAAACACCCCCTTACCACCTTTGCCGGGAACCAGGGGTGAAGTGCATCATAAACGCGTCTTCGCGACATAGTAGACGGTAAGCGCAAGGAACGCACTGGCGATTATTGAAACTGCAATGACCACTGCAGTCGTCAGGGTCGGCTCGTGGACCGTCGCTGTCGTTGTGGTGGTTGTCGTCGTCGTCGTTGTGGTGGTTGTCGTCGTCGTCGTTGTGGTGGTTGTCGTCGTCGTCGTCGTTGTGGGTGGCACGTCTCCAGCTCTGAATGTGGCGTCAGACCTGTCAAAAGACCGGTATATCCCGTCTGAAACACGTACCTCAACCACATAGGTGCTCAGGTTCAGAAAGCCTGAACAGTCCCACTCGTACCAGAAGTCGGTAATCCCCACGGCCAGCAGCTGGAATGTCATGCCGGCATCCGAGGAGAACAACACCTCAAATGTGAGGGTTTCATCAGTGTTGTTGTCCCATGCATACCATGTTACATTGTTGCGGCCAGTCCAGACCTCGCCACCATTCGGACTTAGCACGATGATGTGGGGGACAAAGAAGTTCCCTAGAAAGACATCCTCGACCGTTTCAAAGTACACCGTGCCGTTGAGAAACAGGACTGTCATGTTGATTGTACATGTGGCATTATTGCCTAGGTTCCGCGTGTCAATCTCCACTGACGGGCCGGCCGTTTCATTGGTAATTACAGAGGGGATAGCACTGGCATGCACCTCTATTCGGGTCCTGTTTGGTGTACCGGTTCCTTGCCAAGTCGCATTGAGGACAATATGGTCACCCTGAATCGAGTCACCCGGGTGCACTGGCGTCAGAGTACGGTTCCAACGGGAATAATGGGTGAGGTTGAAATGGAGCGGGCCTGTCGAGTCTGCGATGAACTCAGTTGGCGCTGTAATCCGCGGGTGCGGGTTGCACGGGCAGTGTGGGCCTGATACCACGAGCACATACGACTGTGCGAACAGTGTTGAACAGATGATGACGAACAGTACTGCGTGGATTCGGACATACATCTGAGTGGTACTCCGCACGCCCAAGCCTTGGGCACCATCTTTCATAGTTCTACTTCTTGCAGCTATTCCTCGTGTTCCGAGAATGGCTGTTCCCTCCATATTTTGAATGCTTCGTGCCACAGGACGGCGCATGCCGAAATCAGCAGGGCGAGCACAAGACCGGAGTACCAGTCAGAATAGCGCCAGAACATTGTGGCCAGTGCAGCTGTCAGGGATGTGTAGAATGTCGCATAGAAAAGAAAACGGGGTGCCATAAGACGCCCCCGACCTATGAACAGTTTCAGGAGCCCCACCCGCACATCACGCACCACCGAATACTCGCCATGGACATTCTTGTCAACAAGACCAATAGACCTCAGCCGCTCTAGGTGGTGCATGGACAGTGAAGGGCTTGAGAGCTCGGCCCCCCTCTGGATTTCTCGTGCTGTCATTGGGACAGGGTGCCGTAGCATGTACCAATAGACTCGCAGGGTCTTGCCCTTGAGAATCTTAGCGAGCTCCTCTTCAGAGATCTCGTCCTCGGGCAAGACTCACATCTCCCAAGACACCATGTGCACCCTCCAGCAGGACACTCTCCCCTTTAACTCTGGTCATCCATCACCAGTTTCCACGGGGCATGTTGTCAATGCACATGCTACTTAGTAAGGCTCAAATAGCTCGGCGGTCCGCCCAATGCGCGACTAGACCACTGGCTGCTCTGGTCTTCTCGTCGAAGCGTCAAACACCAGCCTTGGGCCGGCTATCATGGAGACTCCAACGCAATGTCAGCTATACGAAAACCAATAACTCCGAGGCCTCCGCGAACCAGACAGAAGGTACTGGTCATACTCCAAGAACAGTGTAAACAGTGTAGCCTCTGTGTCGAGTTCTGCCCGAAGAATGTACTCTGCATTGATACGGCAAAGTACAACCGAAAGGGATACCACCCTGTCACGGCTTGTGACATCGACTCCTGCGTCAACTGTGAGTTCTGTGAGAGGATCTGTCCGGACATGGCAATATTCCTTGCAGACAGGGAGGAGGCCCTGAAGGCATACGAGGCTGGTGCTCTGCAGGAGGGCACACTAATCCCAGAGTTTGAGGCCGCGAAGAAGGCACAGGAGGTGGAGCAATAGATGCCCAAACGCATCATGTTCACAATGGGCGACATAGCATGTGCAGAGGGCGCCATAAGCGCCGGCTGCAGGTACTTCGGGGGCTACCCCATAACGCCGGCCACTGAGATTGCAGAGTGGATGGCACGGAGGATGCCGGAGGTCGGTGGGGCATACGTGCAGTACGAGGACGAAATAGCATCCATCACAAGCGTCATCGGAGCATCATGGACTGGCACCAAGGCAATGACTGCCACCTCAGGCCCAGGAGTAAGCCTCATGATGGAGGCAGTTGGACTTGCAGTGATGACCGAAACACCACTGGTGTTGGTAAACATAATGCGTGGCGGGCCGAGCACAGGACAGCCGACAAGGGGTCAGCAGGGCGACGTAATGCAGGCAAAGTGGGGCAGCCATGGGGACTACCAGATCATTGCGCTGACACCAGCATCAGTACAGGAGATGTTCGACGAAACCATCCGGGCCTTCAACCTCTCGGAGCGTTATCGTGTGCCAGTCTTTCTGCTCGCGGACGAAACCGTGGGCCACATGAGAGAGCGCTTGGTAATCCCAGATGAAAAGGACATCAAGCTGGAATACCGTAAACTCCCCACTGTAGACCCGTCCGAATACCTCCCGTTCAAGCCTGATGACGACCTAGTACCACCGATGGCACTCCTTGGCACCAAGTATCAGTTCTACGCGACCGGACTCACCCATGACGAGAGGGGGTATCCGAGCGATAAGGAAGAGGTGCAGATAGAGCTGATTACCCGGCTGAACAACAAGATACTCAAGAATGCAGACAAGATAGTCGAGGTCGAGGAGTTCATGCTCGATGATGCGGAGATAGCAGTCATCGCCTATGGCACCCCCTCAAGGAGCGCGAAGCGTGCAATCAAGGACGTACGGCAGGAGGGCATCCGTGCAGGCCTCCTGAGACTCAAGACCGTGTGGCCGTTCCCAGAAAGACATGTGGTCGACCTTGCGACCAAGGTCAAACAGATAATAGTTGCAGAGCAGAACCTTGGGCAGATATACTACATGGTGAAGGCTGCAGCATCGCCGACACCCGTACACCTGATGACGAAGCCAGCGGGGATGCCTCAGCTCCCACAAGAAATCGTCCAGATGATTAGAGAGGTGCACTCATCATGACCGAGTCCGTCCCGGTGCTCAAGCACCCGATGGCAAAGTACATACGTGAGGACCGTCAGCCATGGATCTACTGTTCCGGCTGTTCAGTCGGGATTGTCACTGGAATGGTTGCGCGTGCAATCGACAACCTTGGTATTGACTTCTCCAAGGTGGTTGTGGTCTCAGGAATTGGGTGCACGGGCCGCACATCAGGCTACTTCAAGACCGGCACGTACTACACCACCCATGGGCGGGCAATCGCATTTGCGGAAGGTGTGAAGATTGCAAACCCCGAACTTGAAGTCATCGTTGTTTCCGGCGACGGCGATATTGCTGCCATCGGGGGCAACCACCTGATACATGCCTGTCGTCGGAACATCGACATGACCATCGTCTGTGTCAACAACTTCAATTACGGGATGACAGGAGGCCAGTTCGGGCCAACAACTGAGCACCTCCGATATACACAGACCAGCCCGCCACCGATTGGGAACGTAGAACATAGCTTCAACCTCGTGAAGCTCGCCGCATCGTCAGGAGCGACATTTGTTGCACGGTGGACCGCAGTACATGTCCGTAGAGCAACAAAGTCGATAGAGAAGGGGATTGAGAAGAAAGGGCTGTCGTTCATCGAGATTGTCGGCGCCTGCCCCACTGCATACGGGCGGATGAACCGGCTCGGCGACGGTGTGGCAATGCACAGACACTTGCTGGAAGTGGCAGACATACAGAACGGCCTGCCCCCACATGAGGCGGAGCTGGACTACGAAACACGCATTGTCTGCGGCGAGTTTGTTGACGTAGAAAAGCCCGAATACACCGCGGTACTGCGGGAGGCCTACAAGAAACTGCGGGGGTGACAGGGATGAGCCGCTACGAGGTGAGGATTGGCGGGTTCGGAGGACAGGGAATAGTTACAATGGCGGTGGTGCTTGGTGAAACCCTCTCGCTGATAGACAACAAGTATGTCGTCCAAACACAGAGCTATGGCCCCGAAGCACGGGGCGGTGCGAGCAAGAGCGAGGTTGTGATTGGAGACGAGGAGATAGACTACCCGAAGGTGCAGCGGCCTGATGTCTTCATTGCCATGAGCCGGGCTGCATATCTTGAGTACGTCGATGGAATGAGGGAGGGTGGAATCCTCATTGTTGACGAGGACTTAGTACAGATTGAGGGCAGCCTTCCGTCAAGTGTGAGGGTGTACAAGATCCCAGCCACCCGGATTGCCGACATGGAGGTGGGAAACAAACAGACCACCAACGTTGTCATGCTGGGTGCCCTTGCAGCAATAACCGGGATTGTTTCAGTGGAGGGTCTGAAACAGCGGATTGCAGAGAGGTGGCCAAGGTTCAAGGAACTGAACCTCAAGGCACTGGAGCTGGGGCTAGAGGCCGGGAGGCGGGCTGTTGAGTCCTCCCAGACATAAGACTAACGGAGTACCATGTCCTCACGGCTGAGAAAGGCCATCTCAAAGGAGTCGGTCAGCCGGAGGACATCACGTGGGCACGACTCAACACACTGTCCACACAGTATGCACCGGTCAAAGTGGCATATTGGACGGAAGCCGGTCTTGGTGCGCACGTCATCCGGGCCACACTCGACCATCTCAATGGCACCACTGGGGCACACGCGTTCACAGATCTTGCAGCCGGTGCACATGTCGGGGTTGGCATATGACCAGCGGGCGCGCAGCCCCGGTGGGATGTTCAGGCCGTCCTTTGTGAACGGGTAGATTACCGTTGCAGGCCTCTTTGAAATGCTCCGTATCAGTTCGCCTTCCATCTTTCCGAGCCGGACCATCGTCACAGCACCCCCAACACTGGGAATATGTATGTGAGTGCGACATGGACAAGGATCAAGTTGAAGAGTGCGATTGGGACCATGACCTTCCAGCCAGCATGGACAATCTGGTCAATCCGCCACCGTGCGAAAAGCGTCCGCATGTTGCTCAGCAGGAGGACTACAAGGGCGGACTTGAGCACAAAGACCAGCGTGTAGTACACTGTGCCCACCCAAGATGTGGCCATGAACGTAGCGAACTGCGCCGAGAACACATCCAGTGGAATATACTCGAGGAGGTAGGGCCCACCCAAGAACAGTGTCGTCACCATGCCTGCACCAAAGACCAGCATGATGTCCTCAGCAAGGTGGATGATGGCAAGCTTCTTCCCACTGTATTCCACCTGCCAGCCATGTACAATCTCTGTTTCAGCATGGCTGACATCAAAGGGAATCCTCTCAAGTTCGGCCTGCAGCGCTATGACGTATACTACAAAGGGGAGCACCATGAGCCATGCATATGCAGGCTGCAGCTGTTTCAACGACTCTGTGATTGTTGAGATGCGCAGACTGTGTGCAAGGAGGGCGGGAGTGAGTACAGAAAGAATTAGTGGGATTTCGAAGCTGATGAGGAGCATCCCGGTACGAGCAGCACCAGTTTCCCCAAACGGGTTGCTTGAGAAGTGGCCGGCCAGCACGATTGCGATTGCCATCAGTGTCGACAGAAACAGGACAAGTACAAGGTCGCCCTCGAAGCTCAGGATGCCCTGGATACCGGGCGTGTTCGGGTCCATGTCGACAACCGGGAGGAACATACACATTGTCAGGCTGATGACTAACATCACGACCGGGACAGCAGCAAAGCTGCGCCTGTCAGCCTTGGCCGGGGTGAGGTCTTCCTTTCCGAGCAGCTTTAGGAAGTCCATGAGAGGCTGGAGAATGCCGTGCCAGCCGGTATGCAGTGGCCCCACACGGTTCTGGAGCCGCGCATAGAACTTGCGGTCCAACCACTCCCAGAGCAGTGCCAAGGTCGTGATGAAGAACACTCCCGGGAACACGAGCACCCAGAGTGCCTGCACGGCTAGGTCAAGTACTCCTACGGCCTGCATGTTCAGTCGCTACTCCTGTTGTTTTCTTTGTACCACCTGTTCGCTCTGACCCGTAGCACATCGAGTGGTACTAACTCCAGCGTGTGCTCATCGGCGTCTACAATCACCACCCTGTCTGTACAGCTGAAGCAGGGGTCGATTGCAGCAAGGACAATCGGTGCATCCGCGATGTAACCACCACGCAGACAGTGGGCCATGCTCACCCAGTTTGCGTGGGTAGGGGCACGGATCTTGATGCGTTCAGGACTCTGTGTCCCGTTCGTGACAAGATAGTGGATACACTCACCGCGAGGGGCCTCGTACCTTGCGAGGACCTCGTTGGGCTGTATCCTGGGACGGACACGTTCACGTATTGGGCCATCAGGCATGTTGTTGAGCAGCCAGCGGCACATCCGAACCGACTCGATTGTTTCAGTCACCCGGACTATCGAGCGCCCCGCAACGTCGCAACGGTCAGAGAGCACCATTTCAAACTCTCCAGAGTCCCGGATGTGGGCGTATGCCTGTGTGGGGTCGTTGAACCGGACATCAACCGGTACGTTGCTGCCACGCGCTGTGGGCCCCACAGCACCAGTCCGCTTGGCCACTCCGGTCTCAAGGAGACCCACGCCCGCAACACGGTCCCAGAACGTCTTCTCGTAGATGGCCACATCACGATAGTACTCCATCCGTTCCTCAAGCTTGTCAAGCCCTTTCAGCAGACGCAGGCGGAGCTCGTCTGACACATCACGACGGACACCGCCAATCGTGTTCATGCCATAGTTCACACGGTTCCCGGAGAGGTCTTCGAGCATGTCCATGACCACTTCGCGGTCCCGCCACGAATACATGAAGGCGGTATCAAAGCCGACCTCATGGAAGGCAACGCCCAGCCAGAGTATGTGGGAGTGAATACGTTCCAGTTCCCATGTAAGGGTGCGGATGAACTTTGCACGCTCAGGGATCTCGACTTCTGCTGCGAACTCGACGGCCTGCGCATAGTTCCCATTGTGCGTGGCCGAGCAAATCCCACAAATCCGCTCCATAAGGTACAGGTTCTGCAGGTGTGTCTTTGACTCGGCAAGCTTCTCGATGCCACGGTGGTTGTAACCAATGTTCACTTCGGCATCGACAATCCGCTCACCTTCCACTGTCAGCCTGAACATCCCGGGCTCTTTGAGGGCGGGGTGCTGAGGGCCTATTGGGATTGACACACGGGGAGGGACTACGACTCGTCTTTCATCAGGAGTGGTCATCCGTTACTCCTCCGTAACTCTTGGTCCAGTGGTCTTGGAACGTTCCATCAGACCACGTGGGTCAGCCCAGTCCTTTCGGAGTGGGTATTCGCCGTCGGGCCAGTTCTCAGGCAACTCACAGCGGCGCGGGTTCGGGTGCCCCACTGGCACAATTCCGAACATCTCCCGGATCTCATTCTCAACAAACTCGGCAGCTGGGAACAGGTCAGTAATTGATGGGTACTCGGGACGGCTGCGTGGTACATCCAACCGGAACGTAATGGCAACCTTCTTGTCGTTGAGGAAAAAGTGATAGCAGGCCTGGAGGTCATCACCAAGGTCACGGCCCGACAGAGTGGACATCTGCCACATGTTGTGGTGCTCCATCATGTACTTCACGACTTCGCGGATGCTATCTGGCCGCACCTGGACGAATACGCGTCGTGGTTGCTTGTGGACATAGGACCGCTCCGGGATGACATGCCCGCTCAGGTTGGTGAGGATGTCTTCGAGAATGGCGTACTCTGTTTCGTGCCCCTCACGGGGGGCCGGGTGGTACTCCGGGGCACCGGCGGTCTGCTGGCCTTGGTCTTTCTCTGGACTCACACTAGTCAGCCTCCTCTCCAGTTGCGGGGACTGGCCTTGATGCCCCCACCGTTTCGGGGACCGCCTCCGACTCCT
>JALVPN010000126.1 GCA_027031765.1 Promethearchaeota archaeon | reverse complement strand
CGGCAGGACGGGTGAACGTCGTGAGGAGACGCGTCATCCGTTCACACACTGCGACTATCGAAGAGATTGCAGCCCTCACGTCAGGGTCGTCCGACTCGACGAGCATCTCAAGCAGCTCCGCGTTCGCGAGCACAACACCAATGTCGTTCTTCATGTCGTGCCTCAGGATTGACGAGTATATCTCAAGCTCTTCCACACGCTGACGCTCAAGCATCTCCATCCTACGACGCTGCGTTACATCACGCACGGAGCAGGCTGCACCCCACCGCCCACCAGTCCTGTATGGGGCGACTGAGACCTCCACTATGAAACCACGGCCGTCCTTCCTCTGTGCCCGGCCAACACGGCGGGCCCAAGCCGACGGCCCTGCGCCACGTTCCGTGAGGACCCGCATGTCTTTCACAAAGGCCGCGCGGGCGTATTGTGGGATCACGACGTCTATGAGTGGACGGCCCAGCACCTCCGAACGCGAGTAGCCGAACATCTCTTCTGCAGCACGGTTCCACAGGACAATGAGGCCCTCATGGTCGGTGGCGATGACCGCGTCGAGGCTCGACTCAAGGACGGCAGCGAAGAGCTCCCGTTCGCGTTCCAGTCGTGCCTCTGCCTCTTTCTGTTCGGTCACATCGAGGGCTGTTGCGACGGTGGCGACCGGGGACTCCCCTTCGAACAGAGGGCCGACACTCAGTCGTACAGTGCGCCTCTGACCCGAGGGTGTGACGAGTGGAATATCATACGTCGTTGTCCCCCCATGCATGGGCCGTGCAGTTTCGCTGCACACAAGCCCCCGTTCTTCAGGGCCCACGAAGTCGAGGAAGCTGCGCCCGAGCAGCTTCGTCACTTCCACACCCAAGATGTCTGCCATCATCTGATTGGCGAACAGGACGCGCCCCTCAAGGTCGGCAACGAGGATGCCAGCCGGAATGACCGACGCTAGGTGGGTGAAGAAGTCAATGCCGTATGTGAACATCGTGGCCTCTTGCCGGTGGGCCGTCATCTCCGTGCCGAGCATCAGACATCCTGCGACACTGCCCGACGACCTGCGCAGTCTCACCAGGTGCCACACTATGTTGGTCATCTGGCCGCCTCCCGTCACCACACCACACTGACAGAAACGGAGGCCCGTGTCCTTGCGGCGTATCATTGATGTATAGACACTCCTCAGTGGGTCACGCGTGTCCGGCGCTACAAAACCGCTGAACCAGTCAGCACCTAGCAGGCTGTCAGGGTCAATCGACAGCAGTTCGCAGAGACGCTTGTTTGCAAAGGTGACCTTTCCCTTTCGGTCCAAGGCGAGGACAAGGCTGTCAGCCGCATTGAGGAAATGACAGGTACCATCTATCATCAGAGAACGCCCACCTGTGTGCAGGTCGGAATCATCCTGCATATGGGTACTCCCGACCACTGTGCAGCAGGACTCCAGTAAGGAGGATTGAGCTGCATGTGTACTGTGTTGTCAGACACAGCATGTCCCGGATACAGCTGTGTAATTATCCTTTTCGTAGGCGCTTACAAGTGGGTATGGTGCTGACCACACAGCCTCTGGACCTGCCCGGCGGATACAGGACACCTACGCTACGTGGTCAGTCCGACACGTCGTTCGGGCAGGGGGAGGAGGCGTGACAAGTAGGTCCACACGGGCAATCGACAGGCCCAAGACAGCACCAGCCCTAGCCGCTGCACGACAGTACTGTGGACTGTTGCAATGTCCACCGTTCACTGTGACCCGGCAGGCAGGTGACTGTCCTGTCGTGTCCGAAGTGCCACCGCCACGCGGACAGTATCGGCAGGGACTACCACCATGTCATGTCGTGATAGGGAGCTCAATCCTGAAGGTGGCACCGCTATGTCCGCCAGACTCGACAAGGACAATCTCACCGCCCACAGCCCTGACAATCTGTCTGCACAGGTATAGTCCAAGGCCTCCTCCCTGTGTTGAAGTGCCCCGTTCGAACAAGTGTGGCTTCACGGCCGGGTCAATGCCAGGCCCGTTGTCAGACACGAGGGCCACAATCTTGCCGTCCTCCACATCCACAGAGATTGTGACCTCTGCTGACTCACCCACGTGCTGTGTCACGTTCCGCAGGAGGTTGTCAATAACGGTACCGAGTAGCCTGGACGGCAGCACGCGGGCGGACTTGGCACCGGGTGTGACCTTGACATGGATATTCAGCTCCGGCCATGCGGCCCGGGCACGTTCTACGGCCCGTTCAATGACACCCATGAGGAGGGTTTCGGGCTCCGCCGGAGCAGTACTGAGCAGGTTCAGGAGGTCGGCCACGCGCTCGCAGACCGCAAGTGTTGACCTGACCCGTTCGTGGACATCCGTGAACTCTTCCGGTACGAGCATCCCGATCAGCTCGGTATTGGTCATGAGCACTGACAGGTCGTTGGCAAGGTCATGTCGCAGGATGCTCGTGTACAGTTCGAGGTCTCTCCGGTGCTGCTCTCGCTGACTCAGGAGCTCCCACCTCTCAAGGAAGTGTCCGAGCTCAGTGGCCAGGGTCTTGATGAGGATCACCTCTCCGTGCAGGAAGGGGCCATGGTCAGCCTCGGGCCGCTCCTCAATATAGGAGACCTCAATCTTGCCGACCTCCTCGTCAGCCACGTAGATGGGATGCGAGAGAGTCCACGGACCGGCCTCAAAGTTCGCAGTCTGATACACCCCGATGTCGAGGGTGAGGCGCACACGGGTCACCTCGGGGTACTGCCAGCCCTCGGGTACCATGTGTACGAACGTCATCAGGACCTCATGGAGTGGCTTGTCTATGCGTGAGAACAGTCGGATCACGTTGTTCAGGTAGATCATCAGGTGCATTGTGCTCCTGATGCTCTCGGGCAGGTCGCTACTCCCAGGCGGGCTCAATGTGCCATCACCAGTCATCGAATGCGGGTAGGACGGTCTACACGAAATCGTGGCACCACTATATGGGCGTTGTGGCACGGCATCAGCAAGTCGGCAGCAAAACGCATCCTGTGGCGACCGCGCTGTTGGACAGCACAGGACAGCACAGGACAGTCGAGTCCTACGCAGTACGGCACGGCCATCTCCTCGTGACAACAGGCTGGGTGCAGACCACGCAGCTGGCACACCTAGTAGCGCCAGACAACCACACTGTCATGACGGCAGGAGGACAGGGAGTGACCCCTAGTGTGACCGGACTGTGACCGCATGTCCCACCGCCGGATATCCCTGCGACGCTCGGGATGAGCAGCAGGACGCTACTGGAGAGAGGCCTGCTACCGGTCACTGCGGTGCGGTTCAGTGGGCCTATACTGCGACCCTCACGGCTGTACGCGGATGAGTGGGCTTCAACGGGGCCGGTCAGAGGAGTAGACCGGGTTGCAGCAGGCTAGTCGACACGGCAGGACCACATCTGGAGCCGTGACACCTCCCGACGTGAGGAAGAGTCGTTGAGCGGCCCCTGCACTGGCAAAGCACGGTACCCTTGTTGGGACATCGCAGGACGGTAGCCAACCGCACCACCAGAGATGCACATGCTGTGCCACCAAGCAAGTTCTACTTGGAAGGAGCTCGCGACCGTCACGTGGTCGTCCTCGTCGGCAGTGGAGCTCGCACATGTGTTCGACGGGCACATGTCCAGCAGTGCTGCATACTACTGGATTGGGACTGGTGGCTTCTTCAACGTCAACCTCGTGCAACTGCCGGCCTTCTGGCGGGGGGTGGCGGTGGTGGAGGCAGTGGGACAGCGGTGGGACTCACACGGTTCTCGCCCTGTGATTGCTACACGTTCGGGACACATGCGGCCACTGGGCGCGGCCTTCACACCACGGTGTCATGTGATGAGCAGCAGCGTGTGCACCGGGTCACGGGTCACTGGCAGCAGGCGGGTGACTGTCGCCACACTTTTTCGTTCTCCAATGAAGCACTGTTTCAACGTACTTCAGCATACGCGACCGAGAGACCGGAGCCCCCAACAACTGGTGCAGCCACTGCAGGACACTCAGAGGCATGGTGATCAGTGCGTGCTGTACCATGGGGGACTCCTACTGCATTGACGCCCTCAAGCAGACCAGAGTGGACGTACTGTCAGGCCGGAGTGGACGCAGTGTCAGCAGGTGTGCCTCCAGACTGAGGACTGCACATACTGACAGTGCAATGACTGTGCCGGACATCCTTGGACGCCGCTGTCAGTGACGGTCACTGCATTGAGCAGGCACCACGCTTCGACTCCGTGCATCATCATGGGGGTCACAACAGACCTCGCCTCAGAAACACATAATAGCCTATGTTGGGTTCTCATAATGCCGCAGGGCATGAGTACAGGACAAGGACAGTGCTGTACGCCGCAACTGTCTGGGCCGAAACTCGGCACGTCATCCCCGGATGCATTTCCCGTCCTCTGCCCACACGTACGAACAGGCTGTTGGGAGTGCACAGGCAGCGATAGCAGTGATTGCAGTGGTGTGAGCCACGCACACAGTATCATATGCAGCAGGCTGAGGTGGTTCCATTAATGGAGTTCAGCAGTGAGGCCGTACATGCACTATGGGAGCCAGCCGCCATTCTTGAAGAGGATACCATTGTCACTGCCAATGCAGCGTTCGTCAAACTGTTCGGTCTCGATGGCAACCGTACCTCTGGCTGGGGACTCGGTGAACTCGGGCTCGACAGCACCCACCTGCCCGACCTGCAGGCATGCATCACGAGACTCCTTGGGCAGAGCGACGCTTCTGACAGTCTGTTTGTAACGACAGGTGAGCTGTGTATCTGCATGCAGCTTACCACGGTTGTTTCCAAGGGCAGACCATCGCTACTGCTGACTGTTGACCCCGTGATGCTTGCACTCTGCGGCAGCAGGCCGGGTGGCGGCGACAGGTCACGCACGTGCCTAGGGGTGTCGGTCATACAGGACGGCAAATCCGTCTTCGAGGATGTGGCGCTCGTCAGTTTCATCAGGGAGTTGAACCCACTGGAGGCCTACGCTGGAGCCGCAGAAACACCCCTATTGCACCCGGCGGATGTCGAGCGTCTTGAGCAGCAGCTGTCCGGGTCGGGAGCAAAGCTTGGGCAGTCCGCGTTCACTGCGGTGCGCATTGCGACTGGGCCGGAGTCCTACGTGCAGGTGGCTGCGCACGTCCGGCGGGTCAGGTACGGTGGCCGGCCTGCACTTGCAGTCGTCCTCCTCCAGCCGGTGGTGAGCATACAGGAACTAGAGGAGTTGAAGGGGCTCCTCGACATAGCGTACCTCTATCTCGACATCCTCGGGCATGACCTGCGCAACAAGCTACAGACTGTTGTCTCTGCAACCGAGTTGATAAGACATGCGGACAACAAGATAGAGGAGGCCTACGCACTGGGCATGATAGAGATGGCCGTCGAGGGTGCAGAGTCAATAATAACAAAGACACAGGCCACAAGGGACCTCATGACCGCACCAATGTACAGGCAGAACCTCGTGGAGTGCATCAGGGAGGCCGTGAAGATGGTGAGTGAGGTCTCTCAAGACGTCATCACAGACATGGACATCAGAGTTGGGAGGGCGGAAGTGGTCGCCGACAAGCACCTCCGATACATGCTGTACAATGTCCTTGAGAATGCTCTCACCCACAACACGAGTGGCTCGAAGCGGGTGTGGGTCACCCTGAGAGAACAGGCCGGGGGGTATACCGTCACCATCGAGGACAATGGTAGCGGTATACCAGAGTATGTGAAGAGTGCGCTTGTCAGCCCTGACCGCCGCTATGGCGGCGTCGGACTCCAGCTGGTCATGAAACTGGTCAGGAAGTACCATGGCCGCATCGACATCAAGAACCGTACGTCCGACGACCATATAGAGGGGACACGGGTCGACATCTGGCTACCTGCAGCCCCTGATGACGACTGTGTGGCGCTACATGCGTGTCCGAAGAACGTCATCCGACAGAACAGCTAGGGGTAGGCTAGGGGTAGATGCGGCTGACGGTCCGTGGGAAAGGCACGCACTCACGGATGTGCTCAAGGCCGAGCATCCACGTGATCAGTCGGTCGACGCCAACACCGAACCCAGAGTGTTCGACACTGCCGTACCGTCGCAGGTCGATGTACCACCTGTATTTCTCGGGGTCGTCACCTATCCGCAGCAGGTTCTCAATCAGGCGCTGAGCGTCATCCTCGCGCTGGCTGCCACCGATTACCTCCCCATAGCCCTGCGGGGCGAGCATGTCGTTGTTCTTATAGGTCCGTGGGTCAGCATCGTTGTGCTTCATGTAGAAGCTCTTGATCTCCTTGGGGTAGAACTCGACTATGAGGAACGTGTCCCTGTCCTGTGTCAGTACGTGCTCTGCCTCTGTACGGATGTCCTGACCCCACTCGATGTCAAGACCCCTACGCTGGCACTCCTCAATGGCGTCTTCGTAGGTCATACGGTCAAATGGTGGCCCTATCCTCAGCAGCCGCTCGGGGTCGACCCCCAGCTCGTCGAGTTCGGCCGCACGGTTCTTGACCACGGAGTGACACATGTGGGTGATGAGCTCCTCCTGCCGCCTTATGTTGGCATCGTGGTCACACCACGCCTCCTCCACTTCAAGGTGCCAGAACTCCGTCAGGTGCTTGCGCGTCCTGGACTTCTCGCCACGGAATGACGGTGCGAGTGTGAACACCCTCTCCAGTGCGAAGAGCTGTGGCTCGAGGTGCATCTGACCGGTCTGTGTGAGGAACACCTTCCGGCCGAAGTAGTCGACCTCAAAGAGCTCGGCCCCTTCTTCACCCATCGTAGACACGAACATGGGAGAGGTGGTCTCGTAGAAGCCGTTCTGCCGCAGGTATTCACGGGCCGCCCGGAAGACCTCGTCGCGCACCTTCAGCACGTTGGTCATCTTGCGGGAACGGATCCAGAGGTGCCGGTTGTCGTTCAGGAACTCCACGCTCTGGTTCTCGGTGATTGGGAACTCCTCTGCAAAGTGGAGTACATCCAGGTGGTCGACCTGCACCTCGTACCCGCCCACTGCACGGGCGTCCGCCTTGACAGTGCCCTCAAGTGCCACAAGCGACTCGACCAGCATCTTCGTGGCAGCCGAGTACTCCTCGTCACTCACAACACCTCGCTTGATGACAGTCTGGACGACACCCGAGGGGTCACGCAGCAGGACGAAGACCATCTTCTTCTGCTTGCGTATCCTGTGCACCCATCCGCGGAGCCGAACACGCTCACCCTCAAGCGAGCCACGCAGCACATCACTGACGTGGACGAAACCGTCACTGCTCATCCGCATACGTCCCTCCTCTCACTGGTGTCGTGTCCCGGCCCGGTGCGGACAGGACGCCCCGGTGGGGACCGTCAGCGTCGTGGGCAGGACGTGACACACTACCTGTACCGTGCGTACCAGACAAGGGCTGCAATGACCACCACCGCCCCAACGAGCGAGCCGATGTAGAGCCCTGCGGTGACGTAGAGTGGTGCTCCCACGACCACCATGACACTGGAGGAGGCATTGTTGCCACCGAGATCCGTCACTGTCAGGTTGACGTAGTGGACCCCCTCTGCCAGCCCTGCAAAGTCGAACTCGATTGTCTCGGAGTCCCAGCTACCACTCTCCACCAGCACCCCATCGACCAATATCTCGTACGAGAGCATGAAGTCATCGCGTACTGTCCAGTTGCGCACAATGTTGACGTCACCGTAGTTGTAGTAGACAGTACCGGGCTCGTACACGAAGACGGGGGCGACGTCGTCACGCTTTACTGTAACACGCACCTCGTCGTATGCCGTGTTGCCACTCGTATCATTCACTGTCAGCCTGTAGATGTGTAGACCAATGGGCAGCCCATCAAGTGAGGTCATGATGGACGGGTTGTCGGGGTCGACAGTGCCGCTCCGCACAACAGTCCCATTGCGGGTCAGAGTGAACATGTTGAGGTGGTCGTCTGACACGTTCCACTGGAGCATGTACCCGGTCTCGGTGTAATAGAACTCAACAGGTCCAGGCCCCTCGACCACTGGGGCCGTGGTCTCATGTATCCAGACCCAAGAAGTGACAGTGGCCATGTTCTGGTTCTGGTCGTACGCCGTGAGTGTGACCGTGTAGTTGCCGAGCCCTGTACGCGGGAAGTCAAGTGTGTAGGTGTACGACTGGTTCACCCAGTCCACTGTGGACTCAAGGCTGCCGTCAATATACACCTCGAACTTTTCGGGATACTCGTCATAGAGCTCCCATGTCAGATGCATGTTGGAGGACCCGTACAGGAAGACCTTGTTGCCGGGCCCGTGAACGACGGGCAGCCGTTCATCATAGGCGAGAGCCGTGAGGTTGAAGGTGTAGTTACCGGCACCAAGGTAGCGGCCCTGATATGTGATGGAGATGTTGACCGGTGCCACCGGTAGGTCCACGATTGTGACCGAACCATTGGCCGGCGTGGTCTCCGTCCCGATTACGGTGCCATTCGCATAGGTGGCGTTCACCACCGCCCCCTCAAGTGGCGAGAGGCTCTGCTCGTAGTATGTGTAGACCTCGAAGTCATAGTACTCGGGACTGCCAGCGAGGAAGGACGACAGCCACGTACGTACCAGGACCTCGGTGCCGTCGCTCGTGAAGTTGCCGGATGCGATGACAGTCCCATTGTACGGGTTCTCGACGCGTGACAGCACGGTGACCTTCCATGTGTAGTTGCCCTCGGGGACATCCACAAAGCTGACATGGCCCTCGTCGTCAATGATCTGCTGGTCCCAGATGGTATTGTTGTCTCGGAAGTGGATGGAGAAGTTAAGTCCGGAAGCTGCGGCACCAACGATGTCAACAACTGTCGCGTTAAGGTCGTCATCATCGTTTCCCCAGTCCAAGTTGCCGAGCTCGACGTCTGCGAAGGCCTCGGGACCATCAGAGACAAGGGTGCCAGTGACAAACGCCTCTGGCGCCTCGTCCCAGGTCACGTTCCAAGTGTAGACGCCCGGTCTCACGTTGTAGAACGCCCATGAGCCGTCACTCTGCGTTGTGTGTTGGTATGCCACGTCCCCGGTCGCATTGTAGAGTGTGACCAGTGCTCCGCTGACCGGCTCCGAACCGTTCCTGACGACGAACCTGAAGTCATCGTCGTTGAACTCCTGGTGGTAGTTGAAGGTCGTATTGGTGACGACAAGGGTGGTCTCGGACACCTTTGGGGGGCCGTGCACGCAGAGGGTACTGCTCGTGGGCACTGTCGGCTGTGCCATGGGGGCAATGGCTCCAGCCAGCACGAGTGTGACCAGTATCAACGCCAGAGCTCGCCTTGCACTGTTCATTCCACTTCACTCTCTAATGGGACCATACACCCGACTGAGGGGGAAGACCCAGTCCGTGGCTTTGGCGGCCCCGAACAGTTGGACAACATAAAAGGGTTTCCCAGAGCACAAAGGGCCGCCAGTGCAGAGCGGGGCTGCACATCCCACAGGCGTGGCCGACACACAGGACACACAGGGCCGCCAGTACGCCACCCCTACACCACTGACACCCCGCATGGGAACACTCACTGGACAAACCGGAACAGGTGGCCGAATATCGAGAGCAACGCAGTGCCCACACCTATCAGGACGAAACGTGCAAGGTCTGGTATTTCGACAGGCCACACTGGCAGGCCCTCCGAGTAGAGCAGGACGGCACGGTAGACCTGCGTCTCGTCCAGCAGGTCGCGGGTCTGTGACAGTGGGAGGTCGTACAGGAGGTAGATTGCCTGCGTCTTCTCAAACAGGTCCCTGATCCGGTTGACGAGGCGGCACTTGGCGTCAGAGAGAATCGCCTTGAAACCCAGTAGCGGGGCGACAATCAGGGTACAGGCAACAACACAGACGATGGCGGCCAAGACTATCAGGGTGAGGTCGACCTCGATGACGATGTCCTTGGGGTTCATGAAGGTCATGACGAAGAACTCCCAGAAGGCCACCACGAATACGCACAGGAACATCAGGGTCGCAACCCTCAGGAAGACCCTGAACACAGCCCGCCCGGTCCGCAGGAAGCGCATGTAGCCCAAGGTAGCACAGTCACGCATGTGGCTGTCAACACATGGCATGGGAATACTGATTGACACCTTGTCCGCGACCGTACGCAGCCTGAGAAAGTGCCACGTCATCAGTGTCAGTCGCAGGCAGAATGAAATCACGAAGACATAGAGGAGGAACACTGCAAACGGCTGGGTCCAGCGTATGGCGGCAGCCAGCGGCGGTGCAGGGGGCTTGTTCCTGAACACGTACACCAGCACAGCCCTCCAGTCCCCTACTGTCTGTTGATAGTAGACCATGTCGGCCCCGATCAGGAGTGAGAGTCCCACTGTGGCCACGACAACACCGACCAGGTCAGCCCAGTTCCGGGTGAACATGTCGTCGTAGATGGTCTGACGGAACTGTCTGTACTGGCCGTCACTGACAAAGAGCTCTCGTATCTGAGCACGCGTCCTCCCCGTCCCAGCACCCTGTACGTCCAGAAGGGCAGCAAGGTCCCTATAGAACTCGCGGAGGATGACTGTGGCCAGCGAGATTATGACCACAAGTAGCAGCGTAACCATGACAGTGGTCAGTTGAATCTCATAGCCCGCAAGCAGGTATATGGGCCATTGCCATCCGATGAAGCCGTAGAATATCACTACACTGACGAGGGAGTCGTACCCTATGCCCCAACGGATGAACAGGGACACCCTATGTTCCTGTCCCTGCCTCAGTCGTAGACGGCCGTCCTCATCATAGTAGACCGGGTCAACATGGCCCAGACGTGACCCGGGGACGTCAGCCTCACAGTCCGGCTGGTCAGAGTCGCTCATCTCATACACCTCTCAGCACTACGTTGAGTCTAGTCAATGGGCCCACCACCTCCGGATACGACTGGAGTACAGCACCACAGGACACACATCTGCGTGAGGGCGGGCCACATGCAGACGGCCCGGCCAGGGTTGGAAGACCCAGCTCGGAGGACTCTGGGGGCCACGCCCAATGACACGGGCCGTTCATTACGTCCATCATGTCCTATCCCCCTATCATCGCCGCCTGCAACGCATCGAACAGGCCGGACTGCATGACCAGTGTGGCGAGACTCGCAACCTGTATCAGGTGCTGCGGTGTGTAGGGCCATACGCGTAGCTGCTTGTTGTACTCAAGGATTTCGTCGAGGAGCCTGATGTCAGTGGCTACCTCACGGCGTATGCTCTTCTCCGACACCATGAACCTGTGTATCTGGAGCTCGAAGACATCCTGGAGGAGGTTGACCATTGACGACTTGTATGCCTCCATCAACGCGTGCATCCTGAGCTGCGGGTGGACGAACACGTATAGACCAAGTAGGAGGCCGCAGCCCACCACGACGAGGCCCATGTAGAACCGGAGCTGGGAAAAGCCCTCTGTCAGTCTTATTGCCACATTTACGAGACTCATCAGGATACCGGAAACGAAGATGATTGCCGTGATCCGTATCATTGAGTCGACAACGCCGCGCGCGAACTCGTAGAACTCGGTGAAGTGACTGCGCCTGAACAGGTACTCCTTCAACTCGTCCTCTGCGGTGAGGTTCCTGGCGCCCCGCAGCACGCGCACCTCGTTCAGCTCTTCAACGAGCTGGAACAGGACCAGTGTGTGCTGTTCCTCGTTGAAGGCATCCACAACGACGACACACCTGCGGATGGTCCGGAGGAGGGATATGATGATGACCACTACGGCACCGTATAGGACCCAGTTGCAGACCTTGACGGGAATGGTCCAGGGGAAGACAAATGTGTTACCCCACTCGAAGAGAGAGAAGACTACGTCACCAGTGTCCATATAGTGGCTCACAACGCTTGAGCCTGTGACCAGGGCATAGACCAGGACTCCACAGACCAGCGAGCCGACGTCATGAAAGCGACAGTAGAAGAGCTTGTGCATTGCCAGTCTGCTGAACTTCTGGGCGTCCTCCGCACGGACATAGAGACTGGCCAGTGGCGAGTCGGGGCCGTCATATGCAAAGTGTGAACACACCCGACAGAACACACCGTACACTGCCCGTGTCACTATGGCCGCGCAGACCACGAGCAGGATGCCACCACCAACTGTGACGATGAGTCCACCGAATGAATTCACAAAGACATAGTGGTACGTGATGAGTGGTACGAGCATTATTGTCACGAACCCGGCAGCCCGCCTTGTCGTGAGACGCAGAGCAGCCCAGACGGGCATGTTGCCCTGGATACCGTCGACCACTCCCATGCAGGAGAGCAGGTACCCGAGGTTCCGCTCTCCAGTCGTCAGCTCACACTGTTGCTCAGTCAAGACAGCCAAGATAGAGGCCCACCAGTCCGGTTCTCCTAGTCTAGGCCCATGCGCAGCGCTAGTAGATATTGCTTCTCAGATAAGTATCCGCAAGAGCGGGCGGGACAGGGGCCACGCAGTCAGACTGGTCGACACGGGGGCCCTACTTGTGGAGCAGGTGGAGGACTCGCAGCGCCCGGCCCCAGTGGACCATCCGGTCGGCCCGTCCCACTCTATCGGTGGGGCAAAGATGGTGTGATGGCGCCTTTCTGCGTGCAGTTGACCAGTGCGCTCAGGCCGGACACACCATGACAATGGACATAAGTCGGTGGCGCAACTGGAAACACCGGTCCGGCCACTGACTGGTATTTCAGGAGAGTGCGCACACTGGACAGGCTCAGGGTCAGGGC
>JALVPN010000125.1 GCA_027031765.1 Promethearchaeota archaeon | reverse complement strand
CCATGCTGCCAGAGGTGAGGGAGGCTGGCCATGTCGACCACCTGCCGGGCGAGCCAGACCACGGCCACCACCTGCACTACCACCCGCGGTTCCACCACCACGGCCAGTACGAGCGGCTGCGTCCACCAGCTATCAAGTACAGCACCCGAGTGGAGCGCTGCCTGAAGGAGATCCTGCTCATTGTGAAGGACGAACGCGAGCTGCTCGAACGCTACCCCCCGAGGTGGCTGGCGCTGCGGCTGTTCGAGCGTGACGAGTCGGTACTTGCACTGGTCCAGGACGACGAGACGCGGCAGCGGGTGCTGGAGGTGGTGCCATGAACAAGGATTCTGTCGTCCCTGTTGCTGGTACGGACCAGGAGGCCACGACCGGGCCGGCTGGCCAGCACGATGATGATGAGAGCTACATCCTGCCACAGATAGTGCTCGCGGAGGAACGCTACCGTGTGATTGGCGAGATACTGGAGGAAGTCTACCGTCCGGGAAAGGAGCGGTGGCTCGTGAGCGACATGCTCGACCGGGTGCTCCTCCACAAGTACCTTGGAGTACCGGTCTTCCTCGTCACCATGTGGGCGATGTTCACGTTCACATTCGAGGCCTCGCGGGTCTTCAGCGCGCTGATAGAGCTCTTCTTCGAGTGGCTTGGCACACAGGCATCTCTTGTACCGGTGCCGTGGCTACAGTCGCTGATACAACAGGGGCTTATCGGTGGCGTCGGCTTCATCCTCGTGTTCGTACCACCGATCATGTTCATGTACCTCTCAATCGCAGTACTGGAGGACAGTGGCTACCTTGCGAGGGCAGCCTTTGTCGTCGACCGGGCAATGATGAGGATTGGCCTCCACGGCAGGTCCTTCATCCCGCTCCTCCTCGGGTTCGGTTGTAGCGTGCCTGCAATAATGGCGGCCCGCACCGTCGACGCACCGAGCAACCGTCTGACCACCATCCTCGTGGCGCCGTTGATGTCGTGTTCTGCACGGCTGCCCGTGTACATCCTGCTGGCGGGCGTCTTTTTCCCCGCGTTCGCTGGCACGGTCGTATTTGCGATGTACCTCCTCGGAATAGTCATGGCAGTGGTGATGGCCCTGGTCTTCAAGAACACACTGTTCAGGGGCGAGTCGTCGCCGCTGCTCATGGAGCTCCCGACGTACCAGAGGCCCACCGTCCACGGCGTGTTCCGGCACACATGGGACAGGACCCTCCTGTTCCTCAAGAAGGCAGGCAGCTACCTCCTAGTCGGCGCCCTTGTCCTGTGGTGCCTGTCTTACGTCGGGCCGGGCGGGCTGGACGTGCCACTCAGCGAGTCCTATATCGCACTCCTGGGCCACTTCCTCGCCCCAGTGTTCGCACCACTCGGCTTCAGCTGGCAGATCGTTTCGGCCCTCGTGTTCGGCCTCTTCGCCAAAGAGGTGGTGGTGGAGTCGCTGAGCATCATCTTCTCTGTTGAGGGAGGTGCTGCAATCGGTGCTGCCCTGACCGGTGTCCTGACCCCTGTGTCCGCCCTTGCGCTGATGGTGTTCGTGCTCCTGTACACGCCCTGCATCGCCACCATCGGCACCACCCACAAGGAGACCGGCTCGTGGGCGTGGACCGCCTTCTCTGTGGTCTACCAGCTCGTCCTCGCATACCTCATGGCCCTCGCAGTTGTCGTCATAGGAGGCCTGCTAGTTGCGTAGACCACGGATGTCCCTCAATGGTAAGGTCCGGGAGCAGTACGGAGGGCTCCTTGTCATGTCCGTCATCGGTGCAGCGGCCTACGGTGCCCTCGGTCTCGCAGAGTGCCTCGCAGGCGTCGGCCTGACGGCCTCTGTCGCCGGCCACCCCGACCTCGTAAGGGGTGCCATCATGCTGGTGGTGGCCATGGTCTTCGCTGCGGGCGTCCGGCCCCTGAGGCGTCGCGAGGACGATGCCGCGGCGTTCGCGGTAGTCGGGGTGCTCCTCGGGGGCATCCTGTTCGTAATCGAACTTGCAGTGCTGCTCACGGACATGCTCGGCTGGGCGCTGCGCCTTGAGGACTGGCTCTCGTGGTCGCTCATGGACAGTCTGGACGCGTCCCTCTTCCTGTTCCCACTATGCGCGTCCCTGCTCGCATTGCTGTCGCTCCGGAGCACGAGTGTAAGTACGGGAGGTGACCAGCCATAGCATCCCTGCTCGACCTGCTGCGGGCCATCGCACGGTCACGCATTGTCACACGCCGCCAGCTGGCGAAGGAGCTCGGTCTGCAGGAGGAGACCATCAGTGACATGGTCGCTCTCCTCCTGCGGTGGGGACTGCTGCGAGAGGAGGCCTGTGTGTCGCCGGGGCAGTCCTCGTGTGCCGGTTGCCCCATGGCCGGGTCATGTACGGTCTCGCAGGTCGGTGGGAGGGCGTACTACCTGACAGAGGCTGGTAGGAGGTATGCCAACTATGGGCCGCCAGCATGAACAGGGCCTACCAACAACACGGCCCACCAAGCACCTCAGCAAGGCCCTCGAAGAGTACATCAAGACCATCTTCGAACTCGAGTCGTCCGAGGGCTCAGCATGCGTCAAGGAGATTGCCGGGCGCCTCGGTGTCAAGGCCCCCAGTGTGACCTCGGCCCTCCGGAAACTGAGCGATGCGGGCCTCGTGGAGTACGAGCGCTACAAGAGCGTCACCCTCACACCATCAGGCCAGAAACTGGCACGCGACCTGATCCGCAGGCACACGGTCCTCAAGGACTTCCTCATGCTCATCGGCGTCCCGGAGGCCATTGCTGACATCGATGCCTGCGAGATTGAACACACCGTCCATCCAGACACCATCCGCTGCCTCACCAAGTTCATCGAGTTCGCACAGGACTCTGCCGTGGCACCGGACTGGCTGGCGCGGTTCAGGGAGTTCTCAGGCTGCGCACAGTGACCTGCCCCTCTATAGGTGCTTGGTCACGCGGCCTGCACACCGGGTGGGACGCGAGCTATTGACGGCGTCGCTCTCGCTGGACAGAACACATAGGTAGGCGCAAGCGCCTGCACTGTCAGGACGACCGTCACTCGTCACGGGACGGCCATCTACCGCCCGCCCACGACCGCCACGGACAGGGCAGCCTCGACCTCATTGCGTACGAACTCCACCACCGCCGGGTCCAGCACCTCCAGCTCCTCCCGGGAACCGAGCTCCGCAAGGAGCCCTTCCAGCAGTGTGACAGCACGTCCGAACTGACGGCCCTCAATGAGGGACACCGCCTCGAGGTACCGCACGTAGATGTCCCGCAGGACACGTCGCGGGTCGGCCTCGTCGAGGGGCGTGTCGTCCCCCAACCACTCCACAACCGCACCCTCGTCCCCTGCCAGGGCTGCGGTCTCACGGCGTGCTGACATGGCCCTGAAGAGTGATGCCAGGCGGTGTCGTGAGAGCACTAGGGCAACGGTGATGACACCCACGAGTGGTGGCACGATGACCTGGGCATACAGTACGATGAGGGGCGGGGGCGTGTCAGAGGGGTCGGTCGGGTCGTAGCCGGCGCGCACTTCTGCACCATCTGGGACAGAGTCGCCGTCGGTGTCGGCGTTGTGTGGCAGTGTCCCGGCCGAGTACTCCTCGAGGTTCGTGAGGCCGTCACCGTCGGGGTCAGCAGACCCGTCATCGAGCACTGGGTCAGTGCCGAAGGAGACCTCCCAGCCGTCGGGCATGCCATCACCATCGGTGTCATTGTTGAGCGGGTCGCAGCCGTGCTGGTACTCCTCGAGGTTGGAGAGCCCATCGTGGTCGGGGTCGCCCGTGGCGTCCGTGGCGTCAGTGACATTGAGGCCGTTGACCACTTCCCATCCGTCAGGCATGCCGTCGTCGTCAGTGTCACTGTCCAGTGGGTCGAGGCGGTTGGAGACCTCCCAGCCGTCCGACAGCCCATCCCCGTCAGTGTCAGGGCTGTTGCTGTCGGTACCATACATGGACTCTGAGTGGTCGGCCAACATGTCACCGTCCGCGTCCAAGTACTCGACGCACCTCCTGCGTTGGAACGACGTTTCACCACATAGTCCCTGCCAGTACACCCGGCCAGCACTCTCAGACCCTTCCAGTGCATACGTACAGTTGTCGCAGCTGCCTACCACGACGTCGAGGTCGCCGTCACCGTCCACGTCCCCCAGTGCTGGCGAGGACCTCACCCAGTACCCGGTCTGGTGGGACCATATGGTGGAACCTGTGGCACCGTCAAGGGCATACGTACAGTTGTCGCAGCTGCCTACCACGACGTCGAGGTCGCCGTCACCGTCCACGTCCCCCAGTGCTGGCGAGGACCATACCGCGTCCCCGGTCTGGTAGGACCATATAGTGGAACCAGTGGCACCGTCAATGGCGTACACACTGT
>JALVPN010000124.1:6809-12629 GCA_027031765.1 Promethearchaeota archaeon | reverse complement strand
AGAAGTAGAGGAAGAGGAAGAAGTAGAGGAAGAGGAAGAAGTAGAGGAAGAGGAAGAAGTAGAGGAAGAGGAAGAAGTAGAGGAAGAGGAAGAAGTAGAACGAGCAGCGGACGCTCCTGAGACCGGGTGAGCTAGCGGACGCATGGACAACAAAGAATAAGACTGCATGGACACACTGGTTCTCCGTGCTGTTGTTGGCATAGTGCAGTGTATCCCGGCCCCCCAGCTGGAGCTAGTGGGTGACACTTGTGACGACCCTGAGAGAGATAGTCAAGTTCCTTGAAACAGTTGCCCCGCCGGAACTGACAGTCCATGGCCGCGACAGCTACGTTGAGATAGGACCTCAGAGCGAGCTCGAGCAGCACAAGACCCGGGTCAACCGTGTCCTGGTCGTCACATATCCGTCCGGGCGTGCAATCACGCAGGCGACACAGAAGCACAGCAACCTCATCGTCACACACTGGCCTGTACTTGGGGTGGGTGGTGCCCGCCTTGGTGGCAGCAGCCTAATCAGGACCAGGCTCCTCGTAAAGAACTACATCACAGTGTATGTCATCGGGACTGCATACATTGGTGCCCGCGATGGTATTGCAGATGCACTTGTCAAGGCCATCGGCATAGATGTGCGACACCATAAGGACTACTTTACGCATGGGGGGTCACAGGGCCCAGTGCCCGCAGGGCGGCTCTGTGACCTGGCGCGCCCAGTCAGCCATGCAATGCTTGCAGACAGGACAATGAGAGGCCTCGGCCTTGAATCGGTACAGTTCACAGGGACGCTTGACGAGCAGGTCGAGCAGGTGCTTGTCCTGCCAGGCAGCCACCTGACACAGGACGACATTGTCAGGATGCATTCCGATGATATCAGGGCCCTCATCACGGGTGAACTGACACCCACGGCCCGACTGGCAGCTCACGAACTGAAAGTGAACACCCTTGAACTCGGCCGTTTTGTGACTGAAGAGCCCGGGATGAAGCGGCTGGAGCTGAGAATGGGACTTGAGTTCCCAGAGCTGGCCGTGGAGTTCGCCGAGTCGAGGCCCCCAACGCGGGCCCTCAGTCCGGGCTAGGATTTCTTGCCGGGTACCGCACCAGTATCACATTGCAGTTACGTGGGACACCAATGTGTTCTGCGACCGGGATGCACTTGGTACGCAGGATGTGGACGACCGGGCAGCCCAGCTCGACCTCTGTGAGAGACTCGTAGTTGCCCATTCCCTTCGCCACAACAAGCGGGGCCGAGGCCAGACGCCTCCTGAAGGCCTCGGAGGAGCGTCCAAGGTCCACACCAATGGACTGGGCACCAGTGTCTATGACCTCGTCCACATAGTCGTGGAGGCCGACCTCACGGGCATCTTCCATGGTCGCATCATTGAGCACGGGGCCACCCTTGACCACCGCAGTCACACGAGGACCGAGGCGTCTTATCTCAGAGATCAGCACTATGTCGAGGACAATCTCCCCGGCGTTGTCCAGCAGGTACAGGACACTGGGGACATCACGACATAGGGCCATCAGCTCGTCCACCTGGTCGACTGCGAGGTCATGTTCAACATTGTCAAGGATGTGCCTGAGTTCGTCCAGGCTGAAGTGCCGGCCGGACACATCAAACTCGATTGCATTGGCCGCTGCTGCAGTGAGGGCTGCACGCCTGAACCTCATGCGCTCGTCATCAGCATCTGCGACCAGTGCCATGAGTTCTGGTAGGATTTCCAGCGCCATGGCATTTGACTCCCTCTTCAGCTCCGCATACGGGTCCTTACCCGTCATCTCCTGCACCAGCAAATCCCTGCCAGTGCCGATGTGACTGGGGACAGCTCCCGGACTGAAGTTGTCTGCGAGGAACTGCAGCATTGCTGTGACCACGCGCATCTGGAGGTCAGGGTCATCAGTTGCAAGACGTATCTGGTTCACAGCACGCGCTAGCAGACAGTGGGCGCACTCAAGGGAGACCTTCATGGTGCTAGCACCTCAGGTCACTCGGCCGCGGGAGGGCTCCTAGTGGACCAGTGGACGGACGAGGTCTTCCAGCACACTCCGGGGGTCATCAGCTTTTGCAACGGCTGATGCCAGCAGCACACCCTGAGCACCGAGCCGTACAGCAGCCTCGACATCGGCACCACTGCTAATCCCTGCACCACAGAGGACGGTCACATCCTTGTTCACAGCACGGATCTGCTCGACGGTGCCTGTGATGACCTCTGGCTGTGCCTGTGACACGGAAATCCCCGTCCCTATTAGCTCCGGTGGTTCCACAGCGACCGCGGATGGGAGGAGAGTTGCAGCGGCCACGCTGACAGGCGGGTTGTTCGTACAGACGACTGTATAGAGGTGGTGTTGCTCGGCCCGACGCACAGCGGCCTCGATGTCAGCCAGCTGCATCCTGTGCTCCGAGTGGTTCAACAGTGTCCCAGAACAGCCGGCCTCAACGAGGGTCTCGGCAAGGACATGGCCTGTGAAGCGGCCCGGCTCGCCGGGATCCATGTGCTGTGAGAAGACAGGGATGTCGACCACACTGCTGACACGGTACAGGTCGGGGATCTGGGGTGCAACTATGATCTGCACACCGTGCTCCTCGGAGACCGACTCACAGGTCTTGGCGAGGTCGACAGCATGTCCACCAGTGGCCTGTGGGTATGTCTTGAAGTTGACAACGATGAGGGGCACCTTGATGTCGTCTACCATCTAGCACAACTCCAGGAAAATGGACTGGTCAAGTCCTGGCGGACGGGGCGGCTGCAAACGCCTGTTAAAAAGGCTACGACACGTCTGCGGGAACCCTGGCAACAGGGACTGTGCTCAGCCGCCCCTTCACGCCCTGCTGACACAGGGTCATGGTAGGGTCGTGCTCACCTGAGAGAGCCCGCAAGGAGCTTCAGGATTGGGACGCGCGCGTAGCCCCGACGGTTCATGTCCGTGATATCCTTCCGCAGTTCGACCTTGACGTAACGGTCTGGCTCAGGACTCCGGTAGTAGCGCATGAATATATCCGAGAACTCCGAGAAGTCCGATGCCGATAGGAGTTCGGATACGACCTCGTTCGCAATACGTATGAAGACGTCGCTGTCACGGGCAGCCCCGGTCTTGACCTGCACATCGCCCATTGACGGTTTTTCTAGACGGAACCGCTCGCCCATGGCCATGAACTCAATACAGAACGAGTCGGGCGCCTCGATTCCCCGCGCGACCTCCGCGTCACCGAACAGGTATATCAACCGGTCCTGCAGTGTGGAGTGGTAGGGAATCGTGTCCCCTAATGGTGCCCGTCTGGCCTCGGCCTCCTCGACCTCAGAGAGGTCGTATTCAAGCGTTTCTTCGGCTGGGGCAGCAGCCTCCTCGGTAGCGGCTGGGGCGGGTTCAATTTCCACTTCGGCTGCAGTAACCTCTACAGCGCCGGTCTCAGCGGCCT
This sequence comes from Promethearchaeota archaeon, assembly GCA_027031765.1. Taxonomy (GTDB): domain Archaea; phylum Asgardarchaeota; class Thorarchaeia; order Thorarchaeales; family Thorarchaeaceae; genus JALVPN01. The sequence goes on along the minus strand of JALVPN010000124.1, from coordinate 9,220 downwards.
CCTCAGCCACTCCTGGGGCTACAGCCTCAGACTCTGCGGGCCCGGCCCCCTCAGCAGCGGCATCTGCTCCAGCCGCCGCCGTTTCGGCTTCCTCGTCAGGTTTTTCTTCTTTCTTCTTTCGACCGAAGAATCTCATGATCCCCATGTTACGGTGGACTCCTTTGGCTTCAATACGGTCCCCGGGCCGACCAGTGCAACACGCTGGACGACCTGACTTCCGGCACTACATCTGTACGCAGACCTAAAAAAGCGTAGCTTGTGTCTAGTCGCGTTGCCCGGTACAGGACGGCAGTGGACGCTGCCCCAGCCGGTGATGCACCCCTATGGGGGCACCACTGTCAGCAGACGCCACCGGGAGCGACCGCACACGCCTATCAGTACCCCAGAGCTCCTCCAAGAGCAGGTCGCGGATTGCAATCCGGATCACCTCAGAACGGTTGGGGTACATCCCACGTTCAATCAGTCTGTCCACGCCCTCAATGTACGACTCGGGCATGCAGATTGTCACGACTCTCATGACGTCACCACTGGGCACACCGTGACCCCGAGTAAAGAAACAGTGTCTGATTGTGGTGCCCACAGGGATATTACTCACTGGACACTACTCGCACAGGGGATGTGGGGGCAAGAGAGGTATGTGGGGGCAGAGTTTAAGACTCCGGGGGGGCAGTGGGTGCACCTGACCATGACAAGATGGTGAGAACATGGGAAAGAAGAAGAAGGCATCAGGTGGCAAGATGCGTGCGAGCCACATCCTTGTAGAGAAGCACAGTCAGGCCGTGGAGCTCATCCGTAGGATTACAGAGGAGGGCGAGGACTTCGCGAGGCTTGCGCGTGAGTACAGCTCGTGCCCTTCAAAGAAGAAGGGTGGTGACCTGGGCTGGTTCACACGTGGACAGATGGTGCCCGAGTTCGAGCGGGCCGTGCTAGCCCTCGAGGTCGGCCAGGTCACAAGAGACCCTGTCAAGACCCAGTTCGGCTACCACATCATCAAGCGTACCGGCTAGTCGCACACAGGTGGAATGAGTGCACAGTCCGGGGTGGCGGTCAGATTGCGGTTTAGAGGGTCATCGTGCTGACGAAACACTCGCCAAAGGGGCATCATCATCCCGCCAACAGACCCTAAGAGCAGTCTGTACTTATCACTCATTCGCACCGCCGTCGCGCAAGACGGGCAAGTGGTGAGAATCGGCCTGCGGTATGTGATGTGCCCGGTGTGTCGGGGTCTGTGACAGTCGAGACACCAAGGTCGCGACCGGTGATCTTCAGGAACGTGGCGGCCCGTACAAGGCGGAGCAGGTCACTCAGTGGACTCTGCGACCTCATTACATCAACTGTGTAGTCCCTCCGCCAACCCCAGATGCCCAGGAAACGTTTCAGCAAGTCCATTGCCAACAGACCCAGCACCCCGTCATCAGCAGGTAACAAAAGCTTTTCCAAATGGGGCTATGGGGCCAGCTCCAGTCCAGCCAATGGTGACGCATGACTGAGACCAACGAGGACGGCGGCCATGGCCAGCATGTCGAGTACTAAGGCGCGAGGGCTGATGCATACGTAGTGTCTAGGACTTGGTCAGTCAGGACATACCCCGCCCAGTCACTGGCTGGGGACGCTGTCTGCACGGACGGAGCCACAGGACATCTGGGGCAATGTCTGGACAGGGCCTTCAGAAACAGTATATCCAAAGTCTTTATTACGGAGTGTTATGAGAAGAACAATGAGCACTGTTCTCCCAAAGGAATGGTGCTCCAGTGTACGTATATAAGTCCATGACTGGATTGCAGTCATGTCCCTACTTTCTTTTTCAAGTCCTTGGCACGGAACACTTCCACATCAAACCCGTCGCTGAGAGTATCACAGATCCTCTTCGACTGCTGGCCGGCCATACCAGCAGGAGGTATCCCTCGACGAAATGACTTGGCATCGAAAGCAGTAATGTGTCGAGTCATCCTATGTCATGCCACCACATCTCATTGTGGCAGCCAGACTATTCAAGTATCCCTGTCTGTAGGGATGACACAGTACAACATGTGGCATGTCCCAAGGCACCTACTCACGACCACGACGGGGGGTAGAGGAACCGCTATAAGCAGTCACTGGAGAGGGTGGCCATCCCTGGCAGGTGAGGTGATATAGATGCGGATTGCCATTGTTGACCGTGACAGGTGCCGACCAAAGGACTGTGCCCACGAGTGTCAGAGGTTCTGTCCAAGGGTGAGGACCGGCGATGAGACCGTAGTCTTCCCAGAGGGGCCGACAAAGCCCCCGGTCATAGTGGAGGCACTGTGCTCAGGAGAGGGGATCTGCGTGAAGAAGTGTCCCTACGGGGTCATAAGGATAGTCAACCTGCCAGAGGAGCTCGACAGCGACACGAGCCACAGGTATGGTGTGAACGCGTTCAAGTTGTTCCG
>JALVPN010000124.1:0-6799 GCA_027031765.1 Promethearchaeota archaeon | reverse complement strand
ATACCAAAGGAGGGAAGGGTCCTCGGACTGATAGGCCCGAACGGCGTCGGCAAGACCACAGCAATAAGGATACTTGCAGGAGAGCTCAGGCCGAACCTCGGACGCGTGGACGACCCGCCTGACTGGGACGAGATAATCAGGGAGTACCGGGGCTCCGAACTACAGCCCTTCTTCGAGAGGCTCCAAGAGGGCACTGTGACGGCGGTCCACAAGCCCCAGAACATCACTGACCTGCCCAAGGTCAAGACCGTCGCCGACAGGGCCATAGGGGAACTGCTGGAGGCCGCCGATAGTTCGGGACGGCTCGGCGACCTCAAGGCGGACATGGGGCTGGACGAGATATGGGAGCGCCCTGTCAAGTTCCTGAGCGGCGGCGAGCTGCAGAGAGTGGCCGTGACCGCGGCCATCGTCAGAGAGGGCGACATCTACTTCTTTGACGAGCCCACTGCCTACCTGGATGTCCGCGAGAGGCTCCGTGTCGGCAGGGCCATCCGTCACCTGTCAGGACTCGGAAAGACCGTTGTTGTGGTGGAGCACGACCTGTCAGTCCTCGACTATGTGTCAGACCTCGTCTGTATCTTCTATGGCAGCCCAGGGGTCTATGGGATTGTTTCGCACCCCCATGGGACACGGGTCGGTATCAACATCTTCCTTGACGGGTACATCCCTGACGAGAACATGCGCTTCAGGGACGAGGCAATCTCGTTCAAGGGGATGGCGGGCGAGGACGAGGAGTGGACAGGTACCGAGACCCTGATCGAGTACGGACAGATGAAAAAGGCGTTCGAGGACTTCGAGCTGGTGGTCGATGGGGGGCGTGTGTCACGTGGGCAGATAGTGGGCATCCTGGGCCCCAATGGGATAGGCAAGACAACGTTCGTCAAGATGCTGGCAGGGATTATCGAGCCCGACGAGGGCGCTGCCCCGACGAAGACCGTGTCAGGTTTTGACCTCAAGATCAGTTACAAGCCACAGTACATAGAGGGAGATTTCCCCGGCACAGTGAGGATGTACCTGAAAGAGGCCGGTGGCGCCAGCGTTGACACGGCCGAGTTCAAGACCTCAGTCCTCCGCAGGCTGGGACTTGAGCACCTGCTCGACCACCAGGTCAGCGACCTGAGCGGTGGTGAACTCCAGAGGACAGAGATTGCAGCATGTCTGGCGCGCGAGGCTGACATATACCTGTTTGACGAGCCGTCGGCATTCCTAGACGTGGAACAGAGGCTAGCTGCATCACGTGCCATCCGCAGGGCGATACGGGCCCGTCAGAGGACCGCCTTTGTGGTCGAACACTCCATCCTCATGGCGGACTACCTCAGCGACAGCATGGTGGTATTCGACGGCCAGCCCGGGAAGAGGGGGTACGCGTCGCCAGTGATGACCCTCAGGAACGGGATGAACACCTTCCTGAAACAGATGGGTGTGACATTCAGGCGCGACCCGCAGACCGGCAGGCCCCGTGTCAACAAGGAGGGGTCACAGATGCACGAGAAGCAGGTCGCAATGGGCGAGTACTACTACGTGGGGAAGTGAGGACGCCAGTTCACACGCGGTGCAGACGACGTGACCAGTACCGTGCTCCTGTCCGCTCCTTCTCCTCGTCCAGCTCCGCCAGGACACGTACCGCCTCGTTGCCACAGCGGATCACGTCCTCTTCACCGCGCACAGCGAACTCGTCGCGCGCCCGGTTGGCATACACTGCACACACGGCGCCTGCACGAAAACCGTATAGCGATGCCAGTGTGAACAGTGTGGCGGCCTCCATCTCGAAGTTCACGACACGGGCCCGATGCAGTTCGGTGATAAGTGCCCTGCTCCAGTCCTGTTCGTACCCGCCATAGCCCGGCCGGGACTGGCCCAGATAGAAGCTGTCGGTTGACGCTGATATCCCGAGGTGGTACTCCAGGCCCAACGACTCTGCCGCCTCCACCAGTGCAAGCACCACCTCGTACGAGGCGAATGCGGGGTACTCTGGACGCACGTACTGCTTGCTCGTGCCCTCAAGGCGCACCGCGCCCGTGGATATGACAAGGTCGCCAAGGCCGATGTCCTCCCGGAGCGCAGCACACGACCCCACCCTGATGAAGTCGCGGGCACCAACATTCGCCAGCTCTTCCACTGCAATGGCTGTCCCAGGCCCCCCAATCCCCGTTGAACAGGCAGATATGGGGACGTCAGAGTATGTCCCAGTATGGGTCACGAACTGCCTGTGTGACGCAACCTCCTCATAGTGGTCCCAGAAGGAGCTTATCCGGGCCACTCGCTGCGGGTCCCCTGGTAACAGCACTGTCCGGGCCACCTGACCACTTGCCACCTCGACGTGGTACTGTTTCCTGTCAGGCGTCACTGGTCGCGAGGCAGACACAACGTCCTCATCACTCATCGACATTCACATGTCCACTTCATCACCGGGCCATATTTCAGTCTTCCACACGGCCGATGTACAAGTGAATACTGTTATATGGAGGTATAATAGTCCAGTAAACAGGTGGTCTCGGGCACCCGGTCGATAACGAGAGAGGTAGGTAGGTCGACGGCCTGGGGCCACAAGAGAACAGGTAGAGGTCGCAGCAAGACGAGAAGGAGCGAGTTCATATGGTCGAGACAACCATCACCGTGATCAAGGCGGACATCGGCTCACTGGCAGGCCACGTTGTCGTCCCAGACTTCCTGCTGGAGATTGCAAGGAAGTCCCTGAAGGAGGCTGTTGAGAAGGGCATCATAAATGACTTCTACGTGACCCACGCTGGTGACGACCTTGAACTGATAATGACCCACCACAAGGGCGAGCTCAGTGAGGAAGTGCACCGACTGGCCTGGGACACGTTCATGAGGGGCACAAAGGAGGCCCGGGAAAAGAAGATCTACGCAGCAGGGCAGGACATCCTCTCTGACACATTCAGTGGCAACGTCAAGGGGATGGGGCCTGGCTCGGCGGAGATGACAATTGAGGAGCGCAAGTCCGAGCCAATCGCGATATTCTGTGCTGACAAGACCGAGCCCGGGGCCTTCAACCTCCCGCTGTTCAGGATCTATGCCGACCCGTTCAACACTGCAGGGCTGGTCATCGACCCGAACCTGCATGACGGGTTCATCTTCGTGATCCAGGACATCCATGAGCAGACTCCTGCGTACCTCCAGATGAAGTGCCCGGAGGAGATGTACGACCTGCTGGCGCTGATTGGCAGCACCGGTAAGTATGTCATCAAGAAGATATACCGACACGATGGACTGGTCACCGCTGCGGTCAGTACGGACAAGCTGCACCAGATTGCAGGCAAGTACATTGGAAAGGACGACCCGGTGGCAATAGTGCGCGCGCATTCAGGCCTGCCGGCCATGGGCGAGGTGCTCGAGGCGTTCACACTCCCACACCTCGTATCAGGGTGGATGCGTGGCTCTCATGCGGGCCCCCTGTTGCCAGTGCCGCTACGGGACTCAAAGTGCACGAGGTTCGACGGGCCCCCAAGGGTCATAGGTCTAGGCTTCCAGGTGAGCAACGGGATGCTCCTCGGACCTGTCGACTTGTTCGACGATGTGGCATTCGACATCACCCGACGGCGTGGCATGGAGGCAGCCGAGTACCTGCGCAGACACGGCCCGTTCATGCCCCACCGGTTGCACTCTGAAGACATGGAGTACACGACTCTGCCATCGGTACTGAAGAAGGTCGCTGCCCGGTTCAGCGAAGAGGAGATTGTGCCCACTGGAAAGGCGAAGGACACTTCGGACTCGGCCGAGTGAGCCCTCGGCAGCACTGCCATAGTATCACAGTGTGCGTTTCAGAACAGGTCGCTGTGAGTCCCGGCCGGTAAGTCCCTGTGGCCGGGGCCCACACCTGCCAGTGGTGCACAGGTCCACCTTGTAGAGTGACCGGTACAGACGGGAACGGTCATATTCTGGGAGCCTGTCACATGGGTGGACTGACTGGACGTAGCGGCCCACAGGCGGATGGACATACCATGAAGACAGCAGTGGCACAGGGAAGTGGCGGTGTGACAACATGACCCCATTCAAGTGTAACCACGATGGGGCATGTAATGACGTCCGGCTGTGTTGTACGGACACGGAGATGACCCTGACACGCAGCGACATCCGACGGATAGAGGCACTGGGGTTCCGGGCCGACGAGTTCACAAGGCAGGCCCCAGACGGCTTCGTCGAACTGAGGAACGTCGATGGCCTGTGCTACTTCTATGACCCGGAGAAAAAGGTGTGCAGGATATATGAGCACAGGCCGGAGGGGTGCAGGTACTACCCTGTTGTGTATGACTATCGGATGAAGACCTGTGTGGTGGACAGGGACTGCCCGTCAGGTGTCACCGTTACGGCAGACGAGATTGCAGAGCTGTGCCCGCGGGTGCGCAGACTCGTGGAAACCCTTGTTGGAGAGAGCAATGATGGGGACCAATGACCGTGTAGACCTGCACACGCACTCCCACTATTCAGACGGCCTTTTCAGCCCGGTGCAGCTTGTGGGGCGTGCTGTCCAGAAGGGGCTTGGTGGCATTGCCCTTACCGACCACGACACAGTGGCGGGACTGGAGGAGTTCCTCTCGACCCCGGCACCAGCGGGGTTCGTGCGTGTCCCGGGCGTGGAGGTCAGCACAGAGCTGGACGGCCACCAGATCCACGTACTGGGCTACTTTGTCCCGCAGGGGGGCGGACAGCTGGCTGTGCGACTGGAACAGATAGCGGACAGCAGGCACAAGAGGTTCGGCATGATGGCTGAAAGGCTGCGGGAACTGGGTGTGCCCCTTAAGGACGAGGACGTCCAGGCTGTGCTTGCGGAAACACCGAGCCCGGGACGACCGCACCTTGCAAGGATTCTCGTGCGCATGGGCCTTGCCAGAGACATTGATGAGGCATTCGAGCTCTACCTTGCTGAGGGGCGGCCCGCATATGTGAAGAAGATGAGGATGGACACATTGGAGGCGGTGAGGACGCTCCAGACTGATGGGGCCGCTCCTGTGCTCGCACACCCCCTGCTTATTACTGGACACCGCCTGCAAGAACTGGTACCACAGCTGGTGGACGCTGGACTGGTGGGCATCGAGACCGAGTACCCCTACGGACAGCCCCAAGGAGAGGCGCTCGCAGCCGTCCGGCGACTCGCCGACAGACTGGGACTTGTGAAGACTGGTGGGAGCGACTATCACGGGCCAGACACCCTGGCAGACCTTGGGGCGGCCACCGTCCCAATGGACGTGGTCCAGCAGCTCCAGGCGAGGACGACAGGGTAGACCTGAGAGGTGGGCAGACCACTGGCACAGGTGTGGTGATGCAGTGACAGCAGGGCCCGGGCCACACAAACCTAATCAGGGAGGTTGCCGGTGCAACGTGACGATGGGACGATACTGATGCGGAAGATTGACTCCCACGTCCATGTCTGGATCCGAGAGATACTGAGCAAGACCGATATTGATAACCGGAGGGCCGCTGCCGAGTCGGCCGGCGTGCGACCACTGCTGGACTCGCCGACCAGTGCGCTCCTCGGTGCAATGCGTGCCGCGAGTGTGGGGCAGGCCGTGGTGCTACCGATTGACAGCGGGCTCAACCAGGACATGCCGCTGACGCTCAGGGAGAAGACCGACTGGCACATCAGAGAGGCTGCTGCGAGCCCCGACCTCATCACCTTCGTTGGTGTCGACCCAAGGCGTGGACGGGAGGGCCTTGCGGAGCTGCGTCGTTCCGTGACAGAGGGGGGCTGTCGTGGGTGGAAGGTGTACCCACCGAACGGGTTCTACCCAGACGATACCAAGTTCTACCCGTACTATGAGCTCTGTGTTGAGCTCGGCATCCCAGTAGTCATCCACCAAGGGTTCACGTCGCGGTACAAGCATGTCAAGTATGCACGGCCGGTGTATGTGGACCAGGTCGCCGTTGACTTCCCGGAGCTGCGGATTGTACTGGCACATGTGGGCACACCGTGGGTCGATGAAGCGCTCATGGTGGCGGCGAAGAACCCGAACGTGTACGTGGACGTCTCTGGGTGGCAGCTCTATGCTGCAAGACTCCCAACACTGCTCTACGAGATGCTCGCAAAGGCCTCCGTCACCGGGGTGTTCCCTAGGAGGACGCTGTGGGGTAGCGACTTCCCACTGTTCGAACACATCATGCCACTCGACAGGTGGGCGTCCTTCTGGGAGGGACTGGAGATGCCGTCACGCCTCGTTGAGACCGGTTACCCACAGGTGCGGAGGGGCGACCTCGAACAGGTGATGTGGAGGAATGCGGCGCGACTGTTCTTTGGTGAGAGGCCATGACGACATTCGTGGTGGACGCAATGCTCGGTCGTGTTGCGCTATGGCTGCGCCTCACGGGTAACGACACGCTGTACGCCCCGGACATGGACGATGATGAGCTCCTGCAGGTTGCGGCCTCCGATAGACGAGTACTCCTGACTTCAGATGGGGAGCTCTACGAGCGGGCAACAAGACGGGGGCTGGACGCTCTACTCCTCAGAGGGCCAGTGGACGAGGTGGTAGCCGAAGTCTTTGACAGGTTTGGCATCGAGCCCAAGGTGGACCCGTCCCGTGCACGGTGTTCGAAGTGCAACGGTGAGCTTGTGGAGGTCTCCGGCAACGAGAAGGAGGTCGTCCGGGGGCTGGTATTTGAGCAGACGTTCGAACACTACGACACGTTCTGGCTGTGCCACGACTGCAACGCTGTATACTTCCAAGGTGCATACTGGAAGAACATTACGGGCTACATGGAGAGGATCCGGTCATTGATTGCCCGACGGAGGCTTGTCGGCGCTGATGGGACGCATACGGACTAGTCAGTCCCCGTCGTCTGC
>JALVPN010000123.1 GCA_027031765.1 Promethearchaeota archaeon | reverse complement strand
GATGGTGGGCCTCAAGGTCGCGTCTCTCAGGAGTTTCCAGCTGGATGTAGTGGAAAAGACGCGGGGTCGCAATAAGTACGTCGTTTGGCGTGAGAGTATCCCTGAAGGTGATGGCACCGATGACCCACAGTCTTGAGAGCTCTGCCAGCACCTCCTCGCGTGCCATGCCGCTCTCTCTGACTATGTCCCCGACCGTCCTCCGTCCGTCGACGAGCCCCAGCACAGTGCACCCCTGTCGGACAGGGAAGTCCTCCTCTACGACGGGCCTCCACTCCTCTGAGATGTTCTTGGGCCCGATCCTCTCCACTATCACGTCCCTGAACCCGTCGTAGAGCCCGCCCTGCCCCTGGTAGTCGCTCTCAATGAACCACTCGTCCTCGAACTCCTTCAGCAGTCCTGCCACCACCGCGTCCATCTGGGGCTCCCACTCGCCCGAGCTGACGACTGTCACCATTGCCTTCTGCCCGACCATCACCGTGAAGTGCTTGGACCCATAGTCTATCTGGAACTGCGTGGAGCCCTTGGCCATGAACTCGCTTGAGAACGCCTGTATCGCAGAGAGGAACCCCGACACCATTGCAGGGTCAACGTCCATGGCACGGGGGTTGAGGTTTTGGAACACGAGGGGAATACCAGAACCACGTTCGGTGATGAGCACTGCGTCAATCGTTAATCGGGGCATAGCACGCCACCCTCAACGGGTTCCGGCCCTAACAAGATAAAACTACCCTGCACCAACACCCCTCCTCGGACACCTGCCGTACGTCCCACCGTGTAGTTGCACGTACGCACGGAAGCGCTACCGGGAGCACCGGCAGCACCACACCGCACAGGCAACACGATTCGCCCGTCGTGTCAACGTGACACTGAGATGTGGTGTCATCGCAAGGTGGTGGGCCCCCGCAGACCGGGCTCTTGCCCCCATGGCCCAACGCTCACCACCCGTCCATGGCACGATGCTATGGCAACAGAAATAACTGGAGCGTGTCCGTCCCCATGGCAACTCCAACCCTGAGTGTGACGGTGTTCTGACATGAGTGCGTACGAGAAGTTGATGGCAAGGGCCCGCGAACTGTTCCTGCTCCGTTCTGCCGGCGCCGTTGTCCACTGGGACATGGAAACGTACATGCCCCCCAGAGGGATTGCCCAGCGGAGCGAGCAGCTCGCCCTGCTCTCCAAGCTCGAACACAGGCTCCTCACGAGTCCGGAGGTCGGGCGCCTCCTGGACGAGGCCGAGAAGGAAGACCTCGACGAAGTGCAGCAGCGGAACTGCTACCTCTTCAGAAAGGAGTATGCCGAGGCCACTGCGGTCCCGGAGGAGCTCGTCGCAGCGCTGGCAAAGCAGACAGCCATCACAGTGGACGTCTGGAAGCGGGCAAAGGCGTCGGACGACTGGGCCACGTTCGTCCCCGAGTTGTCGTCGCTGGTAGACCTCGTGCACCAGAAGGCCGAGTACGTACAGGATGTCAAGGGTGCGTCCACCATCTACGACACTCTGATTGACGACTTCGAGCCCAATATGACCCAAGACAGGATTGCACACGTATTCAGTGACCTGCGTGACAGACTGGTGCCACTGGTCGACAAGTGCGTCGACGCCTGCACTGGCATTGACATAGGCTACCTGCACCAGAAAATCTCTGTGGACATGCAGAAGCGCATCGCACTGGACCTTGCTACGGTGATCAACTATGACGTGACATCAGACAAGGCCGGCGGCCGTATCGATGAGACCGAACACCCCTTCACAACAGGCTACTACGACGACGTCAGGGTCACGGTCCACTACTATGAGGACAACGTTGCCTCGGCCATCTTCGCCGTCCTGCACGAGGGCGGGCATGCACTTTACGAGCAGAACCTGAACCCCGAGTGGAAGTACCAGCCTGTGGGACAGCCGTGCAGCTTTGGCATCCATGAGTCCCAGTCCCGCTTCATCGAGAACATGGTGGGCCGGACCCGTGAGTTCTGGGACTTCTACCTGCCACGCCTGAGCGACCTCACCAACGGCGCATTCTCAGCACTGACCACCGACAACTTCCTGCGTGGCGTCAACATTGTCCGCCGCTCAAAGGTACGGACCGAGGCCGACGAGGTCACGTACTCACTGCACGTCATCATCCGGTTCGAGATAGAACGTGACCTCTGGTCAGGGAAGATATCGGTCTCCGAACTCCCATCGGTCTGGAACGAGAAGTATGACCGGTACCTCGGCGTGGAGGTCAAGACTGACAGCGAGGGCGTGATGCAGGACACCCACTGGGCCTCGGGCCTGTTCGGGTACTTCCCGTCCTATGCCCTCGGTAACATATACGGCGGTCAGATGCTTGCAAAGATGGGCCATGACATCCCCGACTGGCGGGAGGCCGTCAAAGAGGGCAACACACGGCCCGTTGTGGACTGGCTCATAGAGAACGTCCACCGCAAGTCGAACCTGTACGAGCCGGCCGAGCTCGTACGCCGCATCACCGGTTCCGACCTCACAGCGAAACCGTTCCTGGACTATCTGGAACACAAGTACTCCACCCTGTTCGCCCTATAGGCACTCCGGCCACCCCCAATTGCATGACCCTCGCGTGCTGCTATCACGGCACGTGTGGACGCCCACATGACGCGTACCAACCCATCAAAGAGCACAACTGACTGCCACCGGCCTGTTACGGCAGCATGGGCCGCGCGTCGTGTGGGCCAGCAGGGGACACCGACCCCCCCCATGCCGTCCCATAGTGTACCGTGTCGTCCCGGACAATACTGGTCCAGCCCGTGGTCGTCAAGGCTATATCTACTGGCAGCAATGGCATTCGCGGGTGATGAGAATGCTGAACGTCTTCCCTAGTGGTGATCCCACTGGCCTCAAGGAGGCCCGCAGCCTGTACCAAGACGCGATGGCGGAGCTTGAGCGAGGCCACCATGCTGAGGCCGAGAGGCTCTTGCTGCAGCTCCTGTCCGAGCTCTCTGCGGGCTCCGACGACCAAGGGCTGTTGTCACTGAAGGCGGATGCACTCAATACCTTGGGTGCAATCATGGGTGTTACTGGCCGTTCAGAAGAGGCCGCCGAGTACTTCCGTGCGGCGTCTGATATCCTGCACCAACTGCTTGAATCCTCTGACTCTGATGATGTCCTCGACACCCTCATCCATGTGCTCGGAAACTTGGCCACTGCTGATATTGACACTGGGGACTTCGATGAGGCACTGGTCGCACTGACAGAGGCAGCTGACCTCCTCGAACCAACCATTGAGGAGGGGTCTGGGGAGTCAGCCAGCATAGGGGCTCATGCCATGATGGCTGGACTCATGACGGACCTCGCCTATGTCAAGTCGAAACTGGAAAAGGTACATGACGCCCTTTGCGACTATGACGTTGCGCTCAACACATGCACCGTACTCATGGACCATGACCCGGAGGCGTACGGCCCCCTTATGGGCAATCTTCTGGGACGCATGGGTAAGTCTATGTCCGAGCTCGGACTCACGTCCATTGCGGAGCTGCTCTACTTCTCTGCGTACAGCACTTGGCGCGAACTCGATGCCAAGTATGGCATTGGCCGCAAAGAGTCAATCGACGTGCTCCGCACGCTCGAACGCCTGTATGAAGAGATGGGGAGGAGCAAGGCCCTAGCCGAGGTGCAGGAAGAGATAAGCAAAATCAGTGACACGAACTACAAGCAGCAGGTAGCCGGTATCAACAGGTTCGGGTCCCGGTAGCGCCCACACAGGTCGGCCCGGCCGGCCTCCCATCAGGATCCAGTGAGCCGGCTGATGGCGCCCTCTGCGTTGCCCTATCGCCCGCACCAGATGTGGCCCCGGCCCTGCACGCGGCCCGAGTGGCTCTCCGGTGCGGGTCCGCATCACCGTCAGGCAGCGTGTTCCCAAGCACAGCCTGCATCCCCTCGTGACTGCCATCTCGCAGGTGGCCGAGTAGGACTTCAGGAGGCCACGGACGTACCGCCACAGGCCACGGTCTTCGTACACTCGGTTGTCCGGCCATGCCAGCCGGCCGGTCGGCAAGACTATATTGTTTCGTGGCCTAGGACAATGGAAGGTGATTGATGTGGTCAATCCAATCGGTGGCCGCAGTCCTGCAGACCCCGCGGAGCTGTACCGCACCTACCAGGAAGCAGTACGCAAGTTCCACGAGGACAAGGCAGCCGAGGCCGAGAGACTGTTGAAGGGGGTGCTCTCTGCACTCCCGGAAGACTCCGATGACAAGGGAGTGGTCTCGCTCAGGGCGAGCTCGCTCTACACCCTTGGTCGGATCATGAGAAGCGACGGCCGCGCCAAGGAGGCCGCCCAGCGGTTCCGGGCCTCCGCAGACCTCATGCGCAGACTGTCGGGGGAGTACGACGGCGCCCCTATAGACCTGGTAC
>JALVPN010000122.1:8510-12771 GCA_027031765.1 Promethearchaeota archaeon | reverse complement strand
CCACAAGCTCCAAGCGGGCACCGAAGCCGTGTTGACCGTAGCCTACTCGCCAGACGGACGCATCCTTGCTACCGGGACGGATGATGGGAGGGTCCGGCTGTGGGACGTGACTACGGGTGAGCTGAGCACGGAGTATGCGGGCCACTTGAGCGAAGCGCTGACTGCGGTACTGTCCCCTGATGGTCGCACACTGGCCGCCGGGTACTCGTATGACCCCACCGTCTGGCTCTGGGACGTCCCCAGCCGCAGTTGCAGACTCCGGCTCGAAGGACACTCGACGGGTTGTACGGGCCTCGGTGGTTGGATATATGCAGTGGCCTTCTCGCCTGATGGGAAACTGTTGGCCTCGGGTTCCGATGATGACACAGTGAGGGTCTGGGATGTGGCTACGGGTGAGTGCATGCATGTGTTTGGCTACCGGGGACTCTGCGTAACAACAGCACTCATGTTCTCTCCGGACGGCCTGCGCCTTGCATCAGGACACCAGGACCGGTTCCAGATGTGGGACCTCAGCACGGGTAGTGGTTGTGGACATTTCAGGGTGGACGATGGGCCTGTCAAGTCACTGGCCTTCTCTCCCGACGGGCGGTACGTGAGGGTCGTTGTCAGCACTGGCACGACATACTATTGGGATGCGTCCTCGGGGCGTGTGGTCAGGCACAACACTCACATGCTGGATGTCCCGTTCATCGGTGCATCACAGACAGCCGCTGGGATCTGTGCAGGGCTTGTGGCCGAGACCGTCTTTGTAGGGGTCTCTTCAATGCTGTCAGAACAGGTAGAGGCCACTGTGGTCAACGGACTGGTGAGGTCGTACCTGCGAGGACCCCAATGGGCGTGGCTCGGCAATGGTCTGTGGGTCAGCTGTGCCCACGCAACGACTCCAGGCTGCGACCAGCAGATAGAACAGCTCTTGGCGCGGCTGCGGTCGCGTACCCGGTAGCACCCAGGCCGTATGATAGTGGGCCCATACAGGGGTACGACTTGGGACAGTGGACCAACTAGGCAGGTGGCCGACCTGACCGCGCTGTTCCTTCTGGAACACCATTCACCGGTGGGATAGGCCCACCCATGTCTTGCTGCTATCGCCATGCAGTCGCCGGGGTCCTGAAGAGCCTACAGCACTCATCCGGCATTGTTGCTAGACCTCGACGCATCCACGGTCTTCACTGAAAAGGGCTTCTTTGACAATGTGGCGGTCATGGCCAAAGCCCCGGGCTCAGGAGTCCTAACAATGGATGCAGATGGGCTGCTACCGGGGTCTACGGTCTGGTCGGCCGGGCGGATACCATAGTCCGGTCTGCCGCAATGATGCTGGCAAGAATCATGGTACTGTCCCACTGGTGACTGGCCTCCGTTGGACTGCTGCTGGCACCGCGTGTGGTCAGCAGACTTCATGCCGCGTGGCAGCGTAGGGCGCGGGACACTGTGACTGGACATAGACCCGGGAATCAGGACGACTTGGAGCGACCACACATACACTCCACACTACTTACCGTCAGGCAGCACCAAGACACCAGACAGTGCCACTCAAGAAGGCCAACTGAAACTACATACAACCTTAAAAGGACACTCAATGGAATAGTGCTGGTGGACGCTGGTGACAGAGGATACCGTCGACGTGAAACTCGTTGAACACTTCATCGACATACTTGAGCGTGAACCTGAACTACGCGTCAGGCTGCTCAAGATACTCATCCAAGAGACCGTCACCAGGGCCGAGTTCAGAGAGCTTGCTGACGAGATACGCAAGATGCGCGCTGAGGACGCAGAACGCTTCGAAGAGATGCGGGCAGAGAGCAACAGACGCTTCGAAGAGATGCAGGCACGCAGTGACGAACGCTTCGAAGAGATGCGGGAAGAGAGCAACAGACGCTTCGAAGAGATGCAGGCACGCAGTGACGAACGCTTCGAAGAGATGCGGGAAGAGAGCAACAGACGCTTCGAAGAGATGCATGAGGCAGTAGTCGCCATGCAGGCGGAGATAGGCGATGTATCATCGAGGTACGGGAAGCGTGCCGAGGATGCAGCCCGAAAACTCCTTGCACGGGTCCTCGAGGCAGAAGGAGTACGCACGGCACAGATCAAACACATCCAGCTCAGGGACGATGACGGTAGGGTGTTCCCCCCCGGCTACACGACCGACATCGACATATACTATGAAGGAAAGGAGACTTGGGTCATCGAGTACAAGGCGAGGGCACGGCACGAGGACATAGTCCACCTGTACTTTGTGGGTCAGCTCCTGCGCGAGGAGTACCATAGGATCCCTGACAGACTACTCTTGGTAGTCTTGAGGATTAGTGACGAGGATGCGGCCCTAGCGGAGAAGATGGGCATCGAGGTACTGAAGGGCGTGAGTGCGAACCCGTTCCTAGAGCTCCCACCAGACAAGTGACGGGCAATGTGAGCCCACCCAGTGTGCCAGCGCGTGACTGGCAACCCAGTCAGTGTCAGCGGAGCACGCATCCTCCACCATACCCGTGTGTGGTCACGGGCGCATTGGGGTATGGTGGTAGCGGTGAGCGCTGGGTTCCTTTTCTGGCTGCCGATGAGCAACACCTGTAGACTCCTCCCCACTACGGGCATGGTGTTCTCGGACCTGACACAGCACCCCCTGCCACCGACCACTCACGCCTAGAGGCATTGCCCTCGTGCCCGCGCTAGACCAAAACGCAATAAGGGAAGGGCACGCATAGCAGACGGATGACATTGCTGACAGCCCGGGACGCAAGGAGGCTGGCACTGAGGGCGCAGTTGTTACGTGGTCGAGGTGCCGGTCATAAGGCGCCGTCACTAGTACAGATGACATCACTCCTTGTCGGCGTGCAATACGACCCGATGCCCCTGATCATGCCCAACCACTACATGGTGTACTGGAACCGCATCACAGGTACTGGCACCCCCTTCACACCCAATGACCTTGACAGGGCACTCTACAGAGAGCACACACTTATGGAACACTTCGGCCTCCGGAGAGTAACGAGCATCATCTCCGCAGAGGAGTTCCCCACGTACAGGGCAGCAGCCCAGTTGCCACTCGGACAGGGATGGGCAGAGCGCGCCCGGAACCGCGTCGACACTGCTGAGGCACAGCGCCTCCTGAGGCGTATACGGGAGGACGGACCAGTAAAGAAGAGTGACCTTGCCACGGACGAGGAACGGCGTTTCCTGTACGCACTGTTCTGGTTCGTACCTGAAGTGGTGGTGGCCAAGAGGCTGCCCGGTGTGTTCCGTGAGCCGGAGCTGGCATGGGGCCCAGACGCAATGCCACATGTTGACTTTGACACGCAGCCCGACATGGACGGGGCAGTCACGGAGCTCGTGGTGAAGACTGTTGCCGCATCCGGTGCCTGTGCAGCCAGGCATGTCGCCTTCTGGATTGGGTGCCGCGTGCGTGATGTCAGGCCCTACATAGCACAGCTAGTTGACGAGGGGCTGCTGACCAGTGTCCGTGTTGAGGGACGACGCCAAGAGCTCTATGTTCGTCCAGCTGACCTGGACTGGGCCGAGAGCGAGGAGTCCGCGACACCTCACCCACCCCCGGGTCAAGTGTACCTCCTGACACCACTGGACAACCTCATACGCGACAAGAAGTGGTTGGAGAGAGTATTCCACTATACCTTCAGGACAGAGTACTTCCAAGTGAAGGGCATGCGCTGGCACACCTCTGTCCTCCTCGGCGACGAAATTGTGGGGTTTGTTGACCCAAAGGCGGACAGGCCACACAGAGAGTTCATCATAAAGGAAGTGGCACTGTGTCGACCACTTGACGACCCCGGCGTGCTTGCTGTGGTCACCCGGCTGCAGGGACTGGCTGCGGCCCACGGGTGCACTGTGCTGAGGTTCGTGGACCCGCCCGGGCAGTGGGCTACCGCCATTGAGGAGATGGGTGGCAAGAAGGACGGCGAGGAGGTAACACTGCCAGTTGAGTGCAGTCAGTCGTATGAACCCGACGGGGGCACCTGAGGCCAAACACAAGGTTGCGAGCGCTGCACCCGACAACAGTGTGCAGCTACGACCCCCGTCAGCACAGTCCAAGTTGCTGGCCCCGGGCCTCCGACCGCTTTCAGTCCACTGTTGTCCGCAGTCCTAGTGCGATATCAGCCGCTCCAACACTAGGTCAACCACCAGACCCCGACCGCAGGGGAGCGGTAGCCACTTGCCTACGGAGGCACCAGCAACATGCCCACGCAGGTCGGAACACATTTTTGGGTGTTGCGTGGCAACGGCCCGTCAAGACTGGTCGAAGTGGTACCGG
>JALVPN010000122.1:0-8500 GCA_027031765.1 Promethearchaeota archaeon | reverse complement strand
CTCCGTCGTGGCACGCGACCCGGAGAACGGCGACCTGGGAGTCATCGTCCAGAGCAAGTTCCCAGCTGTCGGTTCAATCGTCCCGTGGGCGCGGGCACAGGTGGGTGCAATAGCGACACAGGCTTGGGCAAACGTATCATACGGCCCCCGTGGACTCGACCTGCTGGAGAGAGGACTGTCTGCACAACAGGTACTAAGGGAGCTCATCAGGGACGACGAGCGTGCCGGACACCGACAGGTGGGGATTGTTGACTCCAAAGGCCGCGCAGCGGCCCACACAGGTGAGGAGTGCTTGGAGTGGGCAGGGCATGTCATAGGCGATGGGTATGCGTGCCAAGGCAACATCCTTGCAGGCGAAGAGGTCGTGTCATCAATGGCGGAGGCCTTCGAGTCAACTGAGGGTGACCTTATCGACAGGCTGTTCGCGGCACTGCGGGCAGGACAGGCCGCAGGTGGTGACAGACGTGGCATGCAGTCTGCTGCAGTCCTGGTCGTAAGGGAGGGCGGCGGCTACGAGGGCGGTTCTGACAGGTATGTCGACGTACGCGTCGACGACCACCCAAGTCCCATTGAGGAACTGGAACGTATCTTCAAGGTCTACGACATGACACTCCTCAACAGAGAGCATCCGAGCAGGCTGCTCCCAATAGAGGGTGAGGTCGCACGCAGAGTCCAAGAGGCCCTGGTACAACTGGGACTCCTCAAGGCCGTGGAGCCACGGGGCTTTCCCGACCGGGCCCGAGAGGCACTCCGCCAGTTCGTGTCCATCCACAACTTCGAGAACAAGATGCGGGACGACAACAAGATTTGGCAAAGCGTCTACGAGTACCTGCTAACGCATGCAAGAGAATAGTTTGTGCACGGACTCGCCATGTCACCCTTCTTCCTGCCATCGAGTCCATACTGACGAGACTAGGGGCCTACTGTGCGTCAGAGTCCCGGGGCTGCAAGGCGGTATGCTCTCATTTGTTCTGCTGCCTGCTGTCCATGTCTTGAATGCTGCTGCATACTACGACCGTTTCGAAGGCACTCGTACCTGTTCCAATCAAGACTCTCAGGCCACTCGTGTTGTGGGAACCTGCAGTTCAGAAACTGGGTTGCTAATATACCTCCATCAGTACCCAATGGCATGAGGCACAACATTGAGATGGGACACCAGAGTAGTGTGGGAGAGGTGGTATCATCAGGACGACCGCATGCACCCTACAAACGGGTGCGTATCAGGCTGTTTGGTACGAACAAGACCGCGAGCACGGATAGCATGTCGCGTCCCCCAGGCCGAAGGGTGGTACGTTGGGGCAACTGTCTTGATCCTGTCAGAGGGTGCACTGGTGGACGGACAAACAATGGGTATGGATGCTGGTGGGGCTGCTACGCAAAAGAGGCCTCACGTAGGTTTCACATCATATTCGACGTCCCCGTCCCCATGATTCTGGACGAACTGGTTCTCTCGCGAGATTTGCAGCGACTTGACGTCGGGTGGGTCAGGATTGGGGTGAACGGAGACCCATGCTTCGACTGGGTGACCACAGCCCGTGTGGCTGAGATTGTCGCCGCCCACGACAAGATACCTGTAGTCCTCACACGAGTGTGGAGAGCGCCCTCAAGAGGAACACTGCAGCGCCTGCTAGATGCTGATACGAGGTTACACGTAACGCTGTGTGCCTTCGACACCAGAGGCTTTCAGTCAGTACGAAACAAGGTGCTGGAAATGTACTCTGAGATGGGCGGTGTCGCGGTCACGCGCCTTGTAACATTTGCCTTCCTCCCTGAGAGTGAGCTGTGGGACACCCAAGACGCGATGGCGCAGTCTGGGCCCGTACTTGAACAACCGGCACGGATAATGAAGACCAATCCGGTCTGGAAGCTTCTCCACCACACGAGATACGTGCCACACATATCATATGTTTCTGGGCGCCCGGATCATAGATGGCTCAGTGCTGGAACCCTCTACCCTAGACTCCCCCAGTGCGCGACAGGATGCTCAGACTGCAAGCACCAGTGCATGACAGGCTACGGTGCACAGAGGCCTCTCACGAGCGAGAGCTCCCTCTAGGGTGTCCTAGGCTGTTCCAGTCCCATTGGCTGTGCTTGGAGGACCGTGCCCCTGAGCTGCGTCTGGTGCGGGGCTGCACAGTCCGGTACCGAGTCCCATCCAGTGGCCAGTTCAGTCCCATTGCGCAGAGGCAACTCTGAGCAGATGTGGGGAAGAGTCCAAGGCTCCATCAAGAGGACACCGGAACCAACCATGCCGCACATGCAGCAGCACCATCCAAGAGGTGTGCACGCGATACAGGCCATCTTGCACACGCTGTCCACTTCTACGAATCCGGAGGGAGGGAAATGTACCAGGCATGTAGTCCACAACGTCAGACGCTATGCTTCCTGCAGCTCCTCCTCTTCTGACGTTGTCCCTGTCCCCCTACAGCTCACCATCAGACCCTGTAGCATGTCCGATGAGTCTCATATCAATGGCCGGGCAGGACACGCCCATTCAACCCCGGACTGGTGCCCAGCAAGGCCCTCTAGAGCTCACCCAGGATGCCGATGCGTTCTGACGCCCTTCGTGGGGTTTCCCAGTCCACAACCTCCGCCCTCGCTTCACATAGACCCCCGACCTTGTTGGATCTGCGACGCAACACTGGCGGAATGGTGGGGCCAAGGTATCTCACCCTATGCCTCTCTCACGTCTCGGCGACCAAAGGCACGGGGCCACCTGTAGTTTATTCATCCTCTGCGTAGACTGCACACATGGTGGAGAAATATTGATTACTGCACCGAGTGCTCTCGACCACGAGAGAGTTGCACATAGTCACATACAACTACCGGTTCGCGGATGAAATCCTGAACAGCAGGCTAGATGTAAAAAATGAAATCCTCGATGTCTTGAGGGACATCAGAGTACCAGAGTCCGGCATCTCAACACGAGACCTCAACAGCACCATCCGTACCCGTTTGGAGGCGCTGGGCTGGCAGTCGCAAGTGTCCGTCTTTGGCGGGAGGGGCGAGGGTGAAACACGGTTCGACTTTATGAAGAGCCGTGTCGGAGTGGAGGTCCAGTTTGGTCATGCGTCATTCATTGGGATTGACCTGTTGAAGTTCCAAGTGGGCTCGTACTCTGGTGTTGACAAGATTGATGTTGGCATCTACGTAATGGCAACAAAGGAGTTCCTGAAGGAGATGGAGGAGCGGGGCAGGAAGTGGTCGGGGAGGCTCACATTTGAGAAGGCCACGCGCTACTTGCCGTTTGTCCGGAGCGCAATTCACGTCCCAATTCTAGTTGTCGGGCTTTCATAAGTGCAGTGGCATTCTGTTTTCAGGCGCAGGGCTAGCAGACGGGTACAGGAGAGCACGGACGAGCGGACTGAGCAGAGTGCGACGTGCCGGCTCTAGTGTATCCACCACTGGACGCTTCAGAAGTGGCACTGACGACCCGAATCGACGCACACCAGCACCCTAGCAGCCCCTAGCAGCCCTCGAACATGTGTTGAACCGCTCCTGGCACTCACCGTTTCAGTCGCTCACGAGTCGTGTCGCTGGTCAGCTCCCGCAGTACGTCTGATGCTATCCACCTGGCACTCTTTGTGTCGAGCGCCTGGATCATGCGTGCGACTTCGCAGGCCTTGAAATTCATATCCACACTGCGTTTGCCAATCTTCCTGAGCGCCCAGCTCACAGCCTTCTTGACCATTGGTCTGTCGTCAGTGGACGCGGCGAGGAAGAGTGGGATGAACGGCTCGAAGAAGCTGTCGTCAGCCACCCGCCCTTTGGAGGCCATGAATGCAATCATTGCGAAGGCGGCCCTCTTGATGAACACCTCATCTCTTTGGGCCCACTCGAATATCTTCTTTCTCGCGTGGGGTGTCCGGATGAAGAGGTTCAGACACACTTGGTCGCAGATCTCCCAGTAGTCGAAGTCGCTGGCCCAGCGTTCCATCTGCTCTTCGGTAACCTGTCCGGGGTCGTCCACCATGCTGGCGAGTATCCTTGTCTCCCTGTAGCCGGCTGCCCACAGCTGTAGGGCCAGCTCATGGTCTGTGCCGACCTCCCGTGCGAGGCTCCGGAGTCGGGGGAGCGTGACACCAAATCCCTTCTCGGGGGTGATGCCCGCCCGGGCCATGCCCTGCTGTACCACAGGGTCGGCGAGCTTGGCCAGTCTGCGCATGACCTCCTCATACTGCACGCAACGTACCTCCCAGCATGTCAGACGTGAACACCCTGCCTTTTCTGTGTTGCCTGATGTCCGGAGCTGGGTGACCGCCCGGTAGGGAGAGAACCAGCGTGACCGCGGACTGCTCACACATGCTCACAGGCCCACAGAGTACTGACGTCAGTCGTCCAATTGTGGTACGTCGTCGGTCAGGCGGAGGAAGCCGGCAGTGAAGTACGCACAGACGAGGTCACCGAAACCCGGGCAGGTGCTCCAGCGCATCCTATGCTCACAGGTACCGCAGACCGACTCAATCTCACGGTACCGCCTGACGTTCATCAGTGTGATTACTGGAAGGTACAGGATGACGATGACTACCAGCTTGCCCACAAGGTAGTACCCGATGTCCCCACCGGAGACCAGCACCCCCGCGACCAAGGAGGCAAAGCCCGCCCCGAGGAGTACCTTTGCCACGGCCTTCACACCGCGGTGCTCCGTCGCGCCCGTTGCACTCATCAAGAACGAGCCACCCACAGCGAGCGCAGCGGTCAGGTAGAACATGTCACGTGTGAGGGACAGGTACTGGCCACTCCAGAGGAAGAGGAGCGCTGGGAGTGTCGAGAAAAAGGCGATAGAACTGAAGAAACAGCCGATGCACCACTTCCTGCCGAGGAAAGTAAAAGTGTGCCCCGAGAAGGCATCACAAAAAGGATGGTGGGCCGTCAGAAGAGGCACAGACAGCCTGAGAAAGGCAAGGGGGCGACCGAGCACCGCACCGCGGTCGAACACCAGCCGCCCCCGCTGCGGGTCAGAGAGTACCTCCTCACACGACCTTTCTCTCAGCGTCGTCCGCTCCCAGTCTGACAGCCAACCATGTCCAATACGGTGTCTACGCTCGGCCGCGTGAGACTATGGTGTCGGTAGCGCGGGGTTTGACATCAGGGCAAGTAGCCCGGGCGCCAGCAGTAAGATGATTGCCAAGAGAATGACTACCGCGATTATGAACACGATAAGCCACGCGGCAATCGCGCCGCCCCACCCAACGTTGTGACGCGTCTTGATGAAGTACCATGCCAGTATACACCCGAGTATGGGTATCACTGAAACGATTGCAATCAAGAGTGCTGTCACGAAGGTTGTCCCAAGCTCACGGTTCTCACCATTGACAAAGCCAAGCGCGATACCGAGGAGCACGGCATATACGAGCAGCATGATGACAAACATCAGTATGATGAGTGTCACAAAGCCGCCAAGTAATGGCATGTTGGTCTGCATTGGCTAGCTCTCCTTCTCTCGAAATGTCGGTGAGGCCACTAGTGGCACCGTGAGATAAATACCTGACGCCCATGAGACTGGACGACTGATGCGGCCGAGAGTGACCCTTTCCTGTGGCAAGAAAGAGAAGCGAATAGAGAAGAGGGCAGGTACTCAGAAGAATCCGCCACCATGTGCCCCGAGTGCTACTCCCCCATACTGACGTCGTCGCCGGTCTGGCAGGCATGTCACTGTCCTCCACGTCCTCAGGGGGCGGCCCTGCACTCCCGCGCCCGGTGGTCTCACCTCCGTCCCTGCCGGCACCAACCGACAGCTGCCACCTACAGAGGTGGTACACACCAATATCAGCAACAACCACAACTACTCCGGCCGCGAGTGCCGGTACCAGCACCTCACTAGACGTCTGGGTTGGCGTCGTAGTCGTGCCTGTCGTGTTGACTTTCATTGTCGTAGTGGTAGTGGTGATAATGGTGGTAGTATGAGGCCCTGTCCACTACAAGACCTTGTCTTCTCTGAAAGAAACGAAACAATCTGTCGGTACGTCGTAGTGCAGGGCCAGTATCAGGTCACTCACTTGGGCCCCTCGTCACTGACGGGTGCACTGCTCAGGGTCGCGCCCGGTACCACCACGGTCTCGTACAGTGTCAGGCCGCTGGTAGTGATCACACTCCGTCCAGTGCGACTGGCGCCAGCGTACTGTCCAATGAGGAATGCCCTTATTGGGCCGCGTCCCTCATCCCGCACGAGGTCGATGAGCGACTCTACTGTCCGCCTAGCCTCTGCCGCAAGTCGGACGACTGGTGCGTCGGGAAACGTCTGCCCATGGCTGCCAAATACCACCTGCCACACACGAGCTAGCAGGAGGAGCGTGGAGGCCCCACCACAGACCGCACCGAAGACCACCTGGACTACACTGTACGCCACTGCAGACACTCCGAACCGCGGGTGGAGAATGCCTAGGACGACGAGAGGCGCCAGCAGTATGGCCGCAGCACACAACAACAACAGTCCGCCGACCCGCAGTTGGGAGG
Source organism: Promethearchaeota archaeon (assembly GCA_027031765.1). Taxonomy (GTDB): domain Archaea; phylum Asgardarchaeota; class Thorarchaeia; order Thorarchaeales; family Thorarchaeaceae; genus JALVPN01. The sequence goes on along the minus strand of JALVPN010000122.1, from coordinate 2,044 downwards.
CGGCACCGTCCACGTCTGTGCCAGCTGCAACCTCCGACCACATGCTATGCTGCCCTGGCAGAAGCGTGCGGAGGTGTGCCTCCGCTACTGGCCGCGTGACCGTTTCACGGAGTTCCTCAGGTGCCCACTCGCGAGGACGCCCCACATCTCTGACCTCGTTCGCGACCGCGTCGAAGTACTGCATCGTCCGTGCGACCTCTAGGCGTGACCTCCCCCGTACCCCCCGGGCGAGCTCTTCGTCCCGGATTTTCCGGCTGACCAGCACGGTCAGTGTTAGGCCACACACGAGTGGTGCAATGAAGATACCCAGGCCCAATGGGAGGAGCGAGTACTCGCCAAGTACCAGGATCATCAGGCCCACGACAGACACCATATTGATGACCAGTGCCATGGCCAAGGAGCGCTGACAACACTCCAGCTCCTCGTATGACCACTCACCACCACTCGGATACCTTCCGACCGGCTCCTCAGAGAGGCCCTCTCCGCTCACAGGCATTCTCCCGCTGCCACAAGCACATGTGCCCACTTATAGGTGTTGGTCAGTGCGCCCGCACCCCAACGCCGCAGCAGCTGCAGAGCACGACCACCAGCAGCCCCCATTGACTGTCAGGCAACATCCAACTCACACAGTGCCCAGACCCGCTACGGCCCGGTGCCCCGGCACACGCACGTAGGGGCAACACAGGTGCATAGGCACACAGGAAAAGCAAAATACTCGTGTTTCCGAAAAACGACACAGTGATATTCTTGCTGTGGGTCACAAGAGAACATGTCCATGTGGACCGGGTCGCCTGTCCATGGCTCATAAAGAGGTTTGTGGACGAGAGGGCCCAGTTCGTTTTCCTCCCGCGGGATAAGATAGACGACTTTGTGGCGGCGACCGGGGCAGTCCCCTTCGACACAGGCACCGGTGTCGAGCTCGACCACCATGAATGCGAGGGCGAGAGGCACTGTTCCTTTGATGCCATCGTCGAAAAGTACGCCCTCGAAGACGACCCCGCACTGGAACGTGTCCGACGCCTAGTACGCGCAGCTGACACCAATGGGCTCGACAGGGAACCAAGGGCCTGGACACTGGAACTCATTGCGGTGGGTACGCCTCTCCTCGTGTCGTCCGACCACGAGGCCTTGGAGAGAGAGTTCCTCATGTACGACGCCATCTACGCGTATTTCCAGTACGAGATAGTCACTGAGCAGTACGGTGACCAGCTCCGGGCCCTCAGTAACAGGGGAGAGCGCTACAACTTCGTCCGCGAGAAGATACGCACGCTGCCGTCGAAGATGATAGGGCTCCAGCACACCTAGACACGGGCCCCACGTCAGACCATGCGGCCGTCTGCGTCCCCGTGCTACCTGTGCGACACATGCGGTGACGGAGTGTTGCCACGTACCTAACACCACACAATATGATGTCGTTGCACAGCGCTGTACTCATTCTGTGGTAGACGGTGGCGACCATCCCGTCCTGTGCCCGGGAACAGGGGATTCAAGGACAGAAAGGACTATGTGCGGGCACACCCATGCCGGGACATGGACAGCAATGGTACATCTGAGCTACGACAGGGGCACGGTTGTCATAAGAGGCGAGACCGGGACCCCATTCGGCCACTGGGACAACAGGACCGGTGCCTACAGGGCGGAGGCTATGTACTATCAGGAAGTGGTCGAGTACTTGTCCCGCGCTGGAGTGTCCGTTGTCGATGAGGTCCTCGACCTGCCAGAGATGCCAGCACTGACGTCCAGTGTCACGCTCAGGGACTATCAGCAGGCAGGCCTGCAGGCATGGCTCGATTCCGGTCGACGCGGAGTGCTGGAAATGCCCACAGGGGCGGGCAAGACACACGTGGCACTGAAGGCCATCGAGGTGGTCGCAGTACCCACACTCATCGTCGTGCCCACACTCGACCTCATGGACCAGTGGCGCCAGCAGGTGGCAAAGTGGCTCGGAATCCAAGCTGGCGCCATTGGTGGTGGCGAGTCTGATGTCCGCCCGGTCACCGTGTCGACCTACGACTCAGCATACCTCCGTGCTGAGGGCCTCGGC
>JALVPN010000121.1 GCA_027031765.1 Promethearchaeota archaeon | reverse complement strand
TGCCCCGAAGCCCCGCATGAACCTGACATTGTACTCCCAGAGCCCGCTGGCCATGGTGTTGTGCCTTGCGACCCCAAGCTTGGCCACCTCCGCAGCGACTATCGCAGCCCGCATCCCGGGGCCGATGCCGCCGCCATGGATTGGGTTCACCTGCAGGGCGGCGTCGCCGACGAACATGACGCCATCAGCCACAAGGCTCATCAGTGGCCTCCGCACGGGCACGGCCCCGCCCCGTCCCTCAAGGACTTCACAGCCATAGAAGAGCGGGTAGGACTCCCTGAACTCAATGAACCGCGACTTCGGCGAGCCCCTGCCACTGCCCCCAGCAACCCCGACGCCTGTGTTCACGGTCTGCGGCCCCTTCGGGAAGACCCACGCATACCCACTTGGTGCGACCCTCCCACCAAGGAACACCTTTGCTACCTCCGGCTCCGCAAGAGGGACACGCAGGCGGACAATCTCCCGGTAGCAGAGTGCGATGTCCTCCTTGTCGATATCCTTCTCTACGAGCGGGCTGTCCACTCTGTTGCGCACCACCGCTGCAAGACCACTGGCATCAATGACGACCCGCGCTCTGAGTGTCCGTCTTTCTCCCGTTGCAGTGTCAGTATACTCAACTCCTGCGACCGTCCCGTCCTCCGTCACCACTGCTGACACGTGGCTGTGGTCGCGGAACTCTGCCCCAGTATGTAGTGCGCCCGAAAGGAGGCGCTGGCCAAAGAGGTGTCTGTTGACGGTCCAGCCGTCGAACTCCTCCCAGCCCCGGACACGCAGCACATTCTTCAGACCCGGCGGGTATACGTCGGCCCCGGAGACCACGCTCGAGACCTCATCACCACTGGGCGGCTCGACACCCGTATCATCGAAGTGTGACCTGCTGATCTCATCACCACACACCTTCTGCCCGACCAGGTCTCTCGGTTTCCTGTCCAGTAGGACCACTCTCATCCCTAGCTCAGCACATCTCCTCGCGGCGACGCACCCGGCAGTCCCTGCACCGACAACTACTACGTCCGTTCCTGACTTTCTCCAACTCAATGTCTGTCACTGGGAGCAGTGGTCTTGGTTCGATATAAAGCAGGCGCCTCAGTAGGGACACGTCGGCCTGTCATCCCGGCCGTGATGGTGTCGTGGTCGCGTGGAAACATTGAAAGCGTCTGCATGTGGGGACGATGGCATGGAGCCGCCATCCAATGCTCCCCGGTCTCTCGTTGTCGTAGGCCTCCAGTATGGGGACGAGGGGAAGGGTAAGGTCGTCGACTACCTTGCCCGACACTTCGATGTGGTCGTGAGGTTCCAGGGCGGGACGAATGCAGGCCATACCATTGTGACCGGCGACCACACGTTCAAGCTCAGGCTGTTGCCGTCAGGAGTGCTCCAGGGATGTACCGTTGTGATTGGCAACGGTGTCGTTGTCGACCCGCAGACCCTGCGCGAAGAGGTCGAACATGTGCGGGCACAGGGCTTTGACGTGGAACTCGTCATAAGCGAGCGGGCACATGTCATCACCCCCCTCCACATCCAGCTGGACGCCCTCAGAGAGGCTGCCCGTGGCACCGGAAAGGTGGGCACAACACGACGTGGTATCGGCCCTACATACAGCTCGAAGTCGTCACGGTGGGGCATCCGTGTGTGCGACCTACTTGCACCTGATGCCCGGGCACGCTGGGACGCATTTGTAGGGGCCGTCAGGACACAGGTGGAAGGTGTGCACTCGGAGCCGCTTGCAGTCGACACCGATGAGGCCTTCCGGTCGTGTAGGGACGACCTTGAGGCCCTGCGCCCAATGGTGGGTGACAGTGGCCGCTTTGTCCATACAGCATTGTCAGAGGGCCGGCGCGTCCTGTTCGAGGGGGCCCAGGGCACGCTCCTCGACATCGACCACGGCACATACCCGTACGTAACGAGCTCCAACTGTGTCGCAGCAGCGGCAGCCACGGGTACTGGTGTAGGGCCACTGTTTGTCAGTCGGGTGTTGGGCGTGCTGAAGGCCTATATGACTCGGGTCGGTATGGGACCGTTCCCAACTGAGACCAACGGCACCCAGGCCGACCGGATCCGGGAGCGGGGCCACGAGTACGGCACGGTCACCGGTAGGCCACGCAGGTGCGGCTGGCTGGACCTGGTGGCGCTGCGCTATGCAGTGCGTGTTAACGGCGTGCGCTATCTTGCAGTCACCAAGGCAGACGTCCTCTCTGGCATGGAAACGATTCCCGTATGTGTGTCGTACGAGCTCGACGGCGAAGAGCTCACAGACTTCCCTGCTGACCCTGCTGTCCTGTCAAGGGTCCGTCCCGTGTACACCGAGCTGCCCGGCTGGTCGTTGGAGGAGTGGTGCGCCGACACCACAGCGACCGACTACACTGTCCTCCCTCCTGAGCTCAGGGGCTTTGTCCGCTACGTCGAAGAGTGTGTGGGCGCGCGGACGGCACTGCTGTCGGTCGGTCCCGGCAGGTCCGCCACAGTCCGTGTGCCTGGTGTCTTCGAGGAGGCCACACCCCATGCCTAGATGTGTTTGGACTCGATGGCCACGATTGAAACGATGACTATGACCACAACAACTCCCATCAGTGGGGGCATCCAGTTCACGAATATCTCGAAGTAGCGGACTATGGTGCCCGGGTCCACCCCGACCCTGGCCAGGACCGTCACGACCAGGAGGGCCCCGTAGACTGCGTATATTGGGTACATGACCGGCCCCCCGCTTATCACGAGGAGCAGGACTATCACGGCGAGCTTGCTCTTTGTCGGGTCGAACAGGGGTACTGGGATGAGCTCCTCGTCTGAGAACTGGAAGTAGTACGTCACTAGGACTGTCGGCGCACGCAGCCTCACCAGTTGGAGCACTTGGACTCCCAGCTGGATGCACAAGAGGATGAAGGTGTGCACTACCGAGTATCCCAGCACTAGCAGGTTGAGGGGCGGTAGCTCCTCACTGAAGGTCTGCAGGCTTGAGACCAGCCCCACAAGGACAAAGAAGTTGACAATGAACAGCAGGACGTGGTCAAGGACGCCTCGTAACACTCCTCCTCTGCGTCCGCTCATCGTCATAGCCCCGTCGTGTCATGTGAGCCTTGCAGGTCGTGTTGGTGGTACCCCTTGGAATGCAAGCGGCCCCAACTGCTGGTGCCTTTCGATAGCGCGCTTCACGAGTTCGGTGAAGAGCTCGTTGATGTTCTCGCCCGTCTTGGCCGAGGTCTCAAAGTAGAGGACGTTGAGCCATTTTGCCACCATGTCGCCGGCCTCTGGTGGGACGAGCCTGTCGGGCCGGTCAATCTTGTTGGCCACGACTGCGACCACCGCGTTCGGGCACACGGTCATGAACCTCGTGTACCACTCGCCTATGTCAAGGAACGTCTGCGGGCGGGTCACATCGTACACTATTATTGCCATGGCTGCCCCGGCCATGTAGCGCCTCCGCAGTTCGTTGTATGACGGCTGCCCCGCCAGGTCCCAGAGCACAATCCGTGCACGGACAAGGCTGCCATTCGGCAAATCGGCCTCCACGGTCTTGAGTGCAAACGTTGTCCCAATCGTTGCAATGTACCGTTCGCTGAAACTGTCCTCTGTATACCTCTTTATGCAGCTGGTCTTTCCGACAGCACCATCGCCGAGTGCGACCAGCTTGAACATATGCGAAACAGACTCGGAGGCCAACTCAGCTCATTCCTGTCCCTGCTCTTACTGGGTGCTTACATGTCCGGCTTTTAACGGTTCTCTCAATGCACCCTTTTGTTGGGGCGTCAGGTGTCGTAGACAATACCTACTCGGTGCCCGGCTAGGTATAAAGAGATTGATGTGATGGACCTGTCAGGCCCATGACCATAAGTGTTAAGTCTGCCGGCGCCACTCCGTATCCATCAAGGATGCCCTAGGAGATCCACAATGGCAGAGCAGTTCCTGAACCGTCTGGAGAAGATCGAGGCCAGTATCGAGGCACTTGGAGAGACCCTGAAACGGATGATTACAATTCTGAGCGTCATAACTGAAGTGAAATCTGAGGTGCGAGAGTCAAAGAATGAAATCCTTGCAGCCATTGAGAAGCAGTTGGGTGCGGCATCACAGGCTGCGCCCACCGTGGACATGGCCCCACTGACCGCTGCCGTTGCCGAGAGTGTCCGTGCCGATGTCCAGGCCATCTCCGCGACGCTGCAGCAGTCCCTCGCCTCCATGAAGGAGGAGGTGGTCGAGGCCGTGCGGACAGCAGTGGCTGCGGCACCACCACCGACAGCGCCTGTGACGCCCACTATGGCCGCAGCAGCGCCCATGACCACCGTCGTCCCGCCGGCTGCGGCAGCGCCCGCGGCAGCAACCGCACCAGTGTCCCCTCCTGTTGAGCCACCGCCCCCAGCTGCAGGCGTGTCCGCCATGAAGTCGTCGTTGCCA
>JALVPN010000120.1 GCA_027031765.1 Promethearchaeota archaeon | reverse complement strand
GTAGTGCGGGCGGTAGACCCGGCACCTTAACGTGCATGAAGCCATTCACAATCAGGGATGTCGCTTCGTCCTCGTCGAGCCCCCGGCTCATCAGATAGTTGAGCTGCTCAGCACCGACCTTCCCCACAGTGGCCTCGTGGCTGAGCTCAGTGCCCTCAGCCTGGGCCTGCAGCATTGGCACTGCACGGATTACCGCCTCGTCACTGAGCAACAGGCCATCACACTCGAGACGTGCACGGGTATTACCTGCAAGTCCGACCAGGTCACCACGTGCAATAATCCTAGAACTGTCGCGGGCAATTGTCCGAGACACAACTTTCCCGCCGGTCTTTTCGTGCTCAAGGCTGAGCATGCCACCAATGTCGTACTCAGAGGGACCGCTGCCATGCACTACTGAGTAGAGGTTCGCTCTTGCGTCGCGGCCGGTGAGCCTGACCTTCGGGAACGACTGTAGGGACTTGAGGGGGCTCAGGATGGCATAGCTCGATATGAACGTGCCGCCCTGCTCCACCATTGCTGCAGACCTAGGACGGACATCGGTCTGTTCGCTCCACTTGTGTACCATGGTGAAGGTGAGCTTGGCACCCTTCTTGACATAGAACTCAGACACACCAAGGTGGAGGGAACGCTCCACGGAGGAGGGGGCGGCACATCCGGTGATTATGTGCAGTTCGGAGCCCTCCTCAGCAATGATTATGTTGTGCACATTCTGTATTGCGCGGCTCTTCTTGATCACCAGACAGCTCTGTACGGGCATCTGGAGCTTTACACCGGCCCTTGCCCGGATGAAGTAGCCGTTGTATGGTGCCAGCTCACTCCTAGCAGTATACTTGTCTGCATCGACAGGCACGGCACGCCAGAGGTAGTCGGCAAGCCAGTCATATTTCTCAAGGGCCTCAGCCGTTGGCAGGAGGTCCAGGCCCTCCTGCATGAAAATCACATCCGCAAGGACACTCTCATTGTCGAACTGGATGAAAGACCCAGCCACCGATTCCTCGTCAGGGTCAAAACCGACCTGGGCGATGAGTGAACGGTCACGGGCCGGCACATCGTCTACCGACTCAAGGCGGCTAGCCCTATCGGCCTCTAAGGAGTACTCGTTGAGGTCGATGTCTGGCCCATACGCTGCAGGTTTGTCCTTGGCTGCGGCAGCACGTCGTCGGGTCTCGTCGTCAGGCACCAATGTGACCACCACCTCATGCGACCACTTCGGCAAGGAACCGCTCGTAGCCCTTCTCTTCGAGGGCGGGGATGATGCTCATGTCCCCCGTAAACACCAGGCGACCCCTGCGTAGGATGAACACCCGGTCGACCTCGAGGAACTCAAGGATGTACCTGTGATGACTGATTATGACCATGGTCGTGTCACCGCGCTCCCGGATTGCCCGGAGCTCACGGCCCACAATCTTCAGCGAGTCATAATCAAGGCCACTATCGGGCTCGTCCAAGAACATTATCTTGGGACGCATGGAAAGTACTTGGAACAGTTCGCTCCGCTTCGACTCGCCGCCAGAGAAACCGTCATTGAGGTCTCGCTTGGCGAGGTTGGATATACCGAGCCTCTCAAAGTCGTCATAGAGCTCCTGTTTACAGTAACAGTTGTCGCCCATGAACTCTTCACTGTCAGTCTTGCACAGGTAGTCAGGACAAATCCGACAGATGAAGTCCTCCAGTTTCACTCCGGGGATTGTCGGTGGTGTCTGAAAGGCGTATGCGATGCCCATCCGTGCCCTCTCAGTTATCGTATTCGATACGATGGACTGGCCCTCGAACAGGATGTCACCACCAACAATGCGATACTCAGGGAGTCCCATTATAGTCTTGGCCAAGGTCGACTTGCCCGAAGCGTTTGGACCAAGGACAGCATATACCTTGCCACGCTCGAAGAGCAGGTCAACTCCAGCTAGGATTGGGACGCCACTGACCTCAACCCGCAGGTCACGTACTTCGAGCAGAGCATCTTGTGACATAACTGGTCGCCTCCGTGGGGGTTGGGGGCACGACCCGGCAGGGCAGGTCTGACTGCCGAGCTGCCTTGGGCGTGGGCCTCCAACATGGAACCAACAGGGCCAAGATAGTCCTCATTCAATATAAGTGACCACGATTGGTGCACATGACCTCAGCAGGCTGGAGCACACCACGGCCCATCTACTTCTTGGAGTACGTGCCCATGACCTGTGCAGAGTCAAGTTTATGCTGCTCACAAAGAGACCTGAAGTTCTTCTTTGTGACACCATCAAGACGCCCGACATCCAGCGCATAGATTGTGAAGAAGTAGCGGTGCGTGCCAGATGGCGGGGCAGGGCCGCCCCAGCCCACCGAGCCAAAGTCGTTCTTGAACTCCACACCTGGAGGTTTCTTGCCGGCCTGCAACTCCCTCACATCAGCGGGGATTGCATGGACGAGCCAGTGGATCCAGTCGCCCACAGGGGCATCCGGGTCGTTGCAGATGAGCGCAAAGCTTGCGGTGCCGGTGGGTACATCGTCCCATGCAAGGTGCGGGCTCAGGTTGTCCCGACGGTACGCACACCTGTCAGGTATTGGACCACCATTCTCAAAGTCGTCACTCCATAGCCGCATCTCGACTCACATCCGTTGAATGACTTGGTGACCTTCATCAACAACAGTGCTAGTGTCATCGAGGTACTTCTGTCTTGCTCCCACCGAGCACTGTTGTGCTGGGGCTGGCCCCTAGACCGGACGGCACCGGCCCTGCACCGAATCCAGCCCCAACCGTTGTACAGCATGTGTGGAGAGGTGTGTCCCGAGGCCTATGTCCGGTGGAGCTTGGGGGCGGCAATAAATGTCAGGCCGCGTTTCGTCAGTTCTTCAGCCGTCCTGTTGAGGGCCTGATGTTTGTCAAGGTAGTTCTGGAGTAGCAGGGGCATGTGCCCGGCCTCAACAATATCAGCTTTGGTACGGAAGTAGTCGAGGATATCACTTGGGTGTTCGCGTGCAGCATCAATCTCCGGGATGCCGCCCTCATGCTTTGCGCTGATGTTCTTCACATGATCCGCAATCTCCAAGAGCTCTTGGAGCCGGTCGTACGGCTGACGGACAATGCTCTTCTGCGTTTCGGTGATGTGGTGTTCGATACGTACAATGTCCTCAAAGCCGAACTCCCGTCGGACAAGGGCCGCGAGCTCGATTGTGTAGTTGTTGGCACTGTTGGACAGGTTGAAGCCAATGAGCGGGGTCGTGCCATCCTCGCGGCTGAACAGGAACGCGGTCATCAGAGTCCATAGACAGGCATACGGGTTGTCATTGCCCATGTAGACCGAGATCTTGAACTCCATGTCAATCCCGAGCTTGTACATCATATACCCTAGGAGGACCGTTCCCGGGTTGACGTTCAGCACTTGCGTAACACCGTACTCCGTGTAGTAGTGCAGGTACTCGTCAACCCACTTCAGTGGGAGCTCATTTGGCATCCCAACACCACCGAAGTAACCGGTAATTGTTTCGGGACCACCGAGGTGAACATTCACGGGGGCACCGTCCGGGCCAGGCATAGTCCCCCTCGTATCAAGGGTCTCCACATAGGAGGACCCGACAACCTGCATCGCAGCTGCAAATGCAACGACGTCGTCGTCCTCAGTCTGTTCCCGCATGTTCCGCACCCGGATGAACCGGCCCGGCATCAAGTCCTGGTGCTCAATCGCATGACGGGCCTCCTCAATCAGCCATGGGAAGTACTGGCATGCACTTATCTCAAGCGTGACTGCAAAGGAGTCGTCGAAGGTCATGGAGTCAGCCCGGTCACCGAGGACACGACGCCGGTACTCAGGAATGCTGATGAATGCATCTACATCCCTCTGTTTCAGCAGCCACTCGATGTCCTGTACATAGGACGACTTTTTCTCCTCAAGACGTGCCATCAGACTATCAAGTTGGCGGGCCTCACGGGCCCTGCGGTTGATCTCATCTACACCACCATATCTCTCGATTATCTCAAGGAGCCCGTTGACAAGAGGGTTGTCCTCGCGGATGAGAAAGTTGTTGATGGCATCTACGAGCCCAGCATCAATCCTAAGCCTTTGCCGGTCAGTCATCTTGCGAACATCCATTTAGCAGTAGTCGGAGGCATGCTGTGGCAGGTCTGTTGCCAGCAACATAGGCATCCCTCACTGGCAGCCCATTGCGCCAATCGGGCTTATATAAGGATTGGCTGCAAGAAAACTGAGTGGCCGGGGATGGTCAGCCCAGCGTCATGGTGTAGCGCCTCACTGGAGGGGTCACCACTGCTGCGACAGCCCCACCGGCCACCACCTGTATTGAGTTCACGAACACAGCCTCAAGGAGCGCAGCCTCAAACCCGTAGAGGAACGTCTCAGCAACAAGGTACCCGTAGAGCATTACCACAGCACCCAGCACAAGCCCCACGACCTCCACATACGAGAGCCGCCTGCCATATCCAGCAATGTACGCGAACAGCCCCACAACAAGGCCTTCACCACCCTTTACGACCAGTGTGATGGGCGCATAATGGGCATACCCACCGACCACATCTGCGATGGCAGAACCAACGCCACCTGCAACGAGGCCGCCCACTGGTCCTAGGAGCAGGCCGCTAGTCATCACCATGGCATCCCCGAGGTTGAAGTAGCCGGATGTCACCACAAACGGGATCCGGAACACCATGGTCGACACCACAGTCAGCGCGGCCATTATTGTCGTCATGGACAGGAACTCGACCTGTCCCAAGTACGGGGGTCGCCACCAACACGACGTTGCAGCGGGCCCGGAAAGCGTCAGCCCAGACACGGTTGCAGAGTCTTCACCGCTCATCCTCAACACCACCAGCTGAGTTTACCGACTGTGTTGACATGGTGCCGGGATACCCAGAATATATAAGCGTGTGCCTATATATAGGGGCGCGCCACAATGTCGCCGATGTATGGGCTGCGCTGTACACGTTGCGGCGCCATGTACGAAAGTGGTATGCCCTCAGCCCGGTGTACGGACTGTGGTGGTGTCCTTGAGGTAGTCTACAGACTTGATGATGTGCGTGAAACAATATCGCGGCGGGTTCTTGAACGCAGGACGCCCGGCGTATGGAAGTACTGGGAGCTACTGCCGCTGAGGAACAGACAGGACGTGACATCTCTTGGCGAGGGTGGGACGTTTCTACAGCGGTGCTCTGAGCTCTCAAGGGGACTTGATATCACTGACCTGTTCCTGAAGACCGAAACAACAAACCCCACAGGGTCGTTCATAGACAGGGGGACTGCTGTAGCCGTTTCTATGGCCAAGGAACTCGGATACAGGAGTGTTAGTTGTGGGACAACGGGCAACCTTGCAGCCTCGCTGGTCGCATATGCTGCAAGGGGCAGCCTCCAGTGTAGTGTGTTCATAGCGGTGCACCGGAACATCGATGTGGGAAAACTCTATCAGATCCTAGCACATAGTGCGAGGGTGGATGTAGCCCCAGACCCGGACACGGCAATGAGGAGGGCGAGCAGTCTGGGACCCGGCAACCGTGCAGTCACACCGTACGACCCCTACTTTCTTGAGGGGATAAAAACCACTGCATATGAAGTATGTGAGCAGCTGCAGTGGTCGGCCCCGGACTGGTTGGTCGTCCCAATGGGCAACGGGGGACTCCTGTCGATGATGTGGCGTGCACTCAACGAGTTCATGGAGGTTGGTCTTGTCGGAGAGGTGGACACACGAATCGTGGGCGTCCAGGCAAAGGGCTGTGCACCCATTGTCAGAGCATTCCATACGGGGGCAGCTGAGGTAGAGGAGGCACCGCGAGGAAACACGATTGCCATGGACATTGGCGTCCGGAGACCAGCATGTGGGGCGCTGGCACTGCGGGCCCTCCGCGAGTCGGACGGCATTGCAGTTGCAGTGAGCGACCGTGAGATACTTGACGGTGCGAGCATGCTGGCAAAGCAGGAGGGGGTGTTTGCAGAACCAGCATCAGCGACCACCATAGCAGCCCTTGGCCATCTGCGCGGGGAAGGGGTGATTGACAGGTCGGACCGCGTGGTGTGTGTGATCACGGGTATGGGACTCAAGTACCCTGAAATGACAAGGACACTAGTACGCGGGCGCACAAAGCTGGAACACCTACTCAGTCAGGTCGAGGACAGGAAGTACACAAGTAAACTGGGGACTACGAAACTCCATATCCTCAGGATACTGGAGCATGGGGAGTCGTATGGCTATGAGATATGGAAGCGCCTCAGGAGCGAGTATGGTGTCAGCATCAGCATTCCCAGCGTATACCAGCACCTCTCGGAGCTACGGAGCATTGGTCTGATTGCTGAGGCACGGCCCGGGCGCCCCCTTAGAGGACGACCACGCACCATATACGTGTTGACAGAGCAGGGACTGTGGGTCATCACGCACCTCGGGGTGGATGGGAGGGGACACTGAAGGGACCCTCAAGAAGAAGAGTTTTAACACTCAGCGTGGATAAGTCCCACTACAGTCCTAGTACACCGAGAGGTTGGACAAGATGTCAAAGAAGTGGATCCAGACTGCTGACTGGAAGAGTGAGAAACACGTGCCCGTGATAGAGATTGAGAAGAAGGGCGAGAACCTGTTCCACGTCCTAGTCACAGTGGGCAAGGAGATTGCGCACCCGAACACCACAGCACACCACATCAAGTGGATTGACCTGTTCTTCTGGCCTGAGGGCGAGAAGTTCCCGGTCGAGATAGGCTACTGCACCTTTGACCACCACGGTGAGTCGCCACAGGGTGCAGATACAAGCACGGTGTACTCTGAACCATGCGCGCTGTTCGTCTTCAAGACCAACAAGCCAGGCACCGTTATGGCCACAGCATACTGCAACATCCACGGACTCTGGAAGAGCGAAAAGGAGCTTACTCTCTAGGACTGCAGCGGGAACACTGGGCTGCGACTCATGGGCTGTCGCAGTACCAGTGGACTCCAATACGCGATGAGACAATGGGAGAGGGCATCATGCACGCAGGACCCAGCCAACCAGCTGGGCATGCATCTCGTTCTCTTTGAGGAACAGGTCACGGTACGCAGGGTCACTAAAGGCAAGCCAGATGAAGTGGACACCGTGGTCAAAACCAACAATCCGGACCGCCTTCTCAAGGGGGCGAGGACGGAACACGACTATGCTGATGATGCCGGCCACGAGGACTAGAGACAGTACAACCAGGGTCCATGGGGCAACACCCCGGCCAGTCCAGAGGTCGCTTCCGATAGCCATGACCGTCACCAGTAGGGCCCCGAGGAGAAGACCATCATATACGACACAGAGTATCCTAGAACGACAGTCGCTCTCATCACTGACCACATGGTCTTCACACACCGGTATCCTGAGTGACACCACATCGTATGTCGGGTAGGAGCCGTGACCGAACCGGGCGCGCCAAGTCGGCGACCCCATGGGATCCCAGGAGCGAGAGAGATAGCGTTTGCGCGTATCAAGTGTTATCCTTGTCGACTCGGTAGCCTTAGCACCACATACCGGACACACCTGCGGAAACCTGACCTTGTCGAACTGTACACGGACAACAGGTTCGTCAAAGACCTCCTTGTGTGGGCTCACTATTCCATCGCACCTATGGTATTCTGGACCGACCGATGACTGTCACTCCAGATTAGTCTATCGACCTGAGAGACCATCGGCCGCGGTACAGGGAGGACAAGAGTCATTAGCTATTGGGAGCAATACTGGGCCTATGTACTGTGGACGAAGGGTCAGGCTCAGGGCACTGGAGATGGACGACCTTGATGCGATAATGCGGCACTGGAACACACTGGAGATGCGGCAGAACATTCAGATACCACTCCCAATGTCACGAGAGGCCGAACGCAAGTGGCTCGAACGTGTGGTCACAGAAGACCCCCTCAAGGTCGGATACCTAGTACTTGCAATCGAGGACAAAGGGTCGTGTAGGTTCGTGGGGACAACCACACTGCACGGGTTCACCGGTCCGAACAGGAGGGCTGAGTTCGGTATTGCAGTCCACAGTGTCGAGGACCAGAACAGGGGCTACGGCACCGATGCCACAGAGGTCTGTCTGTGGGTCGCATTCCACGTACTGGGCCTACACACGGTGTACCTCCATGCCCTGGCCAACAATACGAGGGCCATCCATGTGTATGAGAAGGTGGGTTTCAAGATGGTGGGACGGTTCAGAGAGGCAGTCTTTGTGGGTGGTCAGTTCCATGACCTAGTAGCTATGGACATCACAGCAGAGGAGTTCATGGAGAGATACCCACCCGGTATCAGTCCGGCAGCACATGACGGGGAAATGATGCCGCCGACCGATTAAGATATGACCTCAGTCGTCCACTGTGAGGAGAGCCAGTGCATGCAGAGGTGCCAACATTGACAACTTCGGAATATGATGTGATAGTTGTCGGCGGTGGGCCCGCGGGCTCCACAGCTGCACGACGCGCAGCACTCATGGGCCTACGTGTCATGCTCATTGACAAGTCAGAGTTCCCACGGTACAAGCCATGTGCTGGGGCAATCCGGAATGCCGTCACCAGTCTACTTGACTTTGATGTGACAGGAGTGCTCCACAGGAAGATAAGCGGCTTCACAATGTTCTCGCCCTCAGGCCAGAGAATAGACTGCGTACCAGAAGACCGTTCCATGCCCGGCTATACGGTCATGCGCGACGAGTTCGACCACCTCCTACTGAAGAAGGCCCGGGAGGCGGGTGCGGAAGTGCGTGAGGGCTGCAAGGTGACACGGGTACTGGATGACGCAACAGGAGTGACCGTGTACACACAGGACGACATGGCCCTCCGTGCCGACTATCTGGTAGGAGCAGATGGGATAAACGGGGTGGTCGCCAGGTCACTCGGGCTGTATGATGGGTGGCACGGTGACTCTGCCGGTGTTGCAATTGAGGTGGAGGCCAGAGTCGGCGAGAAGACCGTGCGGGACATATGTGGTGACCCAACAGGGTATGATGCAGATGTGTTCTTCCTCTATTTCGGAGACGTACCACACGGGTACACCTGGTGCTTCCCAAAGAGGGATGTCCTGAGCCTTGGTGCGTGGTGCCGCCAGGACAGGGCAAAGGGGCTCCGTACAGCCTACAACGGGTGGTACCAGAGGTTCTGTGAGGAGTACGGGATAGAGCCGCAGGTGCTGTCTGAGAGCGCGGCAAGGTTCCCGGTGAAGGTGGCAGACAAGATAGTGCAGGGCCGCACAGTGCTTGTAGGTGATGCAGCAGGCCTAGTCGATGCCTTCACGGGGGAAGGTATCCCGCACGCAGTCCAGTCAGGGATCATTGCAGCAGAGGCCGTAGCGGAAGCGGTAGAGACATCAGACCCGCGACGCCTGACGACCTATGCGGACAGGTGCAAGAGGGTGATAATGAAGGAGCTCGCGGTGGCGGAGTCGATGGCAAAGCTCTTCTACCGTAGCTCGAAGAACATGGAAACACTGTCCAACTTCTTCTATGAGGACGAGTATGCGAGGTTCCTGATAGCTGCGGCCGTCGGTGGGCTGATGAGTCAGAAGGAAGTCAAGAGAAAGATGACCCTGCGCATGCTCCGGACACGGCCGCGGGCAGCGGTCTCCCTGTACTTGTAACACGGTAGTGTAGACGGAGCTGTGAGGATCCCGGCGGTCAGGTGCCTGTCCAGACAGCACAATGTCACAGGCATCTCCCAGTACAGTGGCCGTGACTGTAGTACCTGGCACTTTGCTGAGCACTAGTGTGGACTGCGGCAGAACGGAACAAACAAAAGAGGGACATTGGCTGCGACCCCCAGAACTCACCGAGTCAACACGACAGGAGAGACCCGATGAGGAAGACCGACACGATAGTAGAGCGTGCCCTCAATACAATCCGGTTTCTTGCGGCGGACGCTGTTCAGCAGGCCAAGTCAGGACACCCCGGTATGCCAATGGGCGCTGCGGCAATGGGATATGCACTGTGGATGCGGCACCTACGTTTCAACCCCAAGAACCCGGACTGGCCTGACAGGGACAGGTTTGTCCTCTCAGGAGGACACGGCTCGATGTTGCAATATGCCCTGCTGTACCTGACAGGCTATGATGTAGCCCTATCCGACCTGGTTGCTTTCAGACAGTGGGGGAGCAAGACCCCGGGTCACCCGGAACGTGGCACAACACCGGGGGTAGAGGTCACAACGGGGCCGCTCGGACAGGGGTTAGCAAACAGTGTCGGGCTCGCCATCGCAGAGGCGCACCTTGCCAACACATTCAACCGGGACGGCTACAAGGTGGTTGACCACTACACCTATGCGATTGTCACGGACGGAGACCTGATGGAGGGGATATCTTACGAGGCAGCATCGCTTGCTGGGCACTTTCGACTCGGCAAGCTGGTACTGCTCTATGATGACAACAAGATTTCAATAGATGGCACCACCGACAGGACGTTCACCGAGGACATCGAGGCCAGGTTCACTGCGCAGGGCTGGCATGTTGTGAGGGTAACGGACGGGAACGATGTGGATGCCATTGACAGGGCGATAGCGCTTGCCAAGGACGACCCGAGGCCTTCCATTGTGATATGTAGGACTCACATCGGCTATGGCCTCCCGACAAAGCAGGACTCGGAGGCGTGCCACGGCGCGCCAGTGGGAGAGGAGGAACTTGCAGAGGCGAAGCGGAGGGCAGGATGGCCAGTCGAACCGAAGTTCTACGTCCCCGAGGATGTACTGCAGCACTTCAGGGGAGCGGTTCCACGCGGTGAGCGGCTGGAACAGGAGTGGCGCGAAACATTTGTGCAGTACAGCGAGGAATACCCAGGCCTTGCCCGGGAGTATGAGCGGAGGATGGCAGGAGACCTACCGGAGGGGTGGGACTCAGGACTCCCCGTCTTCGCGGCGAGTGCGAAGGGCATGCCTACAAGGACAGCCTCTGGAAAGACCATCAATGCACTGGCGCAGAGAGTACCGGAACTGATGGGGGGGTCTGCTGACCTCACGGGTTCCAACAAGACATGGATTGACTGCAGTGACGCGTTCCAGTCAGACAACCCGGGAGGACGCAACATCTACTTCGGCGTCCGTGAACATGCAATGGGAGGGGTTGTCAATGGTATAGCAGCCCATGGGGGGATGCGTCCATATGCGGGGACATTCCTTGTCTTCTCGGACTACATGAAACCAGCGCTACGGATCTCAGCGTTGTCGAAACACCCAAGCATCTGGATATACACACATGACAGCATCGGGCTAGGGGAGGACGGACCGACACACCAGCCCGTAGAACACCTGGCGTCGCTACGTGCAGTCCCGGGACTGGTGGTGATCAGACCGGCTGATGCCAATGAGGTGGTGGAGGCCTGGCGGGTAGCAATGAGGAGGACGGAGGGGCCGACACTGCTCGCACTCACACGCCAGACGGTCCCAGTCCTCGACCGGGACACCTTTGCTCCGGCCAGCGGGCTACACAGGGGCGCATATGTCCTCAAGGACTATGGGGACAGTCCAGACATCATCCTGATGGCGTCCGGGTCGGAGGTACAGCTCGCCATCGGGGCTGCAGAGGCCCTACTACAGTGTGGTGTGGCCGCACGTGTGGTCTCGTTTCCGAGCTGGGAGCTCTTCGAAGCCCAAGGGGGCGAGTACAGAGAAACAGTGCTCACAAGCACAATAGCAGCACGCATTGCGATAGAAGCCGGGGTCGCGCAGGGCTGGGAGCGGTGGGTCGGCGACGACGGCGATATTGTTGCCATGGACAGGTTCGGTGCATCAGCCCCATACCCGGTGCTCTTTGAAAAGTTCGGGTTCAACGTAGAAGCGATTGTGGAAAGGGCGTTGCGCATCGTCGAGAAGGCACGCTGACCTAGTCGCTGCACCTCACAAGACTGTAGTAGATACGGAGTGCCTCATCTGCGGACCGGACACCGCTTATCACTGCATTCCCGTGTGCCATCAGTGTGATGCGGGCCCCATCTGGGAGCTCGACCACGATGAAGCGCTCCTTGCGCTTAGTCACGTGCCCGGAGCTGGTGTTCTCGGCTATGGAGGCGAGGTCGAGTTCCACCAGGTGTTCTGGGGACACGCCAAAGTCGCCAGAGCACAGCATATTGACACGTACACTGGGGATGCCCGGCCCCGGCAGGGGGTGGTGACCCGACGAGCACACGGGACAGTCAGGGAGCCGGCTGATATCGAAGGTCTCAAGGGACAGGTCGGTCATGTCGATGTGCATCAGGCGGCCTGCCAGCTGTGGCTGTCTACCAGTGGCCAGCAGGACCGTTTCGTTGACCTGGACTGCAGCTGCAACTGAGAGGACCGTCGGCATGATACCGACCGCTGCGCATGACCTTGCAGGGTCGTCCTCCACGTCTCCAATCAGGCACTCCAGACATGGGGTCTCATGAGGGACGAACGTCGACACGTTGGCATAGTACTCGATTGCACCCGCATATACGTATGGAATGCCAAGGGACACACTCGCAGTGTTGACTGCCCTGCGTGCGCCAAACGAGTCGAGCCCATCAACGATGATATCGGATCCCCTCAACAGCTGTCGTGCGTTTTCACGTGTTAGAGAGACAGCAATAGGCTCAAACTCCACTTCGGGGTTCATCCGTGCCAGGTTTGCTGCAGCTGCCTCGGCTTTCGGCAGTCCGATGTCATCGGTGTTGTACACGGTCTGGCGCTGGATGTTTGAGAGCTCCACCACATCGTGGTCGATTATTCGGATCTTGCCGAAACCGATGGCAGCCAGGAGCGTCAGCGAAGGGCTGCCCAGCCCACCTGCGCCAACGACCGTCACGGTCGTGGCCATTATGCGCTCCATGTACTCTTCGGAAAAGTCGCGCAGGGCCAACATCCGGGAGTACCGTTCTCGCAGTCGGGGTCGGAAATCCATTGCTCTCG
>JALVPN010000119.1 GCA_027031765.1 Promethearchaeota archaeon | reverse complement strand
TTCGGTTGTCCCTCGTCTGGGGTGCACTTTTCAGTGCTGAGAGACCAACCCTCTTAGATGGCACTCGCAGGTAATAAAGGTTGACCGGCAGGTGCCGCTGCCTCCTCCGCAGGCCCACCCTGCCCGTCACCATGACCACTGTGTGTCCGGGACACCAATGTCGACCACTCTCACCAAAACCGTAAAAAGTAGCCCCGCCTGCCGCGTCTGCTGTGCCAGGGAGGCTATGATATGGCCGGCAAGGTTTGGAGCTACATCACCTCAAAGCTCAAGTCCGAAGGCGCACTGCACTTCACCCTCATCGACCCCGACCCGTTCAAGGTCACACCCGACGTGGCAAGTGAGATGGCATCGCTGGCCGAGAAGGCGGGTTCCGATGCAATCATGATTGGTGGGAGCACAGCCTTCGGTATCATCGACGAGGCTGTGAAGGCCATCTCCGATGTTGTCGAAGTGCCCACAATCCTGTTCCCTGGCGGGGTCTCAGGTGTTTCCAAGTACGCAGACGCGATATTCTTCATGAGCCTCTTCAACAGCATGAACCCGTACCATATTGTTGGTGCACAGGCGCTCGCAGCGGCCAACATCCGCCTAAGTAACCTTGAGCCCATCCCAATGGCATACCTCATAGTGGCCCCCGGCAAGACCGCCGCGTGGGTGGGGGATGCAAAGCCCTTCCCACGTGACAAGCCCAAACTGCCAGCAGCCTACGCCATGGCCGCTGAGATGTTCGGTTTCAGGCTCGTCTACCTTGAGGCCGGCAGTGGTGCCGAGGGCGGTGGCGTGCCACCAGAGATGATTTCCACAGTATCACAGTTCATCGAAATCCCCGTGATTACGGGTGGCGGTCTCAACGATGTGGCCTCAGTCCGGCGTGCTGTCGGGGCCGGTGCGTCCATCGTGGTACAGGGCACGTATGTGGAGCGGCACATCCTCAACGACCGTGGTGAGGGCCTCAGGGAGATTGTCAGAGGCCTGAAAGAAGCGGGGGCCAGTCGTGTCAGGTGACTTGGCCGCAGAATAGTTTAACTTGTAGCGATGTAACGGGTCCTTTAAATACGTGATTTGCCCATCGCATGAACAAGACTCGGGAGGTCATGGATGTTGTCTTCGAAGACCGAAAAGCTCACAGAACTACTTGTTGACCTCAGCAAAGCCTCCCAAGGGACAATTCAGGCCAGCCTTATCATCTCTCGCGGCCAGGGGCTCCCCATCTGCTCTTACTACCCTGATGACTATCAACAGGATGATGTCCCCGAGGAAGATACTGTATCGGGACGGTCTATGCAGATCCACGAGGCTACCAACAGGGTCTTCAGTGAGCTCAAGCGCGGGCCGTTCGTCCGCATGCTGATCGAGGGTGAGTCGGGGTATGTGATTATCTGTGGTGCGGGAAAGGACGCCCTGCTGTCTGTCCTCACAACAAAACAGGTCAACCTCGGCTTCTTGTTCTTCATGATGTCACGCATTGCAAGGCGAATTGCAGAGGTCCTGTAGCCACTAGCAGAACCTTTTATACATCATACTTGCGACGGGCGTCCGCCTGCGAGGAGTGATGTCCCAGATGTCAGACGATAGACCTGAAGGGCCGGTCAGTGATGACGAGTCCACTGGCGACGACCCGTGGTACAAGTGGAAACAGGCCGGCACAGTCGCCCACGAGGCAATTGAGATTGCACGCCCTATGGTCAGACCCGGTGTGAAGGTCATCGATATTGTCGAGGCCGTCGAGGGGTATATCCGTGAGCACGCCTCGGGCACTGCCTTCCCGTGCAATGTTGCAATCAACAACATTGCTGCCCACTACACTTCTCCCCTCAATGACGAGACCGTGATTGCAGAAGGCGACCTGGTCACTGTGGATGTAGGTGCCCACATCGATGGCTGCATCTCTGATACCGCCTTTACCGTGGCACTCAGTCCAGAACACGAGGACCTCGTCAAGGCCTCCGAAGAGGCCACCCGGATTGCCGTCCAGATGATGCGTCCTGGCGCGAAGCTGAACTCGATTGGTGCACTCATCGAGGACACGATAAAGGACTTTGGCTTCAACCCGGTACGGCAGCTGACCGGCCACCAGCTGAAGGAGTACGAGCTCCACAGTGAGAAACAGGTGCCATGTGTTTCTGGTAAGTCTGAGGTCCGTGTCGAGGCGGGCGAGGTGTATGCAGTTGAAACGTTTGCAAGTACCGGCTCGGGAAATGTGAGCGACCTCCCAAACCCGCTGATCTACCAGCTGCTGCCCGTCCGCGTCCCGGTCAGGTTCAGGGGCACACGCCAGTTCCTGAGCATTGCTCGAAAGGAGTACCGTGAGTTCCCATTCGCAGAGCGCTGGATGGCCCAGCGGATGAAACACGCGGCGCTGAAGATGGCAATCCGTGAGCTCGAACGCAACGGCGCGCTGATAGCCCATCACATCCTTGCTGAAGAGAAGGGCGAGTTCGTGTCACAGGCCGAACACACAGTGATAGTGACCGAAGAGGGCCCGTTGCAGACAACATGACCATATGCCCATGTTTCTCTAACATGTCGGGAGTGTTGGTGTCCAGACTAGCGTGTCCCGCTACTCACCACTGACCACTACAACTCAGTCCAGTCGCCATGTGTCTGCGACATCGCCGACAACACCGTGTTGTGGACAGGGGCCACTCAGGTGTTGCTGTTGCACTCCCAGGTCGACCACGACATTTGCCGAACCGGGCATCGTTTCTCCCACAACCATTAAATGCTCGTTTTCACACAAACAGGTTGACACCGGAGAGCTAAGACTATCATCAATGCTTCATCGATGTCACATCGGCACTCATTCACTCACTGTTTCATCTATCATCATACGACAAGGGCGGAGGTGTAGGGTTGGACAGTCCGAGAGGGACAAAGAGGTCTGGGCAGAGGACGGGTCAGTCAGACATCACCAGGTGTCCGGAGTGTGGTTCCCGGAGTGTTGTTGAGGATGTAGGACGTGGAGAGCGTGTTTGCAGAGGATGCGGCCTCGTGCTCTCCGACCACCGCATTGACATGGGGGCCGAGTGGCGTGCTTTCAGTGCTGAGGAGAACGAGGCCCGGAGCAGGGTCGGTGCACCCCTCAGATACACTGTCCACGACAAGGGCCTCTCAACCGTAATTGACTGGCGGGACAAGGATACCGCCGGCAGGAAACTCAGCCCGACACGCCGCTCCGAGATCTACCGGCTCCGCAAGTGGCAGATACGCTCACGCGTGCACAGCTCGGTGGACAGGAACCTGGCACAGGCTATGGCCGAGCTGGAACGTCTGTCATCCCAACTCGGCATTCCCAAGCCGATACGTGAACTCGCAGCAGTGCTGTACAGAAAGTCCATCATGAAGAAGCTCGTCCGCGGCCGCTCGATTGAGGCAATGGTCGCAGCCACTCTCTACGCAGCCTGCCGGATACGTCAGAAGCCCCGCCCACTCGATGAGGTCGCTGACGCCTCCCGTGTGGACCGGAAGAAGCTCGGCCAGTGTTATCGACTGCTCCTCCGGAGCCTTGACATCAAGATCCCACTGAGCGACCCCATCGATTACGTGTCCCGGTTCGCCTGTCAGCTGTCGCTGTCGAGTCCGGTGCAACTCCGTACGGTGGAAATCCTGAAACGGAGCCGCGACCTCGGCCTCACAATTGGCCGCGACCCACTCGGCCTTGCGGCCGCTGCCATATACGTGGCATCCATCATGCTCGACGAACGCCGCACACAGCGCGAGATTGCAGAGGTGGCACGCGTCACAGAGGTGACGGTACGCAACCGTTACAAGGAGATTGTGCGCCGTCTCGGGATTGACTCGCTTGACATGCCCCGCGAGGTTGGTGGGATGTGATGTAGTTGCATGCAGACGCCCGCTGTCCCACCACTGTCCGGTCTGATAGTCCACTCACCGTCCACGACGGCGACTGCTACCGTTCCCACCCTTCTTTTCTAGGCGACCATGATGGTGCCGCCCCGTCCGACACTCCTGCCTGCACAGGCGTATGTCGATATGTTCTCAGGTGGCTGCATTCGCCACCATAGCACAGCACGGCACAACACAGCACAGCACAGTAATGCGTCCCTCACAGGGAACGGTTTCACGGGGCAGGCAGGTGTGGGTGGGCGGGATGCGGGTGGGTTCTTTATTGGACGGCCCGCCATGAGAGGACGCGGGCGTCCGCCGGGTCTAGTGACGCGTGCGGGCCTGGAAGCTCCAGTCTATCTGGATCATGTCCTCCGGGAACCCCAGGCCTGCAAGGATGTCCTTTATCACGCCCCTCTGGTCTCCCTGCAGCTCAATATGTCCCCGTTTGGCAGCCCCACCACATGCGAGTTTGCTCTTCAGCTTGCCCGCCAGCTCTCCGAGGTCGATGCTCTTGTCAAAACCTTCTATGACAGTTGTCAGT
>JALVPN010000118.1 GCA_027031765.1 Promethearchaeota archaeon | reverse complement strand
GAGGACGACGAGGACAACGGAAAGGGCAGAAAGGAGGACTGACAGGACCATGAGCAGCGGTATGCAGAGCGACGAGATTGCCATACTTGGGACCCCTTCTAGCGGGAAGACGACCTTCGTTGCATCGCTGGTGGTAATGATACGTAGCAACACTGAACGTTTTGGCCTCGATGTCCAGTTCGCCTCCCCCACGGCGAGGAGGTACATAGAAGAGCGAATCAAAGAGATGCGCGAGTTTGGCCAGCTCTCAGGAACTGCACGTGGCCAAGCCACTGACATCACCTTCTCCATCCGGGACATCAAGGGAGGACGGGAGGTGGCCACAGTCCGCACAAAGGATGTGAGCGGCGAGGACATGGTCAAACTATTTGTCGACAAGTACGAGCCGCTGTACAGGATGTTCGACCAGACACGTGGGAGCCGACGGGCCGCCGTGCTGCGTCTTGAGGACTACCCAGACTTGCTGGAGGGGATGAACGAGGCACAGAAGAGCCTCGTGGCACAGATAGAGTCAGCACGCAAGTTCATACTACTTGTCGACCCAGTCCACGACAAGGAGCTCCGCAGCCAGCAGAACAGGTTCATAGGTTCACTGGTGGACATACTCAAGGTCATTCATGGTGAGGACGCACTCACTAGAATGCCTGTTGCAGTCCTGTTTACGAAAGCTGACATGTACCCTGAGGTGAACAGCGCATCGTCCTTCTTCTTCAAGTACTGTCAGGACGTTGCGGCGACAATGGTGATGCGGTTCCCACTCCTAGCACTATACCCTGTTAGCGCAGTTGGCGGGTACTCGTGGAAACAGGGTAAAGACGAGCGCATCACCGTGATGAACGGCGACCTCCGCCCCAAGAATGTCCTCGAACCAGTGTTGTGGCTCTCCCGTGACCCGACAAGGGGGCAACTGTTCTTCAGGATGATGGATGGGGAAGTGGAAATGTTGCGTGTGCCGCTGCGGATGCGCGACCACATTGGGGGTGTTGCCGGCCTTCTTGGTCCAACAGACACCGCAGCAACGGTAAGCCGGGGGAGGACCGTGGCCGACGCACTGTTCGGAGAGGATGAGATATGAAGGCCCACCATGCAGTATACACCTCCCTCAAGGGGATTCAGAGGAGCGGCTATCAGATAGCGGCACACTCCGGTCTGTCCCGTGAGGTCCTCGACCAGGTCAGCGAGCACTCCACCCTGCGTAGACAGATACCACCCGGTTACGAGTTCAAGAGTGCTGTTTCGGTCCAGGAGCTCACCCCAAGCCTGATTGGTGCGACCTTCCTGTTCAATGCAGGCACCGACTTTGCCGGGCGGCCGAACCGTGTCTTTGCCCACACGATATGCATCGATAAAAAGACCTGGCGTGCGCTGGGGTACAACAACTTCACACTGTACGACCTATTCTACAAGGACGAGAGTGTGTACGAGGCCGATTTGCCGGAGGGTGCAGTGCCCGGTTCGGCAAGTCTGCCAATGCTAGACATCTCTCCAGCACTCGAAGTGGCCAGGTCGTGGCTTGGCGGTGCCGCTGTGCGGGCGCTTGAAGACTTTGTGAACCAGATGGGAAAGGTTGTTGACCAGTTCAACCTCACTGCCGAGTCGGTATCCAAGGCGATTGGGACGCTCATTGACGGTGGGCGCGTGCTCCTTGTTGTCCCTGACGAGGCGGATGCCATCGAGCTGGTACGGCTCATCACCATGTTGCTACCGGCCCCCCTGAGGGAAAGGGTCTTCCCGATGTCCCTGTCCATGGACCCCACGTTTCACCCGCAGCACCACAGGCTGCTCGTTGCACCCAAGTCTGTGGCAGACCGCTATGGTGTAGGGAGCCTACCGCCAACAGTGGTCGAGCTGAACCTGCTCGAACGGCCCAGCGAGCCAGTTGAGGTCACCGGCTGGTCATATGCTGACCGGGTGGCACGGCTTGTGGAGCTCGTGCCATCGAAGGCCTTTGCTTTTGCACGAGAAGTCGAGGCGCGGATGCTGAACTCGCCCGGTGACATGCCGGCACGGGATATGCTACGCCGGCTCATGGAGTCCGACTACAAGGCGGCTCTGGCTGAGAGGTCTAGTGACGACCAGGTGGCCGCGCAGCAGCTCTTGGAAGCCGCGTCCCTTGTTGAGCCGGTCGACCCTGAGAGAGCCGTTGAGCTCTACGAACAGGGGATTGACAAGAGCCTGCTGTCAAGCGACTTTGAACGCGTCCTCCCGGCAGCCGAACATATCCTCAGACTTGTGGCACAGTACTGGCCCGACAAGTACCAGCTCCGTGCCCAGATAATGTTGCAGGGCCTTGCCGACGCACGCGTCGAACTCCTCAGCGCTTACATCCGTACCGTACTGGAGAATGTGCCTGGGAACGACAAGGGACTCAAGCTGCAGTTCTCCATGGATGTTGTCAACGACCTAGGGTATATGCTGGAGGAGTCCTATGCGCCCGAGCTCTTCAGTGTGTTCAGAGAACAACTGGACGAGGATACCTTCCTCAAGCTGTGCATCGACCATGTCCACGAGGGCGGCGAGAGCGTATTTGGCCCGCTGATGCGCGAGGCATGGTTCGAGTACGCAGAACAGAGGCGCGACCTACGCACGGCACTTGGAATCCTCGAACTGGTACCGTCTGAGCGTGTTGCAGAGAAGAGGGTATTTGTGGATCGTGCGGGCGTGCTGGCTGTCCAGTGCGACGACTTGCCCACCGGGTCAAAGCTCCTGCGCAACCGGGTGGAGAGCTGGGGTATTGACAAGTCGCTCGTCAGTCACGTCAAAGATTTCCAAAAGGATGTCATTGAACGGGGAACACTACAGGACATCAGGCTCTACGTTGAGCCGGTTCTGGCAGTGATTGCTGAACAGAACGCGGTCGAGGAGTACACGCGTCTTGTAGCAGACCTCTTGTCACGTGTGCGCTCCCGCGCCAGACATGCCGATGTGGTCGCTCTCGCTAGCAGCTTCTTGGAACGGGTTGCCCGTCTGCGTGGCCGCGTTTCGGACGTACTGAAGCCAGCTGTAGACTCGTTGAAGTCCCTCACCACAAGGCCCGAGACCATGACGGGCGAGCAGTGTGAGAACGCATCGAAGCTTGTCAAGGTGATTGCCGACTCCAGCATGGTCCCGCCTGGTGACAGACGACCAGTGGCCTCGCAGGTGCTGGAGTCGTGCATGCGCATGTTGAGCTCCCCATTTGCTGGGGACGAGCCCTTCCTACATGCAGTGCGTGCCTGTTCAGAGTCGCTTGGTGCGGCCGAGGTGGCACGCAAGGTGGACAGTGCAGCCTCGGAACTCCTGCAGCAGGGACGCGGAGCGGTTGCACTCCGTGCCATCCGCCTCGTATATGAGGTTCTTGCGACATCTATGCCCACCGACATCCGTGCGGATCTGGTCAGGCACGCTGCCGACGCCGTGATTGACAACACGTCGCTTGCTGATGACAAGACTCTGTCGTGGTTGAAGGCAGAGTCGGACGCACTGCGCGAGCCGTCCATAGCTATCCAAATCCGCCTCATCAACTATGCACGCGTGCTGCGTGTCGGGGACATAGGGGGAGCTGTCAAGGAGGTGGATGGACTGGTCGCATATGCTACCACTCTCAGGACGGACCGCAAGATGTCTGCCAGTATCCAACAAGTGCCCGGCAAGCTGCTCAGCATGACCCTGACCTACATGGGTGCAGCTGGTGCTCTGCGGTTCAACTCGGACGATGCCCGGGTGCTTGTAGGGCGCCTGACAGACGCCTATAGTAGGCTGAACCGGCGCGGACTGCCCGACTTTGTTGCCCAGATGATGGGGGGCCTAAGTGGTGTGTGGGACGAGCCGGACATTGTCAGATGGCTCCATGATGTCCTTGTGAAGACGGCCAGTGACAGGAAGCTGAGGTCGCAGGTCGTCAAGCGAATGCAGGACATGGTTACAACGACAGTGGAGGACCGGGACTTCCGGGCGGCCATCTCAATGTTGCCACTGGTCGTGCAGTACAGTGTCCCGGCGTACAAGGCGCAGGCCCTGTCAGACATTGTCCGAGGCCTCTCCAAGGAGGACATCACCCACGAGAACGTGCGGGACATCTTTGACCTTGTCTGGGACATAGTGGAGGCGTTTGGCGACACCATTCAGAAGGAGGAGAAGATAGGACGGAATCTAGTATCGTTGGCGGAGTCTATTGAGAAGACCCTGCGTACACCGTACACGTCAGTGGGTGTTGCTGACGGCGCCCCGTTCACATCTGGGACTGCCGCATGGGCTGATGAAACACCCAGCAGGACAGGAAGTTACCCACCCAGCAGGACAGCTGGGGCGTCAGCAGGCGCAGGACGTGTTGGGTACAGGCCATATGGCGGTGCAGGGACGGGTGCCGGGAGATACGGTTACGGCCGTGACAGGAGAGCTGCACCCGCTGCGGTGCCCTCTGCACGCCAGCAGCTGACCTCGACGGACTTCCAGCGCCTCGTGGATATTCGCAGGGTCGCTATGCAGTCGCAAGAGTTTGAAGAGTGGGCGACTGGAAAGCTTGCGACTCTCCGCAGTCCTGAAGAGCGGCGTGTTATTGTGGGTGCCATCAAGAAGCGGTTCGATGACAGTGTGCGCCTTGGGGCTGTGGAAGATGCGGTGAGGATACTGGCGCTGGTCGGGTTCAAGGACAAAGGGCTACCGGCAGTGCAGCTTGGGACGGGCATAGATGTCGAAGGCATGTGCCAAGCCGTTGTCGACATGCTGAGGCAGCCACTGGTACACGCGAGTGGGGTCAAGGGTGCACTCGTGCAGCTGGCACGTGAGGTGAAGGGGTCGGGAAAGGACATGCGGTCAAGAGACCCCGGACTCGCCCAGGCCATTGCAGAGGTGCTCATGGCGCTTGGAGAACGTCTGTTCGAACTGGACCCGGAAACGTTCGATTCGCAGGTGAAGGAACTCCCCCGTCCCCTGAAGCTCCTGACCGACCATGGTACGCGGGCACGCTGGTTCGCCAATATGTTCGTGAGGACTGGACAGTTGCACCCGAAGACCCAGAGCAAACTCCAGAAGTATGTCGAGGACGTAGGCAAGGACTGCGGAGAGGCCGGGGCGTTGGAACAGGTGGTTGCTTGTGCCGATGCTGCCGACCGTGTAAGACTTCCACGGGACAAGACTGGTGAGTTCGTGGCCGATGCTGTGAAGAACGCGCTGAAGCAGGAACCACCACTGAAGGTCCTGAGATTCCTGCAACAGGACGATTTCAAGAGGTACCTAAGGATAGAGGAGCGACTGAAACTGGTGACGGACTGTCTGAAGTCTGCCGAGAAGTCCGAGTACCGTGACCCGACTCACCTTGACCATCTGAAGAATGTGGTCATGGACATTATCAACAATCTTGAGACCGGGCTCGAGTCCGGAGGGGTGACATGGGACATGGCATCACCAGTCCTGCTGGCTGCAGTGAAGACGCTGGCCGAAGCGGTCAAGCGGTACGACAAGGCCGTTGGGAAGGGGCCCGGACGTGATACCCGCCTAGCTGGTGCCTTCAAGACCATTGACGGCCCCGTCACTGCGATTGCAAGGGTGACAAGAGAGTACGCCGACTCGAAGTCCGCGAAGTCATTCCGTGACAGGGTGAAGGAGTTCCCCAAACACGCATCGAAGGACGGGCTGGTCAGGCTGGCCGAAGAGGTCAAGGCGGCGGTCGAGAAGCGTGAGAAGGACGAAGAGGCTGCCCGAAAGGCCACCCATCAGGGCCGCAAGACTGGAGGAGGTAAGAAGAAATGAGTCATACGACATCATCAGGGCTGTTCAGTATTGGACAAGTGGTGGTCAGGACACCACTCCGTGTCCTGGCCTTCGATGTTGCGGTGGAACCCGATACGCGTGAACGCATGGTGGCTGTTGCACGCGAGGACAAGAACGACCGACTGGAGATCTGGAGTCACGTAGGTGACAGGCCGGAGGTCGTGGCAAGTCTGGAGATGCCGGCTCCTGTTACTGCCCTTGCATTTGGCGACTTTGACGACTGTGGACAGCTGGAAGTGGCAGTGACGATGGGGCCGTCCAACTGGCTTGACCTCTATAGGCTCTCCCGTCAGGCAGGCAGGTACGTCCTTGTGCAACTCAGTACAGCGGGCGACTGTTCTACCCAGAATAGCTTCATCCAGCTGTTAGCCGGCGACGTTGACGGTGATGGCGTCCCAGAGATTGTGGGTGTTAACAAGCACGGTGTTGTCATGTGGTTCAAGAGCACGCGGCGGGGGGAGCGGCTGCACGAGGTCTTCTTCCGCAGGCAGTACATGTTCCAGAGCCGGGAGAGCCAAGATATGGTCTTTGCAGTTGCCCTTGATGTGTGTCCTGAAGACCGCTCTGGTGTCCTTGCAGCCGCGTGCTGGGACAACACGGTCAGGGTCAAGACGCTGAGAGAGGCCTCGATTCAGATGGGGGCTACTGAGCTCGCATTTACAAACCCCGTATATGCGGTGGCCGCCAAGGCCTGGGAGGCCGGCGCATACGTTGTGACCGCCGTTGACATCACCGGTCATGGCGTAACCCTGTACTCGTCTGGTGGGCGGACTAGCACCACGGAGTTTGACCTCTTCGATACCGCGCCATATGGCGTGTACTCTGCAGCATTTGTCGAGGTGCCGAACTCCAAGGGCATTGGCCTCCTCTTGGGCTTTGGGAACGGCTGGATTGGACTGTACCTCCTCGACCCCAGTGGGGACACGAAGCCCACATTCATGGCCCTACAGAACCCCACACAGTTCCTCGTCAGGCGTCTCATCCCGGTCACAGACCCGGACGCTGACTTCACCGACATATATGCACATGTTGAGCGGGAGAGCGGCGCTGAGTCAATAGAGCTGCTCCGTCTGCAGCAGTCCCGTGACTCAGTATACGAGGCCGCAAAGAGCATCACAAGACAGGCGGGACAGGAGAGTGGTGCAAAGGCCGAGCAGCTCTGGGTCGAGGCCTATAGCCTGTGGGAACAGGTCGAGGCGATGCCGCCTTCCAGCGAGGTGCTGACAGAAGCAAGGGACATGAAGGTCAAGGCTGCTCAGAATGCGTTCCTCGCGCGCTTCAATGCTTTCCACGAGGAGATTGCTCAATACAAGGCGGAGCTCGAAACGGCCGGAAAACTTGCTGATATGGATAAGAGGTACAAGACGCAGACAGGGGTGTTGGAGGCTGCCATCCGTGCCTGCGACAGAATGCTTGAGTACTTGGAAACAAAGTCGCGGTTTGCTCCTTCCGAGAGCGAGAGTGCGAGGGCAGAGGTGAGCGAAACACTGGACGGCCTGCTCGAACAGCGGTACAGGCTCTTTGTAGACCATGCAAAGTACTTGGACGGGCAGGCCCAGCTGAACAACGAATGGAGGCAGTATCGACGTGCGAAGACCCAGTACCTCCAGATTGACAAGGTGGGCAGGGCCACAGCAGACTTCTTTGAGTCGGTCAGCGACATCCTCCCCAAAGGGTTCCCCGATGTGCCGGCCGCGGTCAGCTCCACACTCGAAGAGGTACACTCAAAGCTGCGTACACTCGAAACCCTCCTAGCTGAAACGGCTCCTTTCGATGTCGGAGAGCCGGTAGTGGACGCTGGGACAGGGACGTCCGAGAGTCCGGCACTTGGGCCTACCACTCAACCACCCCGGCCTAGTGTCACGAGGCTTGGTGCGGGACCAGTACACAGTACCTATGGCAACGTGCATGTGGGCGTGCGCATAGAGGATGTCGAGAACAGTGACGGCACCGCAACACTGAAGGTAATCCTCAAGAACGAGAGTCCGGAGGCTGCGTCTAACGTCCGCCTCGTCCTGACTCTGGTCGGACAGGCAGCGTCCTTCGAACAGGAGGGTGAGGACCCGGACAAGGAGGTCTATGTCGAGCGGCTGCCCGGCGGTGCCGGTGCTGACAGTGAGTACCAGACCTCACTGGTCGTGTACCCGCTCCTTGGTGGTAGCGTGACCGTCGACTATGAGCTGTCATATGTCGACTATGTGAAGGTCTTTGAGACCCCCAGCCACATCCGGGGCCGCCACGACGGCACCGCCCGTGTAGTCCGTTACATAGACGGGAGACCCGCCCGCGAGGTGTCACGCAGTATTGTGACCAATAGTACACCCATCCGCACCAAGCCTGCCATAATCGCTTCGAGACTGGACGAGAGCGCCCTGGACGAGATGGTGGACATGCTGCTAATGACGGTCCGCCAGTCGATGATTGAGATCTTTGGCATTGGCCAGTACGTGCCGGTGGAGCTCCAGAAGCAGAAGATGGGGAGTGTCCGGTCGTTCGGGTACCAAGCCATCGTATACCCTGCGAGCGGTCAGAAGCGTGGGGTAATCGAGGTGTCTGGCCGAATCCGTGTGACCGGTGCCCAAGTATCGGTCAAGGGGTACCACCCACAGCGGGCCCTCAAAGAGGACATCGAGGAGTTTGCCAGTCTGCTCTCCTCAGAGCTCAAGAGCATCACCGACCGCGAGGCCCTCGAGTGTGCACAGTGCGGCATCCACATCCGTCGTGTCACCCTCGACGATGTGCGACTCGACATGCTCTCCGTGAGGGAACTGAAGGAGCGTGCCCAGAAGAGGGAGGCGTTCCCCGAAACACACGCATTCGTCAAGGGCCTCAGTCCAGACGGTAAGACGTTCGACCTCGAGTGCCCATACTGTGGTTCTGTGGGCTCGTACAAGGTCTCCTCCGTACTGCGCGCGTAGCCCCAGTGTCCTGCGGACTCTTGGTGCCCTGTCCCCTCACCGCAGGGCCTGTCCAACGTCACTGTGCGCCCCGTGCCCCATGTCTGTGCTGATATCCAAGGGTCGCTGACACCTCTGTGTACGAGTGGACTGCCCGTCCGGAGTCGGAGAAATCACAGCATGTCGCCGAGTCGTACGCAATGACAGTCCTAGAAGGCCAAGGACATGGTGCTGCTGTGTGTTGGACACTCATAGCCCCGTCATACAGTGATCATGGTGAGTACCAGTAGCAGTGGGGAGTATGGGCCATGCGCTCTGCTGAGTCGTTGTAGGGGGCTGGTATGATGTCTGCTACCGGAGTACCTGGTCGGCACTCCGGAAACTGGCACAGCTCGGATAGGGGGGCCGCTACGGTGCCTGTCACTCCGGCCGGCTGTCGCTGGAAACTGGACTGGACCCCTATCGTGTGCTCTCCCGGCCTATGCCCGTAGGCGTTCGCCCTCGCCCTCGCGTCTGCGCTCTCGCCTTGGTCGCTCACGGGCCCGGCCACTGCCTATCAGCTCGGCGACGGCAGTCCTGACCTCTGCGCTCACATACTTCTCCGGCACGTGACGGATGGCCCTCGCGATGCTCCTGACGGCCGACCTCACAACAGAGTCGGGGACGAGCCTGTTGAGTGCTGTCAGTGCCTCCTTGGAGCCGCGGCCAGCGGCAGTGATGAGGGCGGAGCACAAGGGGCTCACTGGTAGCACGAACCGTCGCTGGATGGTCGCTAGGGAAGCGGCCTGACTCATGGTCGCATGGCCGGCCATGGAACAGCCATAGTTGGCCTGCGGGGCACGGGTCTCAGGCAGCTGGATCTCTTCTGGCACGGTGTCGCCGACTATAGCGTCGAGGGCGGCGGGTACATCCACGAGGCCTGCGCCCTGTTCCACCGGGTCAAGGTGCAGGTCGACAGCGGTGGCCATCAGTGCGTGTTTTATGTGCTTTGTAAGGCCGATGGGCAGCGGTTGTATGGACTCCTCTTCCATGGCCTGCAGTAAGAGGGCCACCACTCCGGCGATGTGTGGTGACGCCATGCTCGTGCCTGACATCTTCACGTGTCTGCGCCCCACAATGCAGGCGGACTCCTGTTCCGAGTACTTTGAGAGCAGCGAGATGATCCCGCCGCTGTAGAAGCAGCCGAACCCGCCGATACCACCGCCTGGCGCAAGGATGTCCGGTTTGACCTCCATCTCATAGACTGGCCCACGGCTGGAGTAGTTGGTCAGTGCGTTCTCCTTGTCGACCGACCCAACAGTGATTACAAAGTCGCAGCATCCTGGTGAGCCCACAGTACCGAGTTCGGGCCCCTCGTTGCCCGCCGATGCAACGACTACGACCTCAAGGCTGTCAGCAATCCTGAGTGCATCCACCATGGGGCTGTACCGTGAACCCGGCCCCCCAAGGCTCAGGTTCAGGACCCTGGCACCCTGTTCAATGCACCACTCGACGCCACGGGCGATGTCCGACTCGTTGCCACCGTACATCCCGAGCACCTTTGCACAGGCAAGGGTAGCGTCCGGGGCCACGCCGGGGTACTCGCTGCTGCGTGTGGAGCCCACTATTCCGGCCACATGCGTCCCGTGTCCAACAATGTCGGCCTCGGTCTCGCCGTGTACGAAACTCGCGGTGGCCTTCACGTTGAGGTCGCCTGTTGAGACATCGAGGCCTGTGTCGAGCACGCCGACTGTGATACCCGACCCGGTGTACCCCATGTCCCATACTGTGGGGCAGCCTATCTGTCCGGTGGACTCTGAGAGCATGGGATAGCACGGGTAGTCAAGTGCCACCGCCTCGACCTTCAGGGCGTCCGACTGTTCCAGCAGGGTGCGGAGGTCAGCGACGCTCATCTCCACTGAGACCGATGGGGTGAGCTTTGAGGCCTTCGTCTGTGTGATTGCAAGGTCTTCGAGGGGCCTGATGTTGATACCCATACCTTCCATCATTGAGCGGGTCTTCTCGGAGTCGAACCCCATGGGCCCGGCCTCGGTGTCGGGCCTGGTGCGTCCCCTGACAATCACGGGTACAGGGGTCTCTTCCAGGTCGTCCTTCAGGGCGGCACTGATCAGTTCCAGTGTGTGGTCCTTCCACGTCATTTTGGTTCACCTGCGGGCCTCATTGGTTCACCTGCGGGTTTCATTGGTTCACCTGCGGGCCTCATTATCAGGTCGAAGTCCACAAACTCAACGCCTTCAAGCGCCGTCAGGTTGTCAACGTAGGCCAGACGTACCCATCCGCTGGCCCATGGGAGCCATGACACCTCGTCACGGGCCATGATGTCGGAATCGGGCACCTCGAGCCCTGCCGATATCAGTTGCTGCTGCATCTTGCTGTCCATGCGCTTGACCTTGACCTTGACCTTTATCTTCACGTCCACAGCAGACGGGTCGAATGCGCCCGACGACTGCATCTCCTTGAGCATGGTCATGAACTGTGTCAGTCGTTCTCCAAGCTTCTCCTCCAGTCTCATGCACCCCCTACGCGGATTGTCCTGTAGGTGGCATCATATCTGAGCCCGACCTCCGGATAGAGGCGGCTGAAGAACTCTACAGCGAAGACCACGTACTCCGGGGGTATGCCCCGCGTAGATACCGGGCGCATCTCGGCGAGCGCAGTGTCAACAAGCTTCCCTATGGCCTCCATGTCGTCATAGCCGTCGAGCCAGAAGTCTGCACGGGTCAGCAGCTCCTCTCTCTCACGCGGTGACTCGACCTCCTCAATCCGTTCGAGCTTATCTGCTAGCTTCTGGATGTCGCTGTTCATGGGCGCCATCCACTCGTTGTCTATCCGGATCGAGCGGAGCTGTTCAGCCAGTCCGAGGGCCACCTCCCGCACCTGGCCCACCGGGGCCGTGGCCGTACCGCCGGTGGTCTCTGTCAGGCTTGCCCGGCTCTCCCCGCGCATAGCTATCTGGCCCCTACGTTCAATCAGGCCCTGCGGCTCAACACCCAGGTTTGCCTGGCGCAACATCTTCTGGAATATCTCGTTGACCTTTCTGAGGCCCTCGGCATCACCTATTGCCTTGAGGCGTTCCTGCTCTGCCGTGACCTCTCTGAACTTCATGTCGGTGCGGCGCAGCACCCCCATCTTCTCTGCAATCTGGTCGACATTCTTTGCCAGGTCTGCAAGTATCTCGAGGGCCTTCTTGTCCGGCTTCCTGTCGTCTAGACCACTCACTATGCGGAGACACTCGTCCAGTGCTTCCTCGACCGAGCGGTCCTCGCTCTTGCCGTCCCGCCAGAACTCAACGCGGTAGAGTTCAGGCTTGTACCAGAACCACTCAGCAGATGCAGAGTTTGCCTTCAGCTCGTCATGCATGCTCCGTATTATGCTCTCCAGTTTCCTGACCTCTTCGGGCCAGTTGCATCCTGTCGTCCTTGCCAATGTCCTGCACCATCTCCACTCTATTGACATGTGGGCTGTCCATGCCCGGTGGTCACACTGGGAGGTGCCAGCAGGCCGGGCGTGTGTCCGCACCGCGCCGGCACTCCAGGTCCAGGGGCAGCACGGCGGCCTCGGTGACCCGCAGTGCGAGACTGCCCGTGGGTGCTATGATGGGGTGTCAGACCGGCCCACACCACCTGTGACACGCACGTGCCGACTGACAACCCCGTCATCCCTCTTGCCTACTCGAACAGGGACTCCCTCTCTCTGGCCCGCTCGCGCTCCTCCTCGGTGTCCTCCGTCCTGTCCTTCGCCTTTGACCCACTGCCCGGGACTCTTATCCCGAGCGCTTCGAGCTCGGCATCGGAGACCGCAGTGGACGACGTAGACACGCCAATCTCAGGGGACATGGCCGCCACCTGCTGTTCAAATGCATCGATGATTTGCAGCCTCTCGGACTCGTCCTCCATGCTGAGCTCCATCTGCTCGGCGAGCTTTTCAAGCTGCCTGTTGAGTTCCTCGACACTGGTCCCGATGTCAATGGCAAGGAGTTCAATGCGCTTGTCGTTCTCCAGTTTCAGGGCCATCATCTCACGGGTCTTGATACCGCCCATTATCGTCTTGAGCGACTTGACCTCCATGGCACTGGGCCTGCCGCCCGAGTCGACGACCCTCTGGATCTTGGCCCTGAGGCGTTCTGCCTCTGCCTCTTCGCGTGCAATCTGCGACCGCAAATCCGCAATCTCGGGGTCGTACTTTGCGCGGATCTCCTCTCGCTTCTTCTTCTTTTTCTCCACCGTGCTGTCTCGTCTGAACAATCTTCTTCACCAGCCTCTGCTTTGAATGATGAGAACGTCTCAGCAAACTCCTCATACTGCCGTTA
>JALVPN010000117.1:12604-13054 GCA_027031765.1 Promethearchaeota archaeon | reverse complement strand
AGACTGGTGGTCTGGTCACCGTCGGCACGGACCGTCGGGTAGCAGTACAACCATGCGGCGGTGCCCCGTTCTGAGCCGACTATGCCCAGCGAGTTAACAATCGCACGTTCGGTATCACGGATGTGCAACTGTCCTTCCGTGGCCACCTTGTATGACCCCGCCTCCTCAAGTACTGCATCCACCGCCCGCACGACAAGCTCGGCTGCCTCATCAGAGGCGAGGCCGACGACTGTTGGGTCGAACACATCACGCACGCGTGGGTAAGACCCCTCAAGTGACGGGAGGGACTCGAAGTCGGGGTCGGGGATGGACACCCTTGCCAGCGAGACCGCGTCCTCAACGACAGACACAATATCGCGCTGCCGCAGGTTCGTGACATAGGCAAAGCCCACGGCCTTGCCGATGACGACACGGACGCCACACCCGGCATCGCGCTTCTCTGTTGCCGAC
>JALVPN010000117.1:0-12594 GCA_027031765.1 Promethearchaeota archaeon | reverse complement strand
CTCCACATCTATTGCGAACGAACGCGTCCGCGACACGTATGCCTCGGCCTGGTCAGCACCGAGGCGCAGCGCGGCCTCGACCGCCTGCTCGCCGGTCTCAAGTAGTTGACTGCTCATTGCCTACATACCTCCTACAGGGACTGCCCTGATCCGTGCGTGGGGGCCACCACTCATGTCCGGGACGCCCTGGCCATTCTTCCCACATGTGCCGGCCTCCATCTGGAAGTCGTCCGCAACAGCGTCAATCTTTGACAGGACATCCAGTATCTGACCTGCCAGTGACACGTCGCGCACCATCTGGCCGACCTCGCCGTCCTCAATGAGGTAGCCATAACGTGCCTGGAACATGAACTGCCCTTTGGCCGGCTCAGTGTAGCCATAGTTGAAACTGCACAGCATGATGCCGTGCTTTGTGTCCTCGACTATCTCCTCCACCTTCCAGTCACCCGGTTCCATGAACGTGTTACTCATCCGTGGGATGGGCGGGTACATGAAGCTCTGCGCCCGGGCAGCACCGTTGGGCTCCATGCCGAGCCTCGAGGCGGTCTCAAGGCTGTGGAGGAGTTCCGTCAGGACACCTGCTGTCACGAGCCGGCGCTTCCGGGTCTTTGTGCCCTCCCAGTCATACTCGAAGGAGCCGCGTTCGCCCGGCAGAGTGGGGTCGTCGCTTATGTTGAGGTGTTCGGGGCCCACCTGTTCGCCCACCTTGTCCTCGAGCACAGTGGCATGGGCGGGCCAGTTGTCAGCCTCGGTGGCATGACCGAAGGCCTCGTGGACCATCACGCCGTTGAGTACCGGGTCCATGACAACGTCGTATATGCCACCCTTTGCAGCCACCGACGACAGGAGGTCGACTGCAAGGCGTGCCGAGGCCTCACCTATGTGCTGGGCCTCCTCGGTCCTCATGGTCTCGAACCCACCGCGGGTGCCCACAGAACGGAAGGCACGCTGACGGGTGCCACCGTCCTTTGCGGTGACAATTGACATGATCCTCGGGAGTGAGTTCTCCATCCAGACACGTGTACCGAGCGAGTTTGCGACGAACAGCCGTGTCCACATCTCGCCATATACCGTACGGGTATTGACAATGCGCTCGTCGAACTGGCGCGCCTGGTCGTCAATCATCTTTGTAAACTCGACCTTCTCCTCAATGGGCACATCCACGAAGGGCCGCCTGACACGCATCGTCACCTTGCCAGTGAAGACGGGCGCATCGATGTCAAACCGCGCCTCCACCCGCGAGCTGGTGGCCAGGGCCATCTTTGCTACAGACCTCCCGGCCTCGCGCATCCCCTCGGGGCTCAGGTCCGTGTTCTGGATGAACCCCCACGCACCGTCTACAAGCGCGCGGATGCCCGCACCCTTGAGATGGGATATTGTGGAGCGCCGTGTCACACCGTCGCTGATCTCAAGGACTGTGGTCATCGTGTCTTCAATTCTGACATCGGCGAAGGTGGCTCCCGCATCCAGTGCCGCCTGAATTGCGGCGTCCGCCAAGTCCTCCATATCAATCACACTGGCCGTGCAGCAACGGGTTCATAGATGTATCTATGTGGCCAAACACACCTCCAAGATAATACCGGGGACAGTACCAACAGCGGGCGGCAGGACCGTGGTTGTGAAAAGTGGGCGCCAAGGCCTGGGCCCTCAGTAGACGTCCCCGCCGAACCATGTCCGGGGCCCAGCCGCCCGGTGCAGGCACGCCTAGACAGGGGGCTCTGCCCGGTCGGTATTCCAGCAATAATACACGGGTTATTCTTGACTGCCGTCACAGACAGGGAGGCAGGACATCCGGAGGCCCCCAGTTGAGAGGAGATGCATCTGCAGTCACATGTGAGGTCTGCGGTACGCGAAGGGCCACACACCTGTGTGAAGACTGCGGGGCCGTCCTATGTCCGGAATGCCTTGAAGCGGTCACAAGGGAGTACTGGGTGTGCAGGGAGTGTCACACAGACCTGGGCACCCCCCTGCCGGGAGAGAGCACCACCCAGTGTACCAATTGCGGCTCCAAAGACCTGGCCCGCGGACGGCGCACTACAGACAGGTGCCCCAAGTGCCACTCTGTAAGGACAGTGCTCATTGATGTGACGCGGCGCAACTTGGCTGCCGAGATGAAACGCGCCGTGATGGGCATAAGGTATGGTCACATGCGACTCAGGGAGTTCCGCAACCGCCTTGAGGAGGCAAAACAGCTGCTCGTTTCACTCAGGATGGCGGACTTCCTACACTACAACTGGCTCGAGGCCAAGGTCGAGGGACTCCATGCGGAGCTGCCAGCAGTCAAGCGCAGGATTGCGAACCAGGCCGAGATTGTGGCGCGCCAGATGGTGGCCGAAACACGCGGGCTGATTGACTATACTAGATGGGCACCGGAGCAGTTCTCGTTCGTTAGGGGCGTGGTGCATAGACTGGTACAGCTGAGCAACGACTACAGGGAGCGCGTTGACGAGGCCCTCCAAGGCCTCATGCTCACTGTCGCAGACCTCAAGGCGCAGCTCGACGGAGTGGCGTTCTACAGGAAACAGTTCAGGCCCTTCAGGGACTACACCGAGTTCAGGGTCAATGAGCACCCCGTGTGTGCATTTCCGGACATCGCACTGGCCGGGAGCGACTTCCTGAAGAACGACAAGGCCAGAGGGACCCTCTTCATCACGGACGTGCGCATGGTGTTCATTGCAGAGACAGGACGCATGCGGAAAAGGACAGACGTGGTCTTCGACTTTCCACTCTCGTATCTCTCGAACATCGAGCCGGACACGAAGCGACAGGACAGACTGGTCTTCAAGATGCGCCAGGGAGACCTGCGGTTCTCGTGCAACCCGCAGACAAAGAGTGTACTGCCACAGTACGTGGAGGTTGCCCGGACATTCAACAGGCACATGCAGACGGACATGCAGCGTGTCAGGCGACTGCAACAGACAGACACCAGTGTAAGTGATGTGCGCCTCAAGATCGAGTCGCTCATCCACATGGTACTCTCGTCGAGGACGCAAGGACATGACACAAGTGCTACAGTGCGGCCATCCCAGTCCATGAGGGGGCCAGCAGCGACGGGGTGGTACCCGGCCCCGACCGCACGGGCTGCGCCCCAGTGGTACAGCCATGCTGTAACACCCCAACATGACCATGGCACCAGCAGCTACTGGGCCATACCACACAGCACAACGGACATACCAGCACCATCCCCAGTCCAGACAGGCCAGCCCCATCAGACTGCACCCAACGTCCAGCGGCCGCCATCCGCAGGCACGCCCACAACGGGCCATCCGGGACTCGGACGGCCCCCGACGAGTAGCAGTACGTACAGTGACTCATATCAACCGCAACAAGTGGCGGGGCTC
This sequence comes from Promethearchaeota archaeon, assembly GCA_027031765.1. Taxonomy (GTDB): domain Archaea; phylum Asgardarchaeota; class Thorarchaeia; order Thorarchaeales; family Thorarchaeaceae; genus JALVPN01. The sequence continues at coordinate 9,253 of JALVPN010000117.1, read as the reverse complement.
CAACGCCTGAAACAGCAGGCGGCAGTCATTGACGAAGAGATAAGACGCACAGTAAGGATGATGCGCGATGGGCGGTTGGCCCCAGAGGACTTCATACGCAGGTATAGAGAACTCGTGCGCGACGCGTATATGACCAGCATAGAGATTGAGAGGCTGACCGCAGGCCAGGGCTATCCGGTCTGGTAGGGCCGGGAAATGGCCCTGCTGCGACCTGTCCGCCAAGCGCGGTCCGGAGCGGATGAACAGTAGCAGCCGTTACTGACCTGACCAGCAGCCGTCATTGACTACTGTACCGCAATTGCCCCCGTCTGCCGTGTCACGCATAGCTGAGGACGGCCGTGCACCAGTCTCAAAGACCGAGTTGACGCTCCAGCGAGCGTATGTCGGCCTCAAGTGCCTCGGCCTCTGTCAGCAAGCCCCCCCTCGCTGGTGTGTCATGCGTCTGCTCGCTGGCAATCTCACGCATCATGGCTGCAACTTCCTCTGGTGAGACCTCCGCGACGCCCGAGTCGAGGGCAGAAGCCGAGAGCTCGCTTGTAATCTCAAGCCCCTCAAGCCTGCGGGCAATCTCGTCAGCGTTCTGCAGTGTCCTCTTGCTGTCGACCTCCTTCTCAAGGACCTCAAGTGTCCTGGCGACCTCCTGCATTGCGACTGATGTCCTAGCCGTCGTCTGTGTACGGGACACCAGAGCGAGGACCTTGAGCATTTGCAGGCGCGAGCGGTCCACAGAAATGGCGAGGCGCCTGAACCGGACGGCTTCCGTCGCGTAGAAGCGGAACACATCGGATTTCCCACTCTCATGGGCCCTGGCAGCTCTCTCACGGGCCGCCCGCTCCTCACGTTCCAGCCTTACACGTTCACGTTCGAGCTGCCGTACTAGCACCTTCAGGTCGACACGCAGTCTGCTAACATCCACATTGTTCCACGCCCATGACCATGCTTTCTTAGCGGCGCCCATGTGGTCCACCACATATGGAGCGAGCTCCATTCCTGTGCACCGGTAATCAGTCTAAAAACGTAGTAATACCTGTAGAGGAACACAGGCGGTGGGTATACCAACTGACGGGCAGCCGCGACCTGTGGGCGGGCCCGGTGTGCCGACGGGCGCAGGAAGGACCACCGATGTCAGGCATACGGGCGGACAGACGTAATACCAAGAGCATAGTCCCATATTCATATTCAAGTGGCAGAGATGGGGCCGACGGAGCATGTCCGGAGCACATATGGACAGGGTTGACATGGGGCTCAGGCGTCTGCTGGAAACAGCAGTAGGCCTCGACAGGAGCGGACAGAGCCGTGAGGCAGCACGACGATATCTCGAGGCGAGCAGGGTCCTCTTGCACCTGTCACGCTCGGCCACACTGCCGTCGCTCAGAAGACACTACATGCTCCGTGCACAGGAATGTGTTGACCGTGTGAGAGAGCTGTGCGGTCCCGGCGGGCCCACCACGGCCCACACCCGGCACCCGCCAACACACGACGCCCACGGCCCCCACACGGTGACCCCTGCGGACAGCGACGAGCAGACAGAGGCCTATCCGACGGAGAGCGACCAGGACGTGCAGCGTGTCCGACAGATGGTTGACGCAACGATTGTCGTCGAGCGACCAGACACGCGGATGAGTGACGTGGTCGGCCTGGACGATGTGAAGCAGACAATCGAGGAGGCCGTCATTGCGCCGATGACCCGGCCCGAGCTGTTTGCAGCAAGGGCACGGAGGCCCTGGAGGGGAGTCCTACTGTACGGTCCCGCGGGCTGTGGAAAGACCCTTGTTGCACGCGCGGTGGCCGCGGAGGTGAGTGCCACGTTCTTCAACGTGTCAGCAGCCAATATCGTGAGCAAGTGGCTGGGCGAGTCTGAGAGGCTTGTCCACGAGCTGTTCCGGAGGGCCAGGGAGTTGCAGCCCTCGGTCATATTCATTGACGAGCTCGACGCCCTTGGCACGGCGCGTTCGGCAGACGATGTGGGCGGGGAGCGGCGCCTGAAAACACAGCTGCTCACAGAGATGCAGGGACTCCGTGAGGGTGAGGACGACAGGGTCACGGTCATCGCCGCCACCAACCTGCCCTGGGAACTTGACTTCGCCCTGTGCTCACGTTTTGAAAAGCGGATCCACGTGCCGCTGCCAGATAAAGGGGCACGCGCCGAGATATTCAGGGTGCACATGACCGGCGTCGATGTCGCCCCAGATGTGGACTACGAGTACCTTGCAGGCATGACCGAGGGGTATAGTGGCCGGGACATAAGCACCGTGTGTCGGGAGGCTGCAATGGAGGCCGTGAGAGAAGTGCTCCGTGACAAGGGGTCCAGTGAAGGGGGTGCACCGGGACTTAGGCCTGTCACAATGGGAGACTTCCTGCGGGCACTGACCATGGTGTCCCCGTCCACCGACCCGCGGGTTATGCAGCGCTACATAGAGTGGGCGGAGGGGTCATAGGCCGTGGGCATGGCGGAACGCGTCCGCAGGAAGGGTAGGGGCGCACCACCACAGGTCTCTCACGACACCCCGCCGGCCGTGGACAGCACCACAGCTGCGACCAGCACTGAGGGCCAAATATCAGGGGTGGTGGACGGACAGGTGCGTCAGGGCGGGGGCATGGTGTCGGCAGTGGGACTGACCCCGGCCGAGGGGACGCTGGCACCACCGACTGCACCCCAGCCAAAGTGGGGGGCACGTGAACAGGCAGGCTGGATGTACATTGTGCCGCAGGACGAACAGGACCGCCGGTTGTGGGCTGACGAGTGGGCGGAGTACCTCCTCGAATGGACTGCACATGCCAGACTGCACACGGTCTCCCTCATGACGTTCCTGACATACTCGCCCTTCACTCAGATACAACAGCGCATGGACGCGTTCCAGACGATTGGTGACAGGCTCGTAGAACGTGGGCTTGCAGAGTGGAGGGGGGAGGAGGGACGTGTCCTCCGGGTCTTCTGGAGGGACCCGGACGAGTGGTCAGATGTCATATACGACTGGGCACTGAGGACGGGTCACAGACGACTTGATGTCAGGTCGCTTGTGATCCGGGAAACGACCGAGGCCTTCTCGACGCTCCCAGAGGACGAGCTGCGGACAGCACTCGGCCGTCTTGTGGAACGCGGGGTGGCACAGTGGATTGACGAGGACAGGGGGACGGTGCTGCTCAGGGTCTGAGGAGAGGCCCGGGGGAGGGGAGACGTCACGAGAGGGGGCAGAGTAGGCAACGGTACGCACAGGACATAGGTAACGAGTCCGCATCACCGTGTTAGTTGATGTAGGGCATACCGTGTCTTACCCCCACCACAGGGAGAGGGTACCACCACTGTTTCTACGGGCGCCAAGTCCCGCCCTCTTCTCTTCAGGAGGCGTTGCTGTCACGTGTCCGGAGGCCGGGGAACCAGTAGCGCTTCCCTGCCGAGTACGAGCTGTCGAGCACCGCCATCCCATCGTCCACCAGACTCCCCAGGACCTGGACCGCATGGTCGCGGCTCCAGCGCAACTCCATCATCACCTCTTCGATGGTCACGTACCCCTTTGACGCTGCGAGGTTTATCACTTCAGCTTGGTCACCACGCAGTTCGAGGGGGCGGAGCTCGACAACCTTGACACCACCCTTCAGAGTCCGGATACCAGGGATCAGGCCGTGTGCAGCCACCATGTCCACGGCCTCAATCACGTCGCTGTAGCTCACTGGGGATGACTGCGGGATTCTGCGTACCACCTCGACTATGAGTTCTGCGAGGCCCATGATGCCCTTGGACGAATTCGCGGTCACCACGTCTAGTACGGCGAGGCCGATGTAGTCGAGGTACTGTTCCCGTGTGAGCCCTGCGAGCGGCTGGGTGGCCGGGCTGCCGAGTTCGAGGAGTGAGGCAGCATCAGGGAACCGTTCAGGGATGCGCTGCGCAATTAGGAAGCCATCAGGGTCCAGGCCGAGGCGGCGCATCTCCTCAATCTGGCCCCGGACCTCAGATATCAGGCCGGCCGACTCCTGACGGAAGGATGTGATATCTACTGCACCCATGTCGTACATCTTCTTCAGCTGGTCGAGTGTCGCGATACATGCGTACAGCTCAGACTCGGCTCTCTCGCGCATCGGTCGGGCTCCCTTCGTACCAGTAGTACCAACTCTTGACATGGAGTGTGACCCAGCAACGTGCTTTAAGACAGAGTATTACTGGTGCGGCGTGGACAGGTGTCGGACTACGGCGTCAGCCGGTCGCGGTCACGTGGCAGGAGTGTGGCCTCGCGGATGTTCTCTATGCCAAGCACCTGCATTGTCAGCCTCTCGACACCAAGGCCCAGACCACCGTGTGGGGGAGCACCGTACCTGAACGGGTCGAGGTAGAACGCAAAGTCATCGGGGTTGAAGCCCTTCGCACGGAACCGTTCAACGAGCAGGTCGTACAGGTGAATCCTCTGTCCGCCAGTGGTGATCTCCATGCCCTTGTAAGTGAGGTCGAAGCTCTCGGTCATGCCCTCGTCGGTCATGCTGGGCATCGTGTAGGCAGGACGCAGCTCAAGTGGGTAGTGGGTTATGAAGACCATATCGGTGCCAAAGCGCTCCGGGAACAGTTCTGCCAGCATGCGTTCAGCCTCAGGGTCGAGGTCGTCGGTCAGCTCAAGCTCCTTGCCCTCGGAGGCGAGCATGTCAATGACCCCTGCGTACTTGACCCGTGGGAAGGGTATTCTGGGGGTCACAAGCTCCACGCCGAGGAGCTCCAGCTCAGCAGCAGCATGTTCACGGGTCTTGGAGAACGCATGGCACAGCATCTCCTCCTCGATGGCCATCACGTCCTCCACACCACGTATCCATGCCATCTCCAGGTCGAAGGAGGTATACTCATTGATATGACGGCGTGTGTTGTGTTTCTCGGCCCTGAAGACCGGCGCCACCTCAAAGACACGTCCAAAGCCAGCGAGCAGCATGAGCTGCTTGTAGAACTGCGGGCTCTGTGCCAGGAACGCCTTGCGCTCAAAGTACTTTATCTCAAAGAGGTTCGCGCCACCCTCCGTGGCCTCGGCAACAATCTTGGGTGTGTGGACCTCGACGAAACCATTCTCCTCAAGGTACTCGCGGGCGAACCGGACGAGACAGTGCTGTACCCTGAAGACTGCGTTCACCCGCGGCTTCCTGAGGTCGAGGATACGGTGGTTGAGACGTGTGTCAAGGTCGATGCCGGCCTTGCCCTCCACCACATCGATGGGCAGTGGTTCCGACCGGTTCAGGACCCGTAGCCGTGACGGTATCACCTCGACACCACGCTCGACCTGGGGCGCCTCAACGACCGTGCCATGGACTGCGACCACGGTCTCGGGACGCAGTGTGCCGGAGACCTCGAACACTTCCTCCGGGACGCGCTTCTTCGGGATGGTGACCTGCACTGTGCCCCGCTCGTCCCTGAGGACCAGGAACTTGATGCGGCCCTTGTCACGGAGTATGTGCACCCAGCCCATCAACTCGACCTCGGCGCCGGTGAGTGCTGGGACAATCTCTGAGGTGTAGTGTGTCCTCGGTGCGTCATCGATGGGCTCAACACCAGCCCTCTCATAGAAGTCCATCTTGCGCTGCCTCACTTGCCGAGCCGATTGGCATCATGGTTATGAGACTTGTGGCCCAGACACCGTGGAGAGGACGAGAACGGTGGCGCATCGAGGAGCATGGATACCGTGCCATGACAGTGACCGGGCCACGACCACCACCGGGACTAACGATTTTTCATGAGACTTCACTGTTTACCATATGACCTATACATTTATAGGCGTGGCCGAACATGATTAGTCCGGAGACGCTCGCACTGGTCATGCTCATCACTCTGAGTTTCCTGTTGAAGTCCAAACCTCCCGGCGGAGATCTCAACAACAGGGTGTCAGAGCGTCTCCACCCCGTTCTGCGTTTCCGGTACGGCTGCGTGGCCCAGTGAGCATGCGAGTACGTCTTGGTGGGGGATTAGGTCGTACACCTGCCGGGTGGGAGTGGCGGGACACATAATGACAAGCTTCATATCGTTGCGCACGAGAGGACAGTGCCATGCAGAGAGTTGCCCTTGGCTGGGACGAGTTCTGGGCCGAGCTGTTCAGGATAAAGCACCGCAACTCCATCCCCGGGATTGAACAGTACGACCGCATGGTCGTGGAGTTCTGTATCGACACACTTGGTCTCGAACCGGGCCGAGAGGTCCTCGACATTGCCTGCGGTGCCGGTGTGCACAGCATAGAGTTCGCAAAGGCGGGGCTGAAGGCCACCGCATTCGACCTTGCAGAGAGCTTGGTGAGGGCTGGGATGCAGCGTGCACAGGAAGAGGGAGTGGAAGTGGACTTCTACACCGGGGACATGCGGGAGATGGACTACCATGAGAGGTTCCATGCAGCGGTGATCCTGAGCCACAGCTTCGGTTTCTTTGACCATGAGGGGAACATGGCTGTGCTCCGGGGCGCATACAATGCACTGAGAGCTGGTGGACGACTGCTGCTCGACCTGATGAACCCGTACAACCTACCACGGTTCCACAAGACCTGGACCAAGGTTGCAGGGGGCTACCTGCTGAACGAGGCACATGTCCTGGATGCCGCGTCCGGCATTCTCAGGGGCAGACCTGCGACCTTCATCGATGTTGAGAACGCACGCATTGTTGTGATGAACGAGGACGCGATGATGAACAACAACATCAGGATGTACACAGCACACGAGATCCGCGAGCTCCTTGCAGACACAGGGTTCAACAAGGTGGAGCTCTACGGGCAGAACAAGCTCCCGAGGACACCGTACTCAGCCGACTCGCAACGAATGGTCGTCGTGGCCGAGAAGTAGCCGACGGTAGTACGGCACTGCTGGGGGAGGGCACGGTACCGCTGAGAGAGTGTCCACGACTCCGGGTCGGCCCAGTGCAATCGTCATGAGCACCTGCAGACCCCAGCAGTACCCAGGCCCCATTACGAAATTCTTTTAAACATCGTCATGGTGGTCGCCAAAGCCACCGGCGACAGGACTGGTGGCGACCCCCCCACCGAGTTCTCTCGTGTCAAGTGCCACAACTGGGGACAGGAAACTAGAGAGTGAAAAAAGTGGTCAAGATCAAGGACCCCGACGCAATCAGGAGACTCATACTGTCAGATGACTATGAGCACAAGAGAATTGTTTCCATCAGTGCGCATATCGACCATGGCAAGACGACGACGACCGACTACCTCATGCGCAGGGCAGGGCTGATGAGCGACGCGGCGGCCGGACAGGCCCTGATGACCGACAGCGATGAGGAGGAGCAGGAACGAGGGATTACAATCTTCACATCGGTCGTGCTGCTCAACTTCGAGGTCGACGGTGAGGAGTACCTGGTCCAGCTGAACGACACCCCCGGACACCTCTCCTTTACAGGTGAGGTCTCACGGGCACTCAGAGCAAGTGACGGGGTCGTCATCCTGGTGGACGCCCTTGAGGGGGTGATGACCCAGACCGAGACCAACATCCGGCTCGCAGTGGGAGCGGAGGCCTGCAGACCAATCCTCTTCGTCAACAAGGTCGACCGGCTGATACAGGAACTGAAGTTGCCACCCAAGAAGGTGTACGAACGCATCGACCTCATTGTGGCCAAGGTCAACGAGTTGATCCGCAAGGTGGCACCACCAGAGTTCAAGAAGAAGTGGCAGGTCGGGTTTGAACATGGCACTGTCGCCATTGGCAGTGCAAAGACCGGCTGGGCATTCACAATGCGCACCCTTGAGAAGAAAGGCATCAAGCCCATCGTTGTGTTTGAGAAGTACGCAGAGGGCGACGAGAAGTGGCTGCGGGAGAACCTGCCACTGGACGACGCGTTGCTTGAGATGATTGTCCACCACCTGCCGAACCCACGGGAGGCACAGAAGTACAAGATACCGAGGATATGGAGGGGCGACCTTGACAGCCCGGAGGGACGTGCACTCCTCAAGTGCGACCCGGACGGCCCGCTCCTCGGCATGATCACGAAGATCTACGTTGACCCGAAGAGCAAACGGCCCACTCTGATTGGGCGCGTGTTCTCAGGGACGCTTGAGTCCGGTCAGGAGATCCGGCTTATCAACATGAAACAGAACGCACGTGTGAAACGCCTCGGCGTGCAGGAGATCACAGACATCCTCCCGATGGACAAGATACCCGCGGGTAACCTGATGTCCATCTTCGGGTTCCTGTGTCCGTCAGGCGAGTCCTTTGTTGACCCGTCATCAGACATGCCGGGTTTCGAGGCCATCGAGTACGTCAGCGAGCCTGTCGTGAGCAGGAGCATCAAGCCTGTGGACCCACAGGACATCGGCAAGCTCGGCGAGGTCGTACGCAAATGGATAATGGCAGACCCGACGGCCCGGTTCGTGCATGACAAGGAGTCTGGCGAGTACCGCCTCGATGGTATCGACCCGCTCCAGATCGAGATACTCACGAAACGCATCAACGAGCAAGTACCAATCAAGGTCTCTGAGCCAATCATCGTCTACCGCGAACGCATGACGGAGCACGGCCAAGAGTTCCACACAAAGTCGCCAAACGGACACAACAGGATAAAGATGTACCTTGAACCCCTTGACGACAAGACCGTGGAGCTCATCAGGAAGAAGAAGGTCACCATCGACCAGCCTGCACGTGAGCGCGCGGAAATCCTCAGGCGCGAGGCTGGTTGGGACGCGAAAGAGGCCCGCAAGATCCTCGACATATATGAGAACTGCATCCTCGTGGACGCGATGACCGGCGTACAGCGGTTCGACAGGATATCAGCCTATGTGAAGTCGACGTTCAGGGAGTTCGTCAATGCAGGACCAATTGCACACGAGCCCGTGATGGCAGTGAAGGTCGTACTGACCGATGCCACCGTCCACACCGACCCGGCCCATACCGGGTTCAACGAGGTGGCCACAATGGTCAGCTCTGGCCTGAACATGTCGTTCCTGACAGGCGGGCCAGCCCTCTACGAGCCCGTCCTGAACGTCGACATCAAGACACCACCTGACACCCAAGGCGCAGTGATCAAGGTGTTGACGGCGCACCGTGGACAGATTGTGGCAATGGAGGCCGAGGAGGACTCGGTCACAATAAAGGGCACCCTGCCCACAGCCGAGACCATCGGCATAGCCGACGAGTTCAGGAGCGCAAGCGCCGGGCGGAGTTTCTTCGGTTACGAGTTCAGGGGTTTCGAGCCCCTGCCTGCTGCACTACAGGAGCAGGTCATCCTTGAGATCCGGCGCCGCAAGGGCATGCCAGAGGAGATGCCGAGCATGTCCTCATGGGCCCGGTACATATACAAGCG
>JALVPN010000116.1 GCA_027031765.1 Promethearchaeota archaeon | reverse complement strand
CTCGAACACCCTGTCAAGGAACTCGGTGTGGTGCAGGCACTCGACATCACCGAGCCGGTGGTGCTCACGGAGCTGCACCAGACAGCCTGGACAACAGGTCACTACTGTCTGCGCCCCCGTAGCCTCGATCACGGAGCGGTTGTGTGCACGCAGCTGCTCAGCAGACTCGCCGTCGCCCATGAGGTCGAGGGGATGGCCACAGCAGAACTCCTCTGCACCGAGCACGAGGTAGTCTGTCCCTGCGTGTTCCAGGGCCCTCAGGAACGCACGCAAGACGTCTATCTGGGTGCCCCGGAAGGACATGAGACAGCCGAGGAACACGACGACCTCGGCCTTTTTACCGGGCTCGTACAGTCGTCCCTCAATGCCCGGGACTTCGTCCTCCAGCTCATCAAGCCAGTAGATTGCGCGGTCGTCGTTTGGCAGACCGTAGATATTGTGGACGTTTGCAAGTGCCTTCTTCAGGGCCTCCAGATACTCGAACTCCTCGGGCGCCGTCTGATAGGCACTGAGTCGCTGCTCGTGCCAGATCCTGAGGAGGTCGACATCAGATGAGCACACCTCAGCACAGCGTGCGCACATGGTGCACTGGAACAGCACCCTGCGGAACTCTCTCGCCAGCTCCTTATCGTCGCCGATGAGGCCCATCACCTGGAGCACGTACACGCGTCCACGCGGAGAGAACTGTTCCTCACCACCAGCATCAAAGGCCGGGCATATCTTGACACAAGAGCCGCACCTTACACACTTCTCATGTAGCAAGGACACACCGTCCAGTATGAAATCTCGCCTACTGCATGGCCGAGTGTGGCAAGCATGTGAGCGGTACCTAATAATCTTGGTCAAGTGTGCGCGGCTGCGGTGCTGTTTCCGGCGCATATTTATTGTCAGTGACGACCGATGTGGGACAGCTACAGGCCGGCCCAGGAGGTCCGCTCGTGAACAGACGCAAGGTTGCAGCCGCACTCGTCGTGGTGGCAGTACTGGTCGCTGGGGGCTGGACATACGTGAGCGTCCTAGGTCCGTCCAATGGGACGGACAAGGGGGAGAAGACACACACACCGGTCGCCCGTCACCCCTACAATCTACTCAACTGGTACGACATTGCGTGGGAGTTTGTCGGGTACGAGGACTTCCTGACCCCGCTGGACCGGATTGCCAAATTCCGCAACAGGTACGGTACCAGTGATGGCTACTACGCTGCAGCAGACTACCTTGTTGACCTGCTGGAGTCGATGGGGATTGTGGCCTCGTTCTCGGGACTGCACGACTCAGTGATAGGATATCAACCCGGATACGGCAATGACAGTAGGGCGATTGTGTTCGGGGCCCACCTGGACACGGACGAAGATGGCGGCCTTCAGGTACAACAGAATGCAGGTGGCTGCGCTGTGGTCGCGGCTATTGCAGCCTCACTCTCTCACTTCAGGCTCCCCATCAATATATACTACTGTTTCTACCAAGGGAACACACAGTTCTTGGACAGTCAGAAGAACGTCAGGGCCCTCTGGGGCTCTAGGGAGACCGTGCAGTTCCTCAAGGAACAGGGCGTGCACGTGATTGCGTCATTCAACTTCGACGAGGTCCTATATCGTGACCCACTACAACCGGAATCGGAACGGCTTGTGGCGCAGTACTACTACGAGGGGGTAGTCGGCTGGCACAAGAGCAGATACTTGGCGGAGCTGTTGATGAACTTCATGAGGAAGTCTGGCCTCAACATTATGACGGCAGAAGAGGGACTGGGAGAGCAGACGGACCAGAGGCCGTTCTGGGACGCTGGACTGCCCGCCGTCAATATTGCAAGTGGCCACCACATAGACCCAGAGTTTCCACCACAGGACAGCACCAGCAGTCCGGACTACAACCGCACACAGGCATGGTACCTTGCCAGGGCTGCAGCAGCAACGGCCGTGTACCTTGGGATGAAGGGCAACGGGGTGCAGTCCATGGAGAAACTGTACAGGACCATCGAGCCATACTCCACGGCCCGCCTGACCACGATAGTGACGGCCAGACAACACCTCATGTTGAACGGGACGGTCTCCTCGGCAGGGGATGTGTCCATCAGGGTCTACAACTCCACGGCAGACCTCCTGCCAGAACAGGACATCACCTCGAAGAACTTCTCCCTCACATGTCCGGAGCCGGCACTGATAGGCCCGGCAACCGTTATCGTACGGAACCGTGGTAACAAGACCGTGACCGTCCGGGTCAGCCTGTACTACTACTCTGACACAGACGGCAATGGCGTATACGACTGCGCCCAATACTCATGGCCACCCCCAGACCCGCCGCTCGACTGGGACGGCGACGGGCTGCCAGATGCCAACGAGACCGCTGCAGGGACGGACATTTTCCTCCCGGACACCGACGGGGACGGGATGAACGACTACGCAGAGGTGCGCTACGGCCTTGACCCACTCTATGATGACGGTGACCTCGACCTTGATAGTGATGGGCTCACCAACCTGCGCGAAGTGCTGATTGGTACGTCGCCGCGCGACAACGACACGGACAACGACGGGTGCAGTGACAACTGGGAAGTGGTCTTCCGTACCGACCCCCTCGTGAACGACTCCGCCCTGGACCCAGACCACGACAACCTGACCAACCTCGAAGAGTATAGGTATGGTGCGGACCCGTTCTCACAGGACGGTGACTTTGACGGCCTGCCAGACCCTGTGGAGGCACAGATCGGTACGGACCCGCTAGAGGCAGACACGGACGGCGATGGCATCTCAGACCTCTTGGAGGTGCAGGAACACCTGAACCCCCTCAGTCCGGACAACGACATGGACCTGGTCATTGACGGTGAGGACGCAAACCCGAGGGTGAACATCCTCTTCATACTGTTCCTCCTGACAATCGTACCGGTCACTGTGGGCTCACTGGTGCTCTGGCGGCGGCTGCGTCTGTGACCACCCCGTGCACCAGCACTGTGGATGACACAGAGGGTCTGCGTGACCATCAGACCGCAGCCACATGGTGTACTGGATGTGCTGCACACCTCACACTTCAAGAATAGAGGGATGCAGGTCAGCAGGGCCCCGATGGAGACGAGACCGCATGCTGTGGGCCAGCCCCAACAGGCAGACCGACCGGGGGATGAGGACAGGCCACAGCAGGACATGACAAGCAGGAAACCACGACTGGCTGGACGGCTCGCTGACAGGAAGAGCACGGTGGAAAAAGAGAAAGAGCGGCTGGGCGGCAGGACACAGGGCCCTGCCGCACCGTGTGACTGAACATTTCCAGACTATGTGGGTGGGGCCTTCGGGATGAAGCCCTCCTTGTAGAGCATCTCCGACGCAGCACGGGCGACCCTGATGACATGCTCAGCATGTTCGTAGAGTTCCTTCTCCTCCCAGTGCTTGTGGGCAATGCCCTGTTCGATGGCCTTCATTCCAACAGCTGTGGCCTCCAGCGGATACAGCTCCCACTGGTCCATGGTCGGGATGACACGGTCTTCGGACGCGTGCTTGGCACCGAGGTCAGCCAACGCCTTTGCTGCGGCCACACACATCTCGTCGGTGATTGTCGTGGCCCTCACGTCGAGGGTGCCCCTGAAGATACCGGGGAAACCGAGGGAGTTGTTGATCTGGTTGGGGAAATCACTACGACCAGTGCCGACAATCCGTGCGCCGGCGTCCTTTGCATCCCACGGCCATATCTCGGGGATTGGGTTGGCACAGGCGAACACGATGGCGTCATCGGCCATCTTGGAGACCCACTCCTTCTTGATTGTGCCGGGCACGGGTGTCGAGGCAGATATCAGCACATCAAAGCCATCGATTACGTCACCGAGGCCGCCGGCCATCCTGTCGGGGTTCGTCTTCTGTGCAAGGTCATACTTGAAGGGGTCGTTGTCCTTGTTCTCCACAATGTCCTCGCGGTCAGCATAGAGTGCGCCCTTGCGGTCTACCAGTACGGTGTTCTTGGGGTCGACCCCCGCTGCAAACAGCAGGTATGCTGTGCGTGTGTTTGCGGCGCCAGCGCCCAAGAGTACGACCCTTACGTTCTCAATCTCCTTCTTCACCACGTTCAGGCCACCGAGGACGCCTGCAAGCACGACAGTGGCCGTGCCCTGAGCGTCATCGTGCCAGACGGGGATTGTGACCTCCGGGTCGTTCCTGAGCTCCTCCAGTATCTTGTAGCACTTGGGCTTGGCAATGTCCTCAAGGTTGACACCTCCAAAAGAGGGCTGGAGGATCTTCACGGTCTCGATGATCTTGTCAGGGTCTTTTGTATCAAGACAGACGGGCCATGCGTCCACACCCCCCAGGTACTTGAACAGGATTGCCTTGCCCTCCATCACAGGCCCTGCTGCATACGGGCCGATGTCGCCGAGGCCCAGCACACGGGTCCCATCACTGACGACCGCGACCATGTTCCCCTTGTTCGTGTGTTCGAATACGGTCTCCGGGTTGTCACGGATGGCCAGGCACGGCTTCGCCACGCCAGGGGTGTACCAGATTGCAAAGTCGTCAAATGAGCGCACAGGCGCCTTGCCGATGCTCTGGATCTTGCCCTGGTAGAAGGGATGCAGTATCATTGCATCCTTGCCGGGCTTCTCAGCCTTCTTTTTCAGTTCCTCCACTGTGAGCTTCTCGTCAGACATCCTTCCATACTTCCTTGGCAGGATTCGTTCGCGTGTTGCGGCCCCGCTCCCAGATTAAAGTCTATGCCTCTGGCTGTGGGCCGACGACCCGCAAGCACAGGAGGCCATGGGTTCCCGAAGACAACAGTGCCCGAGTCGGCCCAGAGAGAGGGCCGCACCCACCCCACGGTCTACAGTGACGGGTCCACAAGAGCCTTAAGACGTACCCCCAAGGTGCAGCCTGCGGAGATGTCGAGATGTCGGAGCCCATCAGATACAGGCCACTGAGCAGTGTCCGGGCCGTCACTGTCCTGTGTGCCCTCGCACTCACGTACCTCGGATATGTCTTTGGCACCCAGTTCTATGAGAGGTACGTGGCCGAACCCGTGGTACTGGCGGCTGCAACACTCGGGCTCGTGGTGCTTGTGGCCTTGGGTGGCGTCATGCTTGGCCGCTATGCAAAGAACGCTGTCGAGTACCACAGCCCTGAGTGGGAGTACACTACTGTGGACATGACCACGGACGAGGTGGCAGCACTGGCACGGTCGTATCCCCGGCAGTACGTGCGGCTCGTACCCAACGGTCACATGGTGGCGTTCTACGCCCCGCTGCTGCTCACCCTGTTCGCAGTGGGGGTTGTGGCCTACGCATCTACAGTGGACACGCTTGTTGGGCAGTACATCCCCATCGTCTTTGCAGTGGTACTCCCACTCCAGTTGGCACTGTCAGTACTCCTCGGTTTCCTTGCCACATCAAATGCAGCGTCCCCCGACTTCACACTCCCGTTGCTCCGTGAGGCCCTATGGCTGGCACGGCAACAGCAGCGCGTCCCCGGGGTTGAACGGGTCTACATAGCAATCGACAGGGCACAGGTCGACGGCCTGAGCGTCTATCGGAAGCCAAAGGTCATTGCAGAGGTCAAGGGGCTGCACGGGTCTGCGAGGGTCGAGTCAATATCCGACGAGAAGGGCGCTGTCCGACAGGTCATTGCTCGACTGGCGGGTGATGACACCCACCCGGACGTGACGTGGTGGTGGACGTCATGGGAGCGGGTGTTCACGAAGCGGGTGGGCGGTGACAAAGACGGTGAATACTACGTCAGGAATCCTGTGCCCTCGGAGTATGAAGAGCTGGGCGTCAAGGATGTCCGTCTGCTGACCATGAATGCTGTGGCCCTGACCCTACAGGAGGCATTGCAGCGGGGAGAAAGGGATGACCTACAAGAAGCCCTGCATGCACTCGGGGCGGCCCCAATCCCGGTACGACCGGTGGCAGCCACAGAGGGGGACAATACAACGGGCACTGAGTGACCTGGTACCAGGAGCGGAGTGACGAGTGTCTGAGGAACCACTCGAGTACCAGTCGCTGCTGCCTTACTACCTGGTGCTCTTTGTGGGCACGCTCCTGATTGCACTGACCGGTACTGGTACTGCAGACACCGTCCTGTTGCAGGTGCACGCCTCACTCGTGGGGTGGACTATCACGTGTGCCCTGTTCGTGGGCGTGTTGGCCGTATTTGCTGCAGTGGTGGCATGGCGGATGAAGCAGCAGGCACACCTGCGGGACACACACTGGGAGCCACACTCCCGAGAGGTCGGACTCGGTGAGTTCTCCTCGATGGTACAGCAGTATGCTGGGCAGTACGCACACCTTGTCTCCAGACTCGACCCCATGCTGCTGCTACTGTGCATACTCATGACTGCCCTTGTCGTCAGCGTGCCACCCTTGATGACCATGGACCTCTCCCTCCTACCGTATGCCTCGCACACATTCGGACTGCTCCTGATACCACTGGCGATACTCTACTCGATGTTCGTGTTCAGGCTCGCCCCGAGCGAGGCCAGTCGTCACTTCAGGTGGATAAGCCCCCGCGGAGTACGCCCCATGGTGGAGCTGTTGGCATCTGTGCCCGGGGTCGCCTGGGCTGGTGTGGAGGTAGAGCTGGCCGAGTCTATGGGGTACTACCAGATCCGGCAGGTGCGTGCAGTGGGCCGTATCGAGGGGATTGAGGGTGTCGCAAGAGTGATGGTCGACCCGGCCGCCCCTGATGTGGCAACGGCAGTGCTCACGGTCTCAGAGGGGACTCAACATAGCAGACAGGTCGCAGGTGCCGGTGGACGGCCGCCCACAGTGGATGCGTTGCGTGGCCTCATTGTCTGGGCCCTCCAAGAGTACATGGAGGAGAAGGGCCGGGACATGTTATTGGAAGAGGTCCTAGCCGAGGTGACGGCAGGCATGGAGGACTCGGAGGCCAACACTGCAGAGGAGCGACAGGACGCCAGTCCCGTATAGGGCGGACTGGGGGTCAGTACGGCACTCTGAGAATATGCGGGCCCGCAGCACGAGCACTGGGGGCCCACCGTGGCTGACGATGAGCTTATCACACCTCGGTCACTGACAGTACGCGGATGTGGACGTCGATTGAGTGACACACAGCAAGTGGTCGACACCTCTAAACAACGCGTGGTCATCAGGCTGTACGTGGCTACAATGCTGGCAACTGTTGCATTCATGGACTATCTCATCGTGGTGTCAGGGATAACGGGAGATAACGTACTCCTTGTGTTCGTGTGGTTGCCAGTCACACTGTTATTCCTGTCCGTCATCTTCGGCGTGGCCTCGAAGAGAGCGGTCGACATCATATCGGATGAGTGGAAGACACAGAAGGTGAAAGTACCCCTCAGACAGTACGAGGAGATGGCCAGTGCCTATGAGGACGCGTACCGCGGGCTGCTCGAGACCTCAGGAGTTGGGTGTGGCGGGTGTTGCACCGGGGTCATAGTGATAGTTGTGGCCTTGGGCCTCCTCGCCATGAGCATCACGTACGGCAGGCCACTGATAAGTGTCGAGGTGGACACTGCAGTTGTCTTCTCAATTGCGGCCTGCACGGCCTCCCTACTCGCATTCATGAGCGCGTACAGGGCCACAAAAGTAGACAAAGAGATGGAGGTTTCCCCGGCGCCACGGGGTGCCCTCCTCAAGTACGGTGGCGTGCTGGACAGAGTCGATGGTGTTGATGTGTTCGTGGAGGCGACCCTGGCAAGGAGAGGGGAGCTTTCTGTGATACGCGACGCCGAGGTGGTCGCTACAGTGGAGGGGCTCCCGGGCACCGCCAAGATCAAGCTGTTGGTCACTCACTCGGGCTTCGACTACCCATATCTTGTCGGGACAATATACAAGGGCCCACCAGTCACTGAGGAGAGGCGGGTCATATGCAGGGACAAGTACTCGGGCATAGCGGAGTTCTCCACAGACGACGATGTCACGGTCATCGTGGCGCGGTATGATATCCCGAAGAGGACGAGGAGTGTGCCGACCATCACCGAGTCGATGTTCGAAACGCTCACTGTGGCCCTCGTGAGGGAGATGAAACTTCTGGTCAGGACGGGTGGGACAGGCGGGGTCGGCCAGTAGGGGAGTCCAACGTCAAGCCACCACATGTGGGTGCGGGACAGTGGGCACGCCTGAGTGCCCGACCTGTGCGGGACGGCCACCACCCGCAAGACCCCTCATAGACCTGACTTCAGTGGTCAGGTGCAGAGGACATGATAGGCACCTTTAATTGTGGAGTTGTGTCCGGCCCGGCCGAGTGTGACGACCGCGGAAGTGTCAAGATGATGTCGCCAAACTGGACTAACAAGTGGGTCATGATGCTCGTAGCCGGTATTGTGGTCCAGGCCATTGCCTACCCGACGATATGGGCACTGCAGCTATTCGCCACCGCACCCACACACGAGTACTTTCTTGCAGTCTTTGTCATCGGTGCGGTCTCCGTTGTGGTCCAGACGGTAGGTCTCGGAGTGATCATGGTCAAGACGCACGGGGTGGACCCTGCGATATATGGACAGGGCAGGCCATTCCAGCACAAGCTGCGTGAGGAGGACGAGGAGGTCGCCACGCGCAAGCCGACCTACGCCCGGTGAGGGCACTTGCTGGTGCCGGGGGGACTGGGGAGCGCTGTAACACGCATAGCGGACAGTAGATGGCAATGTTGGGGGCGGCGACCCGACTGCTGCTCACCACCAGGGGTCAGGTGGCGGCGGCCGCCATCCCGGGCCCATCAGCGTGTTCAGTAGTGGCATGTACGGGTACAGGAACATGGTGGCCACGACCAAGAGGGCAAAGGTCAGTGTGTGGACGGCCGTCACATAGGTATAGTAGGGGCGGATGTACGAGTAGAAGGCAAAGGCCGGGATTGACAGTGCGGCCATCGCCATGACCTCGATGGGGTCGAAGAACAACGGGATTGTCACGGGCCACAGGAAGTAGAAGACCGCGGTTATCGGCTCGCTTGCGGTCTCGTGGTGTGCAATCTTATGGATGCCGTCCACGGCCTGGCTCAGGAAGAACACGGGTACGAGGAGCCACCACTGGAGGCCGACAAAGAACACCGGGCCGGCATAGAAGAGGAGGTCACCTAGGCTCTCGACGCGTTCCCAGAACGGGGATCTCTTGATGTACTCTGTGGCCTCCGTCATGAAGTATCCAATCATCTGCATGGTGACCAGGAGTGGCAGCAGGAGGAACGATACGAGGACGAGGATGATGGCACCCCGTGGCAGTTCTGGTATCTTTCCCTCGTGATAGTTGTCCATCGGGTATATCCCGTGGAGCGTGAAGGCTGTGACAAGGGCAAGGACACCGCTCGGGACGGACCAGAGTGGCTGGCACAGCAGGCCCAGAAGACCGAAGGAGCGGTACATGTTACCCGCACTCCCCGGGAGGAGCGACTCGGGTGCGAGGTACCAGAGGCCGAAGACAACAAGCAGTTCTGGGATGAGCATCTTGAAGCGGTACTCTTGGATGAACTTCATGATAGGACCAGGTTCCCTGTTCTCATCTCCCACGTCATGCACCGTCCGTGTGAGTGGCGTCGGCGACGAAGGTTCAGCACTTAAGCCTATCTGAGGGCAACAACACACTCCCGAAAGACCTCGGCGATATGACCGGCAGCGAGCAGGTGGACTTCACGGGTCAACTCAGGACTGGCACGGGACAGACCACACTGGGTGGAGACCATGGCCGCCTCTGCCAGCAGGTCGATGTCCACACCACTCTCCACCATGACGGCAAGGGAAGTGCTCAGGTTGTGCCGGAGGGTATCGCGCACCGGAGCGGCGTATGCCGAGTCCACGTTGGGGAGCACTCCCATAGCAATGGCCCCACCACGTTCGAGGAAGTGGTTCATCTTCTCTGCCTGTTCCGACGAGACCTCTGGGGCAAAACTGACCAGGTCGACGTGTACAATCCGTGGGCGACCGTCCCAGAGGGCGTGCCAGTCGGCAGTCAACACAGCACGCCAGTCGTCGCAGTAGTGGAATGCCGGGGCCACACCCGGTGGGTACACAGAGTCCGTGAGCTGTACAATCCTGCGCAGGGTGAGACCTGGGACATCACGGTTGGCAAGCGACTGTAACACGAGGCCGAGGGCCGGGTCGTCCTGGCACAGTACGAGCCAGTCACAGTGTCCAGAGAGGTGCTCGTACTGGCCGGCCGCAACCCTTCTCATGAGCGCCGTGTAGAAGTATAGCATGTGCAGTGACACGTGTTGCGCGCCGTCGCTACTGTGGATGGAGAAGCACATGGTCATTGGTGCCGTCTGCTGTGTCTTGAGGTGTCTGTAGTGTCTGTCCCTGACCAGTGCGTACAGCGCATGGTCATGGGCCGGGTCGGGAAGGAGTGGCGAGTCGCCCTCGGTCACATCCCGGTAAACGGCCATGTCGACATCGAGGGTGTACGTGTCCTCCTCCTCAAAGCCGTCCACAAGGCAGGCGAACTGACGGATCATGTCCTCCGCATCCGTTGGGAGCTGGTAGACATACGGTAGTGGCAACCGGGACACGTATTCAAGGGGCGCATCCGGACTGCGTTCGCCCACGCTGCCGACACCAAAGAACTCCCCCGCCAGTTCTGGGGGCAACACCCGGGTCACTGTGACCGGGGCCCCCTCGTCCCCCTGGCCTTGCGGCGCAGCACCCTGTTGCATGACTGCAGGGCAGGACAGCCCACACATGCCTCGGGGACGTTCGGGTCATGGTGGTCGTTCTGGACGAGGAGGGGCTCTGTGGACGGGGCGGTGGTCTGCAGCACCCCTGTGATGTCCATTTGCGGCCCGGAAACGTTCACCTTGTGCGGGTGGAGGGCCTCAGTCAGGGTGCTCAGGTCAGCTGACACGACCACTGCCCGCGGGCCCACCTGGCGCACCACGAACTGCTTGAACTCGTCGAGGAACATCAGGTCTTCGAGGTCCCGCTCAGACTCGGTCTCAAACAGTGTCACCTCTGAGACCGTGGCGAATGTGGTCTGTGTGGCCCAGTCCCGGATGGAACGCAGGACGTTCTTCGGTACCGGTTTTGAGCTCTCGCGTTCGAGGAACTCGACTATGTCCCTGTCCCGAAGGCCCAGTTTGGTGGCCTCAAAGACCGATGAGTCGGTGATGCGGAAGGTGCTGACGACATCAATCCTGACGGGTTCAGTAAAGAGCATTAGCCTGTACAGGCTGGCGTAGTCCATCTCGGTCGAGAACACTGTGATCTCAAAGTTTGGCAGGACAATGAAGGTATCACCTGACGGGCCGTTGCCGTCGCGCTGGTTGATGACGCGGTCACCGAGGTCAGTCAACCGGACTGCGACGAGCTTCTTGCCCTTGTATGCCGCCTCCACAAGGCCGAGGAGGACCGGCACTTCCAGGGCCATCCGCACACGCTCCTCGTCGACCTGAATCCACTTCAGCGGCTCACGCTCAATGAACAGCTCACTGCGTACCCACGCCTTCATCTCCTCGATAGAGATCCACTGGTCTGTGGAGCTCTCACGCAGTCTACAGACGACGAGGTTCATGGTGTACTCGGTGGGCTGGTCCGGGGTGGCCCATATTGCGCGCGTGCGGCCGAGGGTGGACAGCAGCAAGCGGCGGGTCACATGCTCCTGCCTGCCGGCAAACAACTGTTCGACCTTTGAAGGTATTACACGGTCGTCTTCCACAATCGTATACACACCGGCCTTGCGTGCGAGGCGCTGGACGGTCTCGAAGCGTTCCTCAGTGGGTGTGGACATATGCTCCCTGATACGGTCGGCCTCGCGCCGTGGGAACTCCCAGCTGCTGGTCATCTTGACCTCGTTCTTTGCGACATATGAGACGAGGATGAGCATGTCGAGGAGCAACGTGTCCCTGTAGTCAACGAACTTCTTGACGCGTCTGGGCGGGTCTGGTCTGGGAGTCGGCTTTGCCGAGAAGTGTGCTATGAGGTGTGGCATGAAGAAGTCGATGACCTTGAACTCGGCCGTCTCGCGGCCGAACTCGGTGACGCGGGACATCATCCTCCTGACAACGATGCCCTTCTTCCGCAGGTCCCGCACTGTCTGGTTGAGCTGGCCGTGGCTGTATATCTTCCTGAAGGGCTTCAGCTTGTCGTACGACATCGCGCCACCGTTGAGCGTGAGCATGCCGAGGAGGTCGGTCTCACGGTCGGTGAATGTGGCGAACACACGGGCCCGCATCTCCGGGTCGCGCATCCTCTCGGCAAGGAGCTGCGTCAGGTCTTCTCCGGAGGGGGCACTGCTCAGGTCTACACCCCAGTACTGACACGCTGCAATGATGTCCTCTCGGAACATGTGCTGGAGTTCTTTCTCAAGGCTCTCTCGTGCCATCTTCGGCTCCCAACTCGGACGACCATTTGCAAACAAGGGCCGGGAGATTCACCAATTAAGAGGCTTTTGGTCACGGTTTTGCCAGACCAGAAGACCCCACTGAGAGAGGGCTGTATTCACTAGGTACTTGTACGTCGAGTCCCGCGAGAACCCGGCCCGTGAGGAGCAACAGACAGGCTTGCCGTCAATCATGACACTCGCATCGGGGCTCGCTCGGCGCAAGGACATGGCCACCCAGTCTGAAGGCCCGCAGCAGAGTCCACCATAATAGAGCCCCCCTTGCAATTGTATCACAGTTTCACACATACGCAGGACGCGGCCACCCAGAAATCACCCGGTAGTCCCAAGAGTGTGACCTGCAAGGAGTGTTCCCGAGGGCTCGCCAATGATTGACTTTCCACCTAACAGCTACAAGGGCATTCTATCCCTCTGAACGTTCCGCACAGGTCACCATCACGAAAGCTTGATTAGGATGAGCCTTGCATGGTTCTCAAAGGAACCTGTCCGAAGTGAGCCCCGGATGAGCGAGCAGGCGAACGAAGAAAGGCCAGTCATCAGAATTGAATATTTACGGCCTGAGGAGTTGCCCACGTTCGATGCCAGTGGGGCTCGAATCATACGGACACCGTATCACACGATTCTTGAGTTCTACATCGATGAGCCTGTTGACCCAATCCGCGGAGAGGTAATCTACGAGAAAGATGGTCAGAAACGCAGCGAGGCCGAGAGGGCCTACTCTGGTCCACAACAAATCGTACGGAGGATTCTGGTAAGGTTACGGGTTCCACCCAAGACGTTTGAAGAGTTCGCCAATGCATTCGCCCGCATCGCAAAGGAACAAGTAGAGGGAAGTACGCAATGATTACAGC
>JALVPN010000115.1:18260-34599 GCA_027031765.1 Promethearchaeota archaeon | reverse complement strand
CCAGAGGGCACCCGTGATATCGGCCCCCGACGACCTGACGTACGAGGAGGGCTACACGGGCCACTCCCTTGTGTGGACGGCAGAAGAGAGCAACCCGCGCAACTACACCCTCGTTCTGGACAGCGAGAAGCTCCGCAGCGGGGTCTGGCACGGCGAGAACATCACTCAAGACGCCGACGGGCTCACACCAGGACTCCACAGGTACTGGCTGCTACTCAATGACTTCTTCAACCAGTCGTCGCTCAGCATTGTGCTCGTGAACGTCACCCCGGACGCCCACAGGCCACTTGTCAGATCTGTCATGCCCATCCAGGCACACGCCACACCCACTACGGCGGTGCTCCAGGTCCAGGCGCAGGTCTGGGACCTCAATGGCGTCCTGAACGTCACTGTTGAGTGGCGTGTGCAGGGGAACGAAACGGTGGAGTCAGCACCGATGAGGGAGTTCGCTGAAGGGCTCTACGTCAAGGGGCTCGGCGAGTTCAGCGTGGGCACGACCATCTTCTATCGCATCGTGGCCACTGACAACTCGTCAGCAAGGAACACAGAGGTCACAGGGTGGATGAACTGCACGATAGCGACGATGGTGCGTGAGCCCACCCCGCTCCCCGTGTGGGTCACACTCCTGGCCCTCGGTGGCCTGTCAACCGTCACAATTGCTGCAATCTATTTCCGCACAAGGACGCGCCGGAAATAGGACGACTGACAGTGGGACGTGGCGGACGGCGGATCT
This sequence comes from Promethearchaeota archaeon, assembly GCA_027031765.1. GTDB lineage: Archaea > Asgardarchaeota > Thorarchaeia > Thorarchaeales > Thorarchaeaceae > JALVPN01. The sequence goes on along the minus strand of JALVPN010000115.1, from coordinate 33,866 downwards.
CACGGGCCAGAGGACGCAGGAGCCGTGCGGTAGCTCCTCCTCTGTGCAGCCTAACCGTCCCACATGGGGGTCCCAACGTCACGACCTGCAGGACAACACTGCACACCAACAAGGTCTAGTCAGCACCGACCATCGACACGAGACGTGCAGGCAGGGCGTCGCGGTTGGCCTCGGTGACCGTTATCAGGAGCACATCATCGCGGCCACGGATACTGTTGAGCAGTGGGCGCGTCTTCATCTGTAGTGTGCCGAGAACGCGCCGTGTGTCCAGACACCGCATCAGCTCCTCCACGAAGGCCTGTGAGAACAGCTCCATGGCTGCAATCTCGTCCACGACTATCACTCTGCCGGACGCCCTCGCAGCGACGAGTGCCGGCACAGCAATGGCATCAATGTCGTGCACGTTGACACGATAGCGGCCGACCCTGGGGCCTGAGGACAGGGAACAGTGTGCAAGGACCCCGGTGCGTCCGTCCACGGTCTCTATGGTGAAGCCCACGCGTCTGCCGGACTCGCGGAGCTCGGAGGACCAGAAGCCCCCCACCCTGTCCCGGCCCAGGAGCCCGACCACACGACGGATGACAGTTGTCTTCCCGACTCCCGGCCGACCGGTGAGGAGGATGTTCCTGTCCACACTCGCCACCCCCGTGTTGGCTCACAGCTCCTCAAAGTAGACACGGAGCAGCTCGGCCACATTGCGTGCCCGTGAGACACACCCCCGGTCACGGTGAGGCTTCGAACCGTCGAACATGTCCGAGACCGTGCCCAGACATCCCTTTCTCACAGCACGGAGGACGGGACGGAAGAAGTGTTCTTCAGCATACCGTCTGTTCTCAGGGGTGCGGCCATTGACGTTCAAGAAGGCGGACGTAAAGGGGCCAATGAGCCATGGGTGGACCGTCCCCTGGTGAACAGCCGCAGCGCGGGCGCGTGGGCCACCAGAACACGCCCGGACGAACCGCCGGTCCTTCGGCGACAGGGTCCTGAGGCCGAAGGGTGTGAGTAGGTGCTCTGTAACGACATCCAGTACCGACAGTGCCTCCGCCCCCCTGAGGAGCGGGAAGGGGAGGCCGATTGCAAAGATCTGGTTGGGCCTTATTGAGGCGTCCACCCCGTCGTCGGTCACGACGTCGTAGAGGTAGCCCCGGCCCTCGTCGTAGAAGGTCTGCACGAATGCCTCACGGATCCACTCGGCCACCGCTTGGTACTCGTATGGGTCACGGCCGATGAGCTCCGACATCTCACCCATTGCCCGCAGTGCGTTGTACCAGAGTGCATTGGTTTCAACACACTTGCCGACCCTTGGTGTGGCGACCCAGTTGTCGACCCGCTCGTTCATCCATGACACCTCAACACCATCCATGCCGGCAAAGATCAGGCCGTCGTGGTCCTCATGGATGTTGAACTTGGTGCCCATACGGTAGGCCTCGACTATCGAGACCATGGTGTCCCAGATGATGCCACGGAGGAACTCGGTGTCACGTGTCGCATCCACATACCTGTACACGCCGAGGATGAACCACAGTGAGGCGTCCACACTGTCGTACTCTGGCTGGATGCCACGGTCTGGGAAGTCGTTCGGGACCATGCCATACCTTGCGTGACGGGCATAGGTCAGCAGGATTGCGCGTGCGTCCTGGTACCGCCCGAGAGCAAGTGTCAGGCCTGGTAGCGCAATCATGGCATCGAGGCCAATGTCGACCAGCTCGTGATAGCCGGCGATAATGGAGCGCATGCCGGTGGACGCGCGGTCGACAATGAAGGTGTCCGCGTTGTAGACGAGCCATTCGATGTCCTCGTCTCGCGTCTTGCCGCTGTCCCTGTACGCCCGGTCGTTGAGGACCTTCCGTCGGCGCAGCTCCTCGAACCGCAGACGCGCAAAGTCCCTCCGCTTGGCCCTGGCCAGCGGCCCGAGCTCACGCACGAGCTCCTTCTGCGAGGTGCCCACCGCGAACAGGAACGACAGGTAGTGCTGACCGGGCTCGAGCACCGTGTGGAACACCCCTGGGATGTACAACTGCTCCTCGTGCGGCAGCCCAAGGGACTTCTCCTTGCGGTAGACCTGCACGTCCGTAGCACGGATCTTGGCCGGTGCGAAGTCGGCATCCGGAGTGTAACAGTACATCACCGGTGAGTTCTGGCGGTCGTCATAGGCAACGTACGAGTGGTCGTCTATGACGTCCACCTCAGGGGTGAAGTCCAGCTGTACGGGGCGCCTGTGCACCTCACGACACGTCTGGAGTGGGGTCACCGTGAACACTGTTTCCTCCTCGTTGGACACCTCATAGTTGACCACTGTGAGGTTCCGCCGGTAGGCCATGAAGACGGTCTTTGCAATCGTGATGCCGGGCGCTGCATAGGTCATCTCGGGCAGGGGGCCAAGCTCGAACCTGCGGATCAGACGGTAGCCGCGGCTCACAACACCTTTGCGGGTCTGTTCGGTGGAGAAGTTCACCTCGCCCTCACTTGTGGCAAGCGCCTCGTCGAGCCTCGATAGCATCAGCCACCTGTCCACCGGGGGGCTCATGGAGCAGACCAGCAGGCCATGGTAGCCACGCGTGTTCAGGCCCACCACCGTGGAGGAGGCGTAACCCCCGAGGCCGTTGGTGTACAGCCACTCGAAGGTCACAGCACGGTTGAGTCGCAGGTCGGCGCCCTCAAGGACTATCAATGCGCGTGGTCCACCTCGGCAGGTCTGTTGTAGGGGCCATGACCGACCAGACTTTAAGCGTTGTGTGCCCTCCTGATGGACAGGGGGGGCAGCGCCATGACAGCACGAGAGACCACCAGACAGGAGGCCTAGACACATTGACGGGGCATGAGGGTCTCAGGCTGGAGAGGGTGACGGTAGTGATGGTGTTCTTTGCGTTCTCATTCAACGCTGCAATACCACATCTGGGCACCTTGCGACCCAAGAGTGGCACCTGAGAGCCAGAGTTCGGCTACACGTGGAGCGCGTTCTCGCTCACGACCGTGCTGCTGACCCACACAGTGAGTGGTATCGCTGACAGGGACTTGAGGGCCTCACTCCTGGCAGGGCTCCTCAGCAAGGTACTCGTCTTCCTCGCACTCGGCTACGGCAATGGCTTCCTTGTCGTGGTGGCCATCAACATGGTCTGGTCAGTACCGGTAGTGTTCTGGACCGGTGCCGAGAGAGGACTCGTTGTTGAGGGGAGGGACGAAACGGTCAGGAAACGGGCACTGGGGACGTACCAGTTCTTCGTCAGCTCGACCTCGCTGGTGGCAGCCCCTGTAGGTGCCTACCTATGGGTGGTCTTCGGTAGCCTACGACAGGTCTATGTGGTGTGTGCCGCAATGGGGCCCTCGGCCTGGTCGTACTGGCACTGCTCCTGTCACTGCACCCTGCTACCGACAGCGACCCCAACAACGACCACTCTGGGGCGGATACGACACCATCATCCGGGTGAGCGGTGTTGTCCACCACCATGTCTATATGACAGGGAGCCGCACGCAGTCCGGATGACAGCCTTGACAGACCTCACGACACTACTGGAGAAGAGCAGTGAGCGCCTCTCTGAGTACATGCAGCCGCGGGCCTTCCGGCGCCTACAACGTTCTGTGATTGAGCGTGGTGCGTGCGTCGAGTGTGGGACATGCATTGCGGTGTGCCCGGAGGACGCACTGGCCGCCGACAAGAGTAGCACACGACTTGTGCCACGCCTCGTGGGCAAGTGTACTGGGTGCGGACTGTGCTATGCAAGTTGCCCGAGGACAGTGGTCGCACGCGAGGAGCTGCTGGGGGAGAGTCGACAGGTCATTGCTGCAAGGGCGCGGGACAGACCGGGCCGCTCCCAAGACGGCGGCGCAGTGACCCGGGTGCTTGAGGCGGCCATCACTCATGGGACTGTGGACGCCGCGGTGGTGGTCGGACAGGACAACACACGGCCCTGGAGACCTGTCCCGACGGTCATCAGGGACCCGGATTGCCTGGAAGAGCACGCAGGCACTGTGTACAGTCACGCACCGGTAGTTGGTGCCATGCTGGAGGCGTTCCGGGAGGGCGCGAAGAGAGTCGCGGTCGTCGGCACGGCGTGCGACATAGATGCGGTCAATAGGCTCTCGTGGGAGGCACTCCGTGTGGTCGGCGGAGGCGGTATCGGTGACGTGCTCACCCTAGGCCTCTTCTGCATGCATGCCTTTGACTACGACTGCCTGTCAGGGTTCCTCGCATCTACCGGAGTGCAGGTTGCAGACATCAGACGCATGTCAATCAGTGGTGGGACGTTCTCCGTGTCTACCGGGGACACTGTGCACGAGTGGGAGCTGAAAGAGATCAGCGGGTGTGGTGCGACCTCCTGCAAGTACTGCCGTGACCTCACGTGCAAGGGTGCCGACATCTCTTTCGGCAACGTCGGCTCGCCGGAGGGGTGGACGACCGTGATTGTCCGCACAGTGGCCGGTGAGCGTGCGCTCCGTACAGCCATCGAGGACGGGCTCATTGAGACGACAGACGTGAGCGAGAAGGGGCTGCGGGTCATTGAGAGGCTGGCCAGTACCAAGGCCATGCGGTACCGGTGACATGTGGCTGACACGGACAGAAGGCTTTTCTCTCGCGTGTCGACCTCATGCCTACGAGGAGCAAGAGAAGTGGAAGTGTGATGGGAGAACTGGACTACAGCCTGCCCCGGGGAGTCCGCAGAATCGAGGTGCCCACACCTTTCCCTGTGGGCCCGGTGAACACCTATCTCATTGAGGGGGAGGCGCTTACACTGGTGGACGCGGGGCCGCGGGCAGAGGACGCACGGCAGGCACTGGCAGCGGGACTGCGGGCCCACGGCTACGGTCTCGAGGACATTGGACAGCTGGTACTGACGCACGGCCATATCGACCATGCCGGCATGGCGGGAGAGATAGCCCAGTTGTCAGGCGCCGAGGTGTTCATCCACAGTGAGGACAGGCACAGGGTGACGGACCACGAGGGGTACCTGAGAAGACGGGTGCACGAGTACCTGAGCATCATCGAACGGGGTGGCGTCCCGGAGCATGTGCGAACGACATTCAGGCCAGGCCCCCTCCTCCACTACTTCCTCCAGTACGGTGTCTCCTGCCCTGGTGCACGGCCCCTGGACGACGGGGACACGCTGGACACCGGTGCTGGGGCCATGCAAGTGGTGTGGACGCCGGGTCACTCGCGTGGCTCTGTCTGTCTGGTACTGGACGGGGCCGGTGTCATCTTTACAGGCGACCACGTGCTGGGTGACATCAGCTCGAACCCCAGTCTGGACTTTGACTCACCTGTGGACATCTCGATGTTGACGTACATGGACTCACTCGAACGCGTGGCACCATACGCAGGGCTCCTTGCGCTACCAGGACACAGGGCCCCGATTGCAGACCTTGGTGCCCGGCTCGACCAGCTGAGAGAGGAGTACAGGACGAAGCTGCAGAGGCTTGCTGAGTGGCTCAACGAGGACCCGGTGACCCTGTACGAGGTCTCGAGGGTGTTGTACGGGGACTACAGGTGGGACTCGCTCGTGATGGCGCTCGCAGAGAGCCTCGACCTTGCAAGGATACTCGAACGGGAGGGGCATGCCAGAGTGGAGGAGGTGGACGGAGTGACCACTATACGTGCAACGTAGTCCGTCACACGTACGTCGGTGAGTATGGGACTCTCCAAGGCCGGCCCGTTGTGGACGTGTCATCCGGACCGACTGTTGGGCATGACATGGGGCCTGTCGTCAGTACGCGGCCCCAACCAACTAGACCTCACGCCCCACACGGGACAGACGCCCGCCAAACGAGTTGACCAGAATTGTTGTCACACTGGCCACCATCGCGACCATGGCCCAGACGGGGTGCAGGAGTCCGGCCACGGCGATGGGTATGCCGACCCCATTGAAGGAGGACGCGAGGACGGGGTCCTGGACGGTCTTGGATTGGACTGGCAGGTCGACCCGATAGCGAGCGTGTCGACAACACCCGTGACCCTGTGACCCACTAAGACCACACCTGCGGACTCGACTGAGATGTCCGTGCCGGAACTCACAGCCACACCAACATCGGCCTTGACCAGCGCAGGAGCATCGTTCGTGGCATCGCCGACCATCATGACGGTGTGGCCGTTAGACTGGAACGAACGTATTGTTGCCGCCTCGTCACCGGGCAGGACCTTGGCGATACCAACAGGGATGGCCCTCGTGTCCCGGTGACCGACACCACGGGGAAACCGGGGCCCTCAAGGAAACGCGTGATGTCGTCGGCACCCAGTAGCCCGCGGTCGAACACAACGTCCACACTGCTGTCCCCCACATTCGGCGTGACCTTCAGCACGCCCGGTGTCCTTGACAGGGCCCGACGTGTCGGTTCTGCACAGCTGTCACAGTGGACCGTACCCGGTCTGACCGCAAACCGCAACTACTGCACGGCACTAGTCTTGTAGCACCATCACACATCGGACGTTGGGACACACGTGGTGTCCCGGCCGTCGTCATGACCAGACCGCCGGACCGTGCGGAAGGCGGCACACAATAACTTAATAACGCTGGCTGCGGCAGTATATGTTGCAGCCAAGAACGGTTTCTTCTATCGTAGATGGTCACGTATGAGACCATATGCCACAGGAGAGAGCATGTCATGTCCCACGATGGGCAGGACAGAGTGACAGGACAACAGTGTGGCAAAGGGGAATGATATGACATGAAACGAGCGAGCAGTATAGTAATAATGGCACTGCTGCTGGTGAGCATCGCGTGGGGCGTTGGCCTCAACACGGTGACTGCGCAGGGACCCGGTGAACCTGCAATCATCGTTGACTGGAACGTGGTCAACGATACGCGCGACATCGGCAGCACAGAGGAACACGCCACGTGGCTGTTCGGCCCACAGCCCGATGTCGACATCCGGTACCTCGCGAACGGCACCTCAATCTCTGAGAACCACTACATGGTAGAGGTCGGTACGGAGCTCGAAGTTGTGATCACGGTCCCGGATGCCTTCATAGGCGAGGGCAACGAGCTCGACACCATCAGGTTCTGGGGTGCAATGGCGCGGCGCAGGTCACCGGTGTTCGTCATGGAGTACAACGTGACAGCGGACAGGTGGGCTGCACTGAGTTTCAGGTACCGGCCTGGTCAGCATGAGCCTGAGCCATCACACTTCATCTATCTGAACACGACACTGTGCGAGTACAACAGGTCTGAGAATGACAGCACGGTGTGGTTCCGGTTCAGGTTCACCCGGGACATTGGCGAAGGTGTCTTCTGGACAGGCATGCAGGCGATAGACACCACGGGGCGACCGGTATCACCGTCGTGGCTCTCCAGACTTGCATCAGGCAGGTTCACGTTGCCACCCATCGGCATGGGGACGCCAGTGAGCCCACGCGACTTCTCGATTCCCAAGTTCTACTACGCGGACATCGTAGACCTTGACGGTAACATCCTCCACTACGTGGACAACAACGAGACCTTCATCGTACGCGTGATGGCAGGCGTGGAGCTGGGCAAGGTCGTGATCCCGTTCGCAGTACTGACCTGGGAGAAGCAGTACCTTCAGCGAGTCGAGTACCAGATGCCAGCGGGCTGGCCAGACACGATGTGGGACCACGACACGCCAATGATAAACAAGAGCTTCGACTGCGGGCCCATGCTCTATCTGGTCTACAACGCCTCTGGTACCTTCTTTGAGACCGGCTATCCGAACATCACGTACTACTGGAAGGAGGTCGCAGAAGGGATTGGCGTCTGGACCGTCAACTTTGGAATCACCCCCAACAGGACAGTCAGCCTTGACGACTACTTTGTGAGTGACGCCGGTCACACAGGGACGTTCAACGGTGGCAACGCCGTCCGCTGGGCGGGCTACTTCACCAACCGGACAGACATGGACGCCGACCCGCAGAAGATTGGCGGTACAGTCGAGCCAGCCATGGGCCTTGCAACTGTCGAAGACACCCATGGCAACAGGCTGATGCCGCACCCTGACATCAAGGGCAAGCATACAATGAAACTGGCATTCAAGGACCAGTTCATCGAGGCCTTTGTGTACACTGCTGATGGGAGGATTGCAGACCGCGGTATGCAGGGAGAACCACTGAACTTCACCATCCTGATACACAAGCCCATCGAAGACCTCAACGGCTCGAGGATCTATGACACCGGCAAGGTACGACTGAACCTCACGAGGGAGCTCGACCACTTTACTCTCCAGATAAGCGGCACGGGCATGGACAGCAATGAGACACACTACTGGAGACATTCGGTGGTCTACAACGTCACAGTTGACTTCGAGACAGGGAACATCACCACATGGTCAGCGGTCATCAGGGAGGTCTACGTCCGCTACAACGGCACACTTGTGAAGAGAGAGACAACATACAAAGACTGGTGGACCGTGTCCGAATTCCAGCTGGCTCTCGGCGAGAGCGAGTCCAAGATGTACCTGAATGTGACCTTCAGCAGCGACGCGCCCTCGATGGTCATTGACCGGGCAAGAATGGGCGTCACGGTAGTCCAGAACATCCGGTACTGGAACGGTAACGCGTGGGTCTTGCCGCCGTGGGCACCGCCGAGCTGGCTTGACGACCTAATCCAGATTGACCTCACCGGTGACACCATCTGGAGCCCGGCCCACTTCCAGCTGGGCGACGTGTTCGTGTGGGTACCACCGGCATGGACAGTGACCCCAGACGGTGCGGTAGACCTTGACGGCAACGACTTCACTACCGAGGACCAGTATTTCGTGAAGCGCGTCGGTCACTGGGAGGACTGGGGCAACATCACCGTCGAGGGGATGCATGTCTTCTTGATGTTCGACCCAACGCCTGGCCAGAACGGTGACGAGTTCCTGTCTTGGAACTGGATGGGTACAGCTACCATGACCATGGAGTTCGAGGCCAGGGAGGACTTCTACTGGTACCATGCCTCCGACATGACTCCAGTGAGCCCAGACGAGATGCAGGAGATACAAGACCTGCTCTGGGCAGACTACGGTGAAGATGTGCCGGCCCCAGAATACAGGTACATAGCATGGATGTCCAAGAACAGGACCATTGATGTCAGCAGGATAACGGGCGTCGAGGGCAACGTGTGGCGCAACACGTGGTTTGCATGGGGCACCCAGCAGGCGTTCCAGGTGGCAGTCAACGAGTCGACGCGCATGTGGGCGGCCTTCAGGGCCCAGTACGCAGGGCTCCTCATCTTCAACGACCTTGACCCTGATGGTGCAGGACCGCAGCAGCCCAACTCTGCGCCGGACTTCAGCATTGACGAGGGACAGGTCGTCACTGATGAGGTGACACATGTCGTGCTCATCGACAGCGTCGGAGACGTGGTGCTCAGGCGTCCACTGGGCTCGGCGAATGACACGGGCCACGAGGTCGTGTCTCCAGACACCGAAGTGAGCTTCGGCATAACAATCCTTGACGTCAACGTTTCCATGTTCCCACTCCAGATCGAGCACGGTGGTGGGCTCAGGAGTCCATGGGCGTTCCGCCAGTCATACGAGGGCGCGCTTGGCCTCACTGAGACCGACTTCGACTACTGGGTGACACGTGCTCACGTCACGTCCATGTCCTTCGACATCACCTTCAACGTGGACATGGTACAGTACGACCCGGAGGACCCGACCAAGTGGAACCACGCGGTCTCGTTCAAGATCAGCCAGGCCTTCGGTAACTGGACGCTGTACGACTTTGACAACTCTGTGCTCGAAGGACGTAGTCTGGCCGTGAACTTCTTCGGCGTGCTCGGGACGGTCACAAGGACGGAGTACAGGGCAGGCACGGAGCCAGTAACGGACACCAACTCTGACAGCAAGACAGCGGACTACTACGAGTTTGGTGCTGAGGACAGCCCGTTCGCCAACGTGACCATGGGAGGACTGCCGTACTACTGGGGCGGCGACAACATGACCAACGAGTACATCTCTGGCTCGTCGTCAGCACCTATCGGTGCCTTCAGCCTCATGTACGAGTCGTCATCGGGTGACACAATCACTGGCTGGAACGTCCAGGCGTCGATGCTCTTCATGACGGCAGGCTACGACCACTGGGCAGGCAAGGAGATTGTGTGCGACCCCGTCTTCGTCGCCTACACGAGCGCCCACATGAGCGGCGGCGCCACGACCTCGACCTCGACCTCGACCTCCACCAGTACGTCCACGACCACAACGACCACACCCACGACGACCACACCCACGACGGCCCCGACCCCTACGACTACCAACACAACACCGACTGGCGGGCACACCACCAGCATGGGCTTGTACGTCCTCGTCGGTGGCGGTGTCATCGTGCTCGTAATAGTCCTGGTGCTGGTACGCCGACGACGCGGCTAGCCCCTGTGTCCACTCAAGTACAAGAACAGTGCAAGGGACGCGGGCACAGTCACCGCTGTGCCTGCACGCCCCTCCTTTTTTTCCCCTCGCCCAACAGCTGCCAGTGGGCAGTGCACCATGTGTCGTCACGTCACGCTGTTGCGCCGGAGGGCATGGCCCCATCCCGTGCTGGCACTCGGCTCACAGGACATCACCTGTCAGCGCGGAGTCCATGTGTCATGGAAAGGCTAGGTCGTCGTTGTCGTCAGAGGCCAAAAAGGGAGCGCACATCTTCAGGGAGGCAAGACGCCACGCTCCGTGGATCCGACAGGAAACTGTCATCGTGAGGAGAGGAGAGCATCCACGAGCCCCGTGCGTACTCGTAGATTGCAAATGAAGCGTACCCCATGTAGAGCCAGTCCTCCAGCAGTGGCGGCCCTCCTCTGACCAGTGACATGAACAGTGCGCTGACCATGGGGTGCGTCACGACGACCACACTGTCATTCGGGTGTGCTGACACGACTATGTTCATACAGGTGCCGAACCGCATCTGTGCCTCGTCTATAGACTCGCCGCCAGCCGGCCGGAATGACGGGTCGTCCCACATACGTATCACCTGTTCTCCGGCTGTGTTGATGTCCCCTTTGCCCAGCGAGACCTCGGCAAGACACTCCCTCACGGTGACCGGGACGTCCAGTTCGCGCCTCAGGATGCCGGCACTGACAAGGGCTGCATTCGAAGGTGACGAGTAGATGCGCGACACGCCCCCAATTGCCCGCGACCTGACAAGCTCGACAACCTGTTCACGTCCCCTCTCACTGATCCGGCCGGAGCCGTCGGTCAGTGGCTCGCCATGGACCACCACATAGACCAGTGTCCGCGGTAGCACGTCCTCCTCCGTCTCGTTGTGCTGTATCATGTCGAACACTGGGAGCACCTCAACGGGGGCCGACCAGATGGCCCCACTCTGACATACACCTCACTGATGGCCTCTCGTAGCGAGAGCAACCGCCAGCGCACCATGTGCTGCACTGGATGCCCTTAAATGCGTATGCAGTGCAGTCCTCCCAAGGAGGACCCGACTTGAAAGTTCCACTTGAGATGCTCGCACAGTACGACCAGCAGACATGCTTCATATGTGGTCGCTACCTGTTGAACTGGGGCTACAAGGACATCTCATGGCAGAGACTACCGACAGGCAAGAGTCACAAGAAAAGACCCGAGCGGTATGCCCTCTTTGCATGCCCCAACTGCGGACGCCTCGCACACAAGCGCTGTTGGTACGACCATGCCGACAGACCTGAGAAGAGGGGACTGTTCCGGAAGGGGCCGTGGAAGATGGTGTGCCCGTCGTGCGGCGTCCAGATAGGGCCGGAGAGGGATGAGAGGACACCATGGGACAAGGGGTACGAGATACCCGGTCATCCTGATGACACAATACCCGAACTGTACACGTCGGATGTGAGGTCATACCGCGCTGGAGCGTGGGTCAGACGGGTCAAAGAGTCAGTACTCGGCTTCTTCAGGGCGGTCGGGTTGAACACTCTCAACGAGGAGGAGATGGATGCCGTCAGCAGGGCCGCAGCACGTATTGGGAAGACTATGAGCGACATCGCAGGCCGGGTCATCCGCCTGGACGAGAACGGAAAGAAACGCGACGAGCTCCTCGAGCTCCGCTGTGTGAACTGTGGTGCGCCACTCCCGCTCCCGGAGAAAGGCGAGACAGCCACCGTGTGCGAACACTGCGGCACCGCCTATCTGCTCCCCGAGTAGCCTGTCAGGGCTTGGCGGAGCTGCGTGCCGCTGTGTGAGAGCACCCGCAGTGGAGAGGCGCATAGCATATATAAATGACGAGTGGCCCAAGACTTCGATGACCGCTGTCTGGAGGACGGACTATCATGCCTGTCTACCTTGAGTTTGATGAGAACACATCACAGTTCCGAGAAACGTCGAAGGACACTAGTGACGACACAATACTCCTCGTCGTGGACGAGGCACAGAAGAAGCTCATCATGACCGTACCACCCAACATCAGTATGATAACCCGCCGTGCAGCAGAGCGGCAGGCACGCGGGATCAGCAAGTCAGGGTTCCTGTGTCGGCACGGCGGGCGTGTTGGGCGCGGCCACGAGCTCGAAGTGCTCGGCGAGGGCGGACAGCTACCCGAGAGGTTGCTACGCAGCCCGCGGGAAGTATACTAGGAGTGCGACAGTGGACCGGACATGTGGTTCCGGCACCCAGCTGACCGAGGGCCCCGACCGTATGCAGACCACGCACCGTGAGCGGTCAGGAGTGCCGGCCTGAACAGTGGTGAGGAGTATCGGGGCCAGCCCGACTGGTACGGGTCAGTACCGGTGGGACTAGAGGTCGGCCTGAAGAACAGCGCATCGCATGCGGGTGGACTGTGTAAGACGACACCGGGGGCAACACGGCCACCCCCGATGCCTCGACTCAACGCTACAGTGTAGGACTGTCGCCTTACATGGGGCCAGTCATGACTAGTAGGACGCCTGCTCGACCTTCCACTTCCCACCCTCTTTGCGGAGGTGGATGGGTACGGGGCTCCCACGCTGACTGCCGTCGCGGTTGTACCTCGTGAAGAAGAGTTTGCAGTAGTCGGGCTCCTCCCTGTCTACCCGCAGGAACTTGTAGTACACACCATACTTCTCCCAGTACTTCCGGCCGGTGTCCCACCAGAAGTCTGGGGACTCGCCACGCATCCGGTTGAGGGCGCGGCGCTTGTTCTCCTCCGTGAGCGTTTCCGCCCACTTCTCAATGTCGTCCTGCTGGAGCAGGTCATAGTGCAGCTGTGCGACCTTGATTGCGTCGTCGATGGACAGCAGTATCACCTCTTGTGATATTGGTCAAGAGACCTACTCACGTGAGCAGATAAGCATTCGGCATGTGGGGGGGACCTAAGGATATGCCTGCACGCCCAGCCACGACGACGCCACAGTCCAGCACCCGCCACATAAGAGACGGACAGTGTGTACCAGTGCCCGGACAACGACATGTATTAAGGGTGTATGCCGGCACTTGGCATGTGGACAGGACAATGCGGACTGGGACGACACGGAAGACGCTCCTCAGCGTAGGTGTCGACATCGGCTCGTCGACATCCCACATCGTCTTCAGCCGGCTTGTCCTTGACGAGGACCCTGGTAGCAGGACCCGCAAGTTCGAAGTTACATCACGGGAAGTCATTCATGAGGGGTCTGTCCACCTGACGCCGTTCTTGGGACAGGACAGGATAGACCTTGAAACACTGCGGGGGCTGCTGCTCAGCGACTACAGACAGGCCGGGTACTCGCCCAGCGACGTTGACACAGGGGCGGTGATTGTAACAGGGGAGACCGCAAGAAAGGAGAACGCGGACACGATAGTCAGGGCGCTGGCACAGGAGGCCGGCACGTTCGTTGCCGCTACGGCAGGGCCGAACTTTGAGGCCGTGCTTGCAGCCCACGGGTCCGGAGCGGTCGCAGCTTCCGCGCGCGACGACAGCCCCGTCCTCAACGTCGATGTGGGGGGTGGGTCGTCGAACCTCGCTGTCTGCAGGGACGGGCGTGTGGTGACCACTGCGGCCATCAACGTGGGGAGTCGACTCGTGGTCACAGACGAGGACGGCATGGTAGTGCGTCTTGAGCGCACCGGTGCAGAGGTGGCCCGACAGCTTGGTATCGGACTCCGGATGGGTGGCCCCCTGTCAGACCGCGACGCGCGCGTGCTCGCACAGGGCCTTGCTGACGCTCTGCTCGCACTGGTCACGGGCAGGGAGCTCCCACGCCTTGCCAAGGGGCTCATGATGACGGCGCCGTTTGAGGACACAGAGGTGCCCAGGAGGGTCATGTTCTCCGGCGGGACAGCAGAGTACATCTACCGGCACGAGACACGCACGTTTGGCGACCTGGGGCCACTACTGGCGGGTGCCATAAGAAGGGGTGCCGAAGCAGCAGGGCTTGAACTGATGGAGCCGGCACACAGGATCAGGGCCACTGTCATAGGTGCTGGCCAGATGACCCTAGAGGTGAGCGGTTCCACGACGTTCCTGTCCACCGGGCTCGACCTGCCGGTCAGAGACCTGCCTGTGGCACGGCCTGCACTGCCAGCAAGCGGCCTTACACGGGCCGTTGTGACACGCGGGATACGTGACGCACTGAGGATGCTGGACATCGAGGAGGGTGAAAGGGATGTCATGCTGGCCTTTGGCGACGTGGTGAGACCGTCGTATGAGGGCCTGACGGAGTTCGCATGGGGAGTTGTGGACGCCCTGCCGCGCACGGTGGCCTCCGGTAGACCGATACTGATGTGTTTCGAGACCGACGTGGGCAACAGCGTGGGCAATGTCATGCGACGCGAAACAGGCGTCCAGTGTGAGGTGCTGTCGATTGACGAGCTCCGGCTTGAAGAGGGGGACTTTGTAGATGTCGGACGGCCGGTAGTGGGTGGCGCCGTCATACCCGTGGTGGTCAAGACGCTGGTCTTTGATGCCTGAGATGGATGACCGGGAGATGCGGCGGGAGTGGTACGACCTGCCGGCAGGCAGCGGGTAGTGGCCCGGAGGGGTGTCCTGTAGTGCATGGCCCCAGAGCGAGAGGGGGCGGCAGCACAGTCACGGGTGACATGGGGTGTTGTCGGCAAACCACTCAGGCACTGTTGGAGAGGCCACCATGTCAGATGATGGCATGTAGGGCTTGATGTCGACCACTGGGGTCTCGTCGTGGGCGTCAATCCTGTCGATGATGAGGCTGTGCGAGGTCTCGTCGGTCGCAAGCAGCCTGACAACTGAGAGGCCAATCGGGTTCGGTCGGAGCGGCGACCTGCAGGCAAAGACACCGGACACAGGAGCGTTGCGGCTGCCCATTGGTGTGACCCGCAGGACAGACCGGTCGTCCGGATTGTCACAGCCACTGATCCACCACAGCACGATGATGTGGGAGAAGCGGTCCACATTGAGTGTGGCCGGCCAGAAGCGGTCGAAGACTCTGATTGCAGTGCGGTCACCAGACAGGACGACCCTGCCAATCGGTACGAGCTGCATGCGTCGACTCTTGGGCACCGCAAGAAAAACAATGTCCTGCCATCGCCGGTGGTACACGACGATGGCAGAAAAGACTGGTCACACTGGAGCCACGGGATGAGACGTCAGTGAGGGTCTCTGCGTATGGACGGCCCGGTGGGCAGACTGGCGGTGAGCATCAGGTGCAACGTGCAGGGCCTATCGCCTGCGGCGCCTGCGCCCATATCGGTCACGGCTGCCACGCCGGTCATACCCGCCGCTACGACTGCCACCGTAGCCACCATAGCCGCCCGAGGAGCGACCACCGTAGCTCG